>NZ_LT906479.1:4597035-4903504 GCF_900187015.1 Serratia ficaria | reverse complement strand
AGCTGCAGGTATTGGCTGCTGTCCTGCGGCCATGACAGCCAGTACATCACCACGTCGTCGCCGAGCAGCTGCATCAGGATATACACCGCAATGCACAGCGCCATCACGCTCAGCGTCAGCGGCCCGGCCTTGCTGCGCAAGGTGTGCAGATAGGATTCGCTCTGGTAGTGCAGGCCGGCGTCGGTATGGCCGGTCTGCCAGCTGGCGGCCTGGTAGCGGCGGTTAAGCGGATCGACCAAAAACTGCTGCAGCTCATGTTGCACCTGCTCCAGCCGGCTGTCGTCCGCCAGCCAGATTTCGGCCGCCTCGCCGCTGTTGCGCAGCTCAAGCCGGATGCCCTGGGTCGCCATATAGTCGACAAAGGCCAGCGCCAGGCGCGGGTTGGATACGGCGATTACTCTAACCATTGCTCTTCCGTCTAAGTGGATGATTTTAGCCGCCGCTTTGGCGTCGACGGCCCAGACGGCCGATTATAGCGTCGAAATCCTGAGCGCAAACAAGGGATCGGTGAAAAACAGTAAAAACGCCGGCCGACGGCGAAGAAAAGCAACCCGCCGGCGATCGGCGGGCCAAATTAGGCGGAGGTTTCAACGTCCTGCGGGTACTGGCGCGCCCAGGCCTCGAAGCCGCCGTCGATGCTGTATACCGCGTCAAACCCTTGATGCAACAGGTATTGCGCCGCGCTGCGGCTGCTGTTGCCGTGGTAGCACATCACCATCACCGGGCGATCGAAATCGTTCTGCTGCATGAACGCCGGCAGGCTGGCGTTGGTGAGGTGGAAGGCGCCCGGCGTATGCCCGGCTTCAAAACTTTGCGGATCGCGGATGTCGACCAGGGCGGCGCTGCCGTCTTGCCAACGGCTGTGCGCCTGCTCAACGTTGATCGCTTCAAACTGTTCCATACTGCTGACTGCCTCGTGATTGGGGGACGCCGGTATTGTAACCAACTCTGCGGCAATTAAGACCAGAGCAAGGTTGTGGTTTTTAGGCGCCGTACCCCATCATTTTCAGCAATTGCTGCGCCTGCTGCACCGCTTCCTGCCGATGGGCGACCCCCAGCTTCTGGTACAGATTGCGGATATGGGTTTTGATGGTGGTGGCCGCCACGTCCAGCTCGCCGGCGATCTGGTCATTGCTGTAGCCGGAATAGATCAGCCCCAGCACCTGCCATTCGCGCTGGGTCAGCGGGCTGGTGCGAATAAGCTCCGGCACCTGCGGGTGAGTCAGCAGCTTATCGACGAAGTTCTCGTCAAAATGGGCGAATTTATGCCGGTGATGCTGGTTGATGTCGCGCAGAATGCGCTGGGCGCGATGCTGCTCCAGCTCCGGCAGCGTATTGAGCTGGATCAGCTGGCGCAGCTGCTGCGCCATCGCCTCGCCCTCGATAACGAAGTGGCTGATAAAACCGGTGCGATTCGCCAGCGACAGCGCCTCGATCAGCGCCTGCTGCGCTTCGCCTTTGCGATCCTGTTGCCAGAACAGCTGGTTGCTGAGCAGCAGGTTGCGGTTGAGATCGCTCATCAACCGCAGCCGGCGGGCGTTGTCGTTCAGTTCGTCCAGCACCACTCCTGCCTCGTCATGCTGGCCGAGCAGGATTTGCACCCGGGCGATATTGCGCCATTGGCCCTGGGTAAAATGGTTGTCCGCCATGCCGGGCTTTTCGGTCTGCCGCAGCCATTGGGCGGCGGCGGCGGCGTCGCCGGTCATCTGCCAGTGGATCACCCGCGATTTGTCGGTATTGGTCAGCCAGTCGCGGTGGTATTGCGCGCCGTGCAACAGCGCTTCGCAGCGCTGCAGATGGGCGTTGGCGTTGTCCAGATCGCCGCGCGCCAGCGAACACTTGGCCAGCATGGCGATGCACTGCAGCTGCTGCTGCGGCTGGTAGTTGGCGAGGATCTTCAGGCCGGCGCGCGCGGCGTCTTCGGCTTCGTCCAGCCGCGACCACGACCACAGGATCTGCGCGCGGATGCGCAGCAGGAACTCGTGCATCGGCAGCTGCTCCAGGTGCTGCTCGCGCACCAGCTCGAACGCCTTGTCCTGGGTTTCGTAGGCCGCCTGCAGAAAGCCCTGGGCGATCAGGATCTCGCTCTGCTGCAGCAGCGCCCACAGCCCGTAGTGGTAAGTCTGGTGGCGGCGCGCCATCTGTTCGGTCTGCTGCATCATCGGCAGCGCGCGCGCCAGCTCGCCTTTGCAGTGATGCACTTCGCCGGTCACCGAGGTGGCGACGATGCGGCTGTAATAGCTGGACAGCGGCAGGAACTTCAGCGCTTCGGTCGCCAGGCGCTCGGCTTCTTCCGGCTTGCCGGCGTTGATCGCCACCTGGGCGCGCAGGGCGTCGAATTCGGCGTGCAGCGTCTGATCGACTTCAACCTTCTGCTCGCGCATCGTTCGTTCGGCGCGCTCGAGCAGGGTATTCACTTCGCCGTAGCGGTGCTGGCTCTGCGCCAGCCAGGCCTGCAGCAGCGCCAGCTTGGGATTTTGGATCAGGCACTCATACGGCAGGGCGTTGAGGCACTCTTCCAGCAGGGCCAGCTCGCTGTGGTGGAACAGCGACCAGGCGTGCTGTTGCAGGATGTCGCGCAGCATGCTGACGTCGCTGGCCGCCAGCGCATGGTGGATGGCCTCGGTCGGATAGCCCAGCGCCAGCCAGCCTTCGGCGGCGGCGCGATGCAGCCCCGGCAGCTCCAGCGCCAGCTCCCACTGGCAGCGTTGGCGCAGGAAGGTGGCGAACAGCGGGTGGAAACAGAACCATTCGCCGGTGTCGTCCATGCGGTGGATAAACAGCCCCTGGCGCTCCAGCTCTTCCAGCCGCTGCTGGCCGTTGTCTTCGCCGGTCAGGCGGACGATCAGCGCGTCGTTCATCGAACGCAGCACCGAGCAGCGCAGCAGGAAGGCGCGCGCCTCGGCGTCGACGCGATCCAGCACCTCGTCCACCAGGTAGTCCGACAGATGGCTGGCGTTCAGCCCCGCCAACCGCTTGGCCGACAGCTGGGCGGAAGAGGCGGACTGACGGGCCGACAGCGCAATCAGCTGCAGGGCGGTGGCCCAGCCTTCGACCTCATCGCACAGGCGGCTGCTGTCGTGCTGCTCCAGCGGCGCGGCCAGCCGGCAATCGAAGAACTGCTTGGCTTCCTGGTGATTGAACGCCAACTGCTGCGTGCCCATTTCCAGCAGCTGATCGCGCACCCGCAGGTTGGCGATGCCGAGCGGCGGCAGGGTGCGCGACAGCAGGAGCAGCGTCAGGTTTTCCGGCTGATGGCGCAGGAAAAATCGCATCGCTTCGTGGATGGCGTCGTTGGTGATCAGATGGTAGTCGTCAATCACCAGGTACAGCGGCTGGTGCCAGTCGGACAGTTCGATAAACAGCTGGGCGAACAGCGCCGACAGGCTGGCGTACTGATGCTTCTGGCTCAGCGCCTCGCTCTTCACGCAGTGGCCGCCGCTGGCCTGCTGCAGCGCGGCGATCAGATAGCTGGCGAAGCGTTCCGGCTGGTTGTCGCTTTCGTCCAGCGAATACCAGCCGAGGTCGGTTTTCCCGGCCGCCCACTGGGCGACCAGCGTGGTTTTTCCGTATCCCGCCGGGCAATTGACCAGTGTCAGGCGATAGTTGCCCGCGCTGGCCAGCTTGGCCAACAGGCGATCGCGGATCACGGTATTTTGCAGCCGTACCGGGCGGCTCAGTTTTGATGGGATCAGCATAGTATTCCAGGGTAAAAATCGCGGTTCCCGCCGCCTAAGGCCAGCCCGAAGGAGTTCATATCATCGCGACTCCCGCCGGGATCGGAGTGGAGCTAATTATTTTATGGTTCGTAATTAATAGCCCTCCTAACTTCTGACAACGTTAAACGTATTGCAACAAGCTTCCGCATTGGCTTGGAGTTAAATTGCTATCGATCACACTTTTTTACGTTTAGCGCCGGCTCGCCGCGCTATCGCCCGGGATCGCATTTCCCGCCATGGACAAAACTTCAGCAGTGCGAATAACTGTGCTAACGTCAGGAACAGCGTTCTCAGTGCTCGCCGCGCCCGGCGGTGGGCTTTTTTGCATCGGTGCAAGGGAGTCAAAAAGTGCCTGAGATCACAATTCCAGCTACGCCCCAATCCTCCTCCCCAGCTAATCCTCAGGCGGGATGATGCCGTCCGGGTTTCTCCCCGGCACGATAACGGCAATTTGACGACCCACTTACTGGATAGAGAGTTTTTCTTATGTCACAGCCTACGCTCAAGAAGGATGCTTTTCTGGCGGCACTGACCCGTCAGTGGCAACGGTTCGGCCTCAGTTCCGCACAACAGATGACCCGGCACCAATGGTGGGAAGCGGTAAGCCGCGCGCTGGCCGAACAGCTGGCCGCGCAGCCGGCGCCGCGCAACGACGCCAGGCCGCTGCGCCATGTGAACTACATCTCGATGGAGTTTCTGATCGGCCGCCTGACGGCGAACAACCTGATCAACCTGGGCTGGTACGACACCGTTGAACAGGCGCTGGCGGAGCAGGACGTCAAGCTGGCGGACCTGCTGGAGCAGGAAACCGACCCGGCGTTGGGCAACGGCGGGCTGGGGCGCTTGGCGGCCTGTTTCCTCGATTCGATGGCGACGGTGGAGCAGCCGGCCACCGGCTACGGGCTGAACTATCAGTATGGGCTGTTCCGCCAATCGTTCAGCGGCGGCCAGCAGCAGGAGGCGCCGGACAACTGGCAGCGCGAAAGCTACCCCTGGTTCCGTCACAACGCCGCGCTGGCGGTGGACGTGGGCATCGGCGGCAAGCTGGAAAAACAGGCCGACGGCCGCGAGCTGTGGCGCCCGGCGTTCACCCTGCGCGGCGAAGCCTGGGATCTGCCGGTGCTGGGCTTTCGCAACGGCGTGACCCAGCCGCTGCGCCTGTGGCAGGCGACTCACCGGCAGCCGTTTGATCTCGGCGATTTCAACGACGGCAAGTTCCTGCAGGCTGAGAAGCAGGGCGTCGAGGCCGCCAGGTTGACCAAGGTGCTGTATCCGAACGATAACCATCAGGCCGGCAAACGCCTGCGCCTGATGCAGCAGTATTTCCAGTGCGCCTGCTCGGTGGCGGATATCCTGCGCAAGCATCATCAGGCCGGGCGCAGGATTGAAGACCTGCCGAAGTACGAAGTGATCCAGCTGAACGACACCCACCCGACCATCGCCATTCCGGAAATGCTGCGCATCCTGCTGGATGAGCATCAGCTGGACTGGGACGCGGCCTGGGCTGTCACCAGCAACACCTTCGCCTACACCAACCATACCCTGATGTCGGAAGCGCTGGAGTGCTGGGACGAGAAGCTGGTGCGCAGCCTGTTGCCGCGCCATTTCTCGATCATCAAACAGATTAACGCCAACTTCAAAAAGTTGGTGGAGCGGCACTGGCCGGGCGACGAGGCGGTATGGGCCAAGCTGGCGGTGCACTACGACAAGCAGGTGCGCATGGCCAACCTGTGCGTGGTCAGCGGTTTCGCGGTCAACGGCGTGGCGCAGCTGCACTCGGATCTGGTGGTGAAGGATCTGTTCCCGGAATATCACCGGCTGTGGCCGAACAAATTCCATAACGTCACCAACGGCATCACGCCGCGCCGCTGGCTTAAGCAGTGCAACCCGGCGCTGTCCGGCCTGATCGACCAAACCCTGAAGGTGGAGTGGGCCAACGATCTCGACGCGCTGAAAGGGCTGGAGAAATACGCCGACGACGCGGCTTTCCGCCAGCGCTACCGGCAGATCAAGCGCGACAACAAGGTGGCGCTGGCCAACTACGTGCACGGCGTAATGGGGCTGACGCTCAACCCGGACGCCATCTTCGACGTGCAGATCAAACGCCTGCACGAATACAAACGCCAGCACCTGAACCTGCTGCATATTCTGTCGCTGTATCGCCAACTGCGCGACAACCCGAACCTCGACATCGTGCCGCGCGTATTCCTGTTCGGCGCCAAGGCGGCGCCGGGCTACTACCTGGCGAAGAACATCATTTACGCCATCAATCAGGCGGCGGAGAAAATCAATAACGATCCGCTGGTGAGGGATCGGCTGAAGGTGGCGTTTATCCCCGACTACCGGGTGTCCGTGGCCGAACTGATGATCCCGGCGGCGGATATTTCCGAGCAGATCTCCACCGCAGGCAAAGAGGCCTCCGGCACCGGCAACATGAAGCTGGCGCTGAACGGCGCGCTGACCGTCGGCACGCTGGACGGCGCCAACGTCGAGATTGCCGAACAGGTGGGCGAAGACAACATCTTCATCTTCGGCAACACCGTCGAACAGGTGAAGGCGCTGCTGGCGCAGGGGTATGACCCGCTCAGCTACCGCAAGAAAGACAAGCACCTGAAAGCGATCCTGGACGAGCTGGCGAGCGGCGCTTTCAGCCACGGCGACAAGCACGCGTTCGACATGATGCTGCACAGCCTGCTGGAAGGCGGCGACCCGTACCTGGTGCTGGCCGACTTCGCTTCGTACTGCCAGGCGCAACGCCGGGTAGACGAGCTGTATCGCAACCAGGACGAATGGACGCGCCGCACCATCCTCAACACCGCGCGCGTCGGCATGTTCAGTTCGGATCGTTCGATTCGCGACTACCAGCAGCGCATTTGGCAAGCCAAACGTTAAGGAGAGCGAATGGATCGCAAGCGTATCGATCAGGCGGCCGCGCAGGCGGGTATCGCTGCCGACTACATCAATGCCCACGGCAAGCCGCAGGCGAGCCCGCTGGACACCAAGCGCAAGCTGCTGGCGGCGATGGGCCGCGACGGCGCGCCGGCGGCAATGCCGCCGACGCCGTTGCCGCCGGTAAAGGTGTTTTATCAGGGGGCGCCGATGGCGCTGCCGCTGGGCGGTGAGGGCGAATATTTGTGGACGCTGCAGCAGGAAGACGGCGGGCGCCGGCAGGGGAAAGCCCACGCGCGCAAAACCCTGACGCTGCCCGGTGACCTGCCGGCGGGCTATCACCAGTTGACGCTAAGCCAGGGGCAGCGGCAGTGGCCGTGCCGGCTGATCGTCGCGCCCAAACGCTGCTTTGAACCGGACGCGCTGCTGACCGGCAAAAAGCTGTGGGGCGCCTGCGTCCAGCTCTATACGCTGCGTTCCGACCGCAACTGGGGCATCGGCGATTTCGGCGACCTGCGGCTGATGGTGGAGCAGGTCGGCGAACGCGGCGGCGCCTTTGTCGGCCTGAACCCGATCCATGCGCTGTATCCGGCTAACCCGGAAAGCGCCAGCCCGTACAGCCCGTCATCGCGCCGCTGGCTGAACCTGGTGTATATCGACGTCGACGCGGTGGAGGATTTCCGGCATAGCCAGGCCGCCCAGCAGTGGTGGCGCAAGCCGGCGACGCAAAAGCGGCTGGCCAAGGCGCGCGCCGCCGATTGGGTGGACTACGGCGCGGTAACGCAGCTGAAGCTGGCGGCGCTGACGCTGGCGTTCCCGGTTTTCCAGGCGCGCAAAGCGGGCGACCCGCAGCGCCAGGCGTTTGAGCAATTCGTTGCCGAAGGCGGCGACAGCCTGTACCGGCAGGCGGTCTTCGATGCGCTGCATGCCCATCTGGCGGCGCAGGACAGCAGCCTGTGGGGCTGGCCGGCCTGGCCGGAACGGTACCGTCAGGGCGATGGGGCCGCGGTGCAGCAGTTTTGCCGGGAGCATCGGGATCAGGTGCGCTTCTACCTGTGGCTGCAGTGGCTGGCGGCCAGCCAGTTCGCCGAGTGTTTCAGCCAAAGCCGGCAGCAGCAGATGCCGATTGGCCTGTACCGCGATTTGGCGGTCGGGGTGGCGGAAGGCGGCGCGGAAACCTGGTGCGATCGCGAGCTGTACTGCCTGAAGGCCTCGGTCGGCGCGCCGCCGGACATCTTGGGGCCGCTGGGACAAAACTGGGGGCTGCCGCCGATGGATCCGCACGTGATGGCGGCGCGCGGCTACCAGCCGTTTATCGACCTGCTGCGCGCCAACATGACCAGCTGCGGCGCGCTGCGCATCGATCACGTGATGGCGTTGCTGCGCCTGTGGTGGATCCCCTACGGTGAAACGGCGGACCACGGCGCCTACGTCAAATATCCGGTGGATGACCTGCTGGCGGTGCTGGCGCTGGAAAGCCAGCGGCACCGTTGCATGGTGATCGGCGAGGATCTCGGCACCGTGCCGGTGGAGATCGTCGGCAAGCTGCGCGACAGCGGCGTTTATTCTTACAAGGTGTTGTATTTCGAGCGCGACGCGGAGAACCGTTTCCGTGCGCCGCAGGCTTACCCGGTGCAGGCGATGGCGACCATTACCACCCATGACCTGCCGACGCTGCGCGGCTATTGGCAAAGCGGCGATCTGACGCTCGGCAACCAGCTGGGGCTGTACCCGGATGCCGAGATCCTGCAGGCGCTGTTCGCCGATCGCGAGCGCGCCAAGCAGGGGCTGCTGGACGGGCTGCATCATTACGGCTGCGTGCCGCAAAAGGTGGGCAAGAAGGCGGCGCTGCTCGGCATGAGCCCGCTGCTCAACCGGGGGCTGCAACGCTACGTCGCCGACAGCGCCAGCGCCTTGCTCGGCCTGCAGCCGGAAGACTGGCTGGACATGGCCGGCCCGGTCAACATTCCCGGCACCAGCGATCAGTACCCGAACTGGCGGCGCAAGCTGACCCATACGCTGGAGGAGATGTTCGCCGATCCGCGGATCAATCGCCTGCTGAAGGATTTGGACAAGCGGCGACGCAAGGTGTCGGTGGGGTGACGACGAGGTGTCGCGGTATCAAGGCGCAGGATAACAACCCGGGCCCTATCCAAACGATGGGGCCCGAATTCATTGGAGTTGCCGCCTAGCTGCAACTTCAAGTAAGAAGGGGATCAGTAGTAAGAGTGCTCGCCGCGCTGGTGCTCGGTCAGATCGCGCACGCCTTTCAGCTCCGGGAACTTCTGCAGCAGCTCTTTCTCGATCCCTTCTTTCAGCGTCACGTCGACCATGGAGCAGCCGTTGCAACCGCCGCCGAACTGCAGAATAGCCAGGTTGTCGTCGGTGATCTCCATCAGCGTCACGCGGCCGCCGTGGCCGGCCAGCTGCGGGTTGATCTGCGATTGCAGCACGTATTCGACACGCTCCATCAGCGGCGCGTTGTCGTCTACCTTGCGCATTTTGGCGTTAGGCGCCTTCAGCGTCAGTTGCGAACCCAGCTGATCGGTCACGAAGTCGATTTCGGCGTCGTCCAGATACGGCGCGCTCAGCTCATCGACATAGGCGGACAGCTTTTCGAACTTCAGCTCGGTGTCTGTCGCTTCTACCGCATCCGGCGGGCAATAAGAGACACCGCATTCGGCCGTCGGCGTGCCCGGGTTGATCACGAACACGCGGATTTGGGTGCCTTCTTCTTGATTTGCCAGCAGTTTGGCAAAGTGTTCCTGTGCAGCATCTGTTATACGAATCATAGCATTAGCTCAATAATTGACTTCTATAGTCGGTTATAATACGCCCATTGCCGTGGCACTACAACGTGCGGCAGACGCACCATATCTGCAGCGACGCGGCGCCTTGCCGATGCAACAGCGCAGCGATTTCCGCCACGGTGCTGCCGGTCGTCACCACATCATCCAGCAGCGCGATATGTCGGCCGGCGACGGCTTCGTCACAGGCAAACGCATTGCGCAGATTGCGCCGCCGCGCGCCGGCGCTCAGCCGCTGCTGCAGGGCGGTTTTGCGCACCCGCCGCAGCGCCGCCGGGCGGTAGGCGCAGCCCAGCCAGCGCGCCAGCGGCCTGGCCAACAGATCGCTCTGATTATAGCCGCGCCGCCAGCAGCGTTTAGCCTGTAAGGGTACCGCTAAAATCAGGTCGGGTCTGTTCAGATACTGCTCTCTGCGCGCCTGCAGCCAGCTCAGCAGGATCAGGCGCGCCAGCGTCGGCGCCAGTTCGGGCGCCTGCTGGAATTTGAACCTTTTCACCAGCTGGCTGAGCGGGGCAATATAGTCGCCGGCGGACACCAGGCGTTGCCAGAGCGGCGGCCGTTGCAGGCAGCGGCCGCAGGGCAGCAGGGTGCTGCCGGCGGGCAGACCGCAGCGCGGGCAGCAGCGGGGTCTGGCCGGCAAATGGCGCAGGCAGCAGCTGCAGATGCCGTGGCGGATAAACACTAAGGGTTGTCGGCATAGCCAACAGCGGCTGCGGATTGCTAGCATAGGGGCTCGGTAACGGATGAATTTCAAAGGACATTAACCGATGACAGCGTTGTACTGGCAAACAGTGGGTGAAGGCGAGCGCGATCTTGTGCTGCTGCACGGCTGGGGTTTGAATGCCGAAGTGTGGGGTTGCATGCTGGAGCGGCTGACGCCGCATTTTCGCCTGCACCTGGTCGATCTGCCGGGCTATGGGCGCAGCCAGGGGTTTGGCGCCATGTCGCTCGAACAGATGGCGGAGACGGTGCTCGCCGCCGCGCCGCCGCAGGCCTGGTGGCTTGGCTGGTCGCTCGGCGGGCTGGTGGCCAGCCAGATTGCGCTGACGCGGCCGCAGCGGGCGAGCGGGTTAATCACCGTCGCCTCTTCACCGTGCTTTGCCGCCCGCGACGACTGGCCGGGGATCCGCCCTGAGGTGTTGAGCGGCTTTCAGCATCAGCTGAGTCAGGATTTCCAGCGCACCGTCGAGCGCTTTTTGGCCCTGCAGACGCTGGGCACCGAAAGCGCCCGTCAGGATGCCCGCCAGCTGAAAGCGGTGGTGCTCAACCAGCCCACGCCGACGGTCGAGGTATTGAACGGCGGCCTGGAGATCTTGCGCACCGCCGATCTGCGCCGGCCGATGGCGGATCTGAACCTGCCGCTGTTGCGCGTTTACGGCTATCTGGACGGGCTGGTGCCGCGCAAGGTCGCCGGGCTGCTCGACGCCGCCTGGCCGCGTTCAACCGCAGAAATCCTCGCCAAAGCCGCCCATGCGCCTTTCATTTCTCACCCTGACGCGTTTGCGTCGATTATCGAAACGTTCATCACAGCGCATTGAATATTGATGAGAAAAGCACGATAGGGCGCTAAAAAAAGCGCCCCCCGGGTGGATAAAAGACAAAGCTGTTCGATACTTAGTGAGTCAATGCGTTGGCTGCAAAGTGAAAAAGCCGCGTGCGCTTTTTTCACTTTGGCGTTTCGTCTCTGGGCAAGGGGTCTCGTCAGGGAAAGCAACGAGACCTGAGGATGTCACGGCAGCCTGCTTTAGCGCGCATTATTCTTGACGGCTTTCATAACGTATAAATTATCCATTGAGAGGTAGAGTCATGAAATCATTGAAGATGATAGTTGCAGCGTTGGTGGTGGGTACCTTGTCTTTCAGTTCCATGGCGGCAACTCTGCTGACCAAGGAAGATCTGGATAAGAATCCGGGTAAATACGAGAAAATCGGCACGGTCACCACGACCGCGGAAACCACGTCGCCGATGGACGCCAAAGAAGAGCTGTCCAAGCTGGCGGATGAAAAGGGCGGGCAATACTACGTGATCCTGGCCGGCCGTGAGCACGGCAAGTTCAGCGCCATCGCCGAAGTGTACAAAGACAAGCAATAATTATTGATTGGCGAGGGGCGCTCAACGCGCAGCGCCCCTGATTTCAGGCTTTCAGCCGATAGGTTACCGTACCGCATCCCCGGCCCTGCGGGCAGCTTTTGCAACTGCCGCTCAGGCAGGCGCCGTCCTCCTGTTCGATACGCTCCACTTTTCCCATCGCCGTTAAACGCTCCAGCATCGCCTGCACCAGCGGCAGAGGCGTCGCCAGCAGGCGGCTGAGCTGCTGCGGCTGCGCGCTGCCGTGCAGCGCCAGCGCGTCGCGCACCTGCAGCAGGCCGGCCATCAGTGGCAGCTTCCTTGCGGGCCCTGGCAGCAGGCGGCCGGCGTGGCGTTGCCCAGCCGCACTCTCACCCGGCTGCGCGCCCGGCGCAGGCCGAACAGGATCAGCAGGTTGATCAGCACCACCGTCAGGATCGCCGCCAGGCTGTACCGCGGGTGTTGGCTGAAGGTGGCCGTCTGGTAGAACAGCGTCGCCAGCGAATAGGCGATGTTCAGCCCCCAGAGAATGGAGAAGGTCATCCAGCCGCGGCTCGACTCACGGGCGATGGCGCCCATCACCGAGACGCAGGGCACATACAGCAGCACAAAAATCAGGTAGCTGTAGGCGGAGATCCCGGAGCCGAATTTGCTGCTCATCACGCCCATGGAGCTGGCGCCCATTTCGCCGTCGCCCTTGCTGGCCTCGATCGGGTTGGAGAGCACGCTCAGGCTGAAGGTGTCTTTCAGCCCCTGCCAGGTGTCATGCAGCGCGCCGCCCAGCTGGCCCAGCAGGTTAAAGCCGGCGGCGTCGAACGGCTGATTGTTGATCTGTTCTGCGGTGTACAGGGTGTTCAGGGTGCCGACCACCACCTCTTTGGCCATGGCGCCGGTCACCAGGCCGACGGTGGCCTGCCAGTTATCGCCGTGCACGCCCATCGGCTGCAGCAGCGGGGTCAGCACCTTCGAGACCGAGGCCAGCGCGGAGTCGTTGATGTTGTCGACCGGCTGGCCGCTGAACGAGAAGCTGTTCAGGCCGCCGATGAAGATGCTGGCGATCACGATCACCTTGCCGGCGCGCAGCACGAAGCCTTTCAGCCGCTGCCAGGTTTGCAGCAGCAGGCTTTTCAGGTGCGGCACGTGGTAGACCGGCAGCTCCATGACGAACGGCGAGGCTTCGCCGCGCATAATGGTGTATTTCAGCACCAGGCCGGTGAGGATCGCCACCACGATGCCGAGCATGTACAGCGAGAACACCACGCCCGCGCCGTCCTGGCCGAAGAAGGCGGCGGCGAAGACCGCGAAGATCGCCAGGCGAGCGCCGCACGACATGAAGGGCGCCATCATGATGGTGATCAGCCGCTCGCGCTGGGCATCCAGGGTGCGGGCGCCCATGATCGACGGCACGTTGCAGCCGAAGCCGACAATCAGGGGCACGAAGGATTTGCCCGGCAGGCCGAGCGCCTGCATCAGCCGGTCCATGACGAACGCCGCGCGCGCCATATAGCCCGAGTCTTCCAGAAACGACAGGAACAAATACATCATGCCGATCTGCGGCACCAGCGGCAGCACGGTGTTGATGCCGCCGCCGACCCCCTGCGCCAGGAAGATGGTCAGCCATTCGGGGAAATGCAAGGTATAGCCCAGCCACTGAATGCCCTGAATGAATATCGCCGCCGAGCCGATGTCGAAGATCGGCTGCAGCGCGCCGCCGATGTTGATCGCCAGCAGGAACATCAGGTACATCACCAGCAAAAAGATCGGCACCCCCAGCCAGCGATTGAGGATCACCTTATCCAGCAGTTCGGTCAGGCGGTTCGGCAGCGCCTGCTGCGAGTTGCTGACGGCGTCGCACAGGAGGGCGATCGACTGATAACGCGCATCGGCGATCACCAGCGCCGGATCTTCCTGCCGCTGCCGTTGCAGCGCCTGCCGGGCCGCCGGCAGCAGCGCGGTGGCGGGGCCGGCCAGGCTGTGGCTGTAGATATCGCCCTCCAGCATCTGCAGCGCCAGCCAGCGGCGTTGCTTCGTCGGCAGGCGCTGCGGCATGGCGTCGCTCAGCGTGGCGACCTCTTCCAGCAGCAGCGGCGGGTAGTTCACCAGCGCCTTCAGCTCATTGAAACCGTGGTTGTCGATCATCTGCTTCAGCACGCCGATGCCGTCGGCCTTGGTGGAAACCATCGGCACCACCGGGCAGCCGAGGCGCGCCGACAGCGCGGCGATGTCGATCTCGATGCGCTGGCTCCTGGCGATATCCAGCATGTTCAGCGCGACGATGCAGGGAATGCCCAGCTCCAGCAGCTGCAGCGTCAGATAAAGATTGCGCTCCAGGTTGGCGGCGTCGACCACGTTGATCAGCAGATCGGCGTCGCCGCTGAGGATGTAGTGGCAGGCGATCTGTTCGTCGAGCGAGGTTTGCTCCGAGATGGTGGTCAGGGAATAGGTGCCCGGCAGATCGACCAGCCGCACCTCAGACTGCGGCGTGGTGAAGTGGCCTTCCTTGCGCTCCACCGTGACGCCCGCCCAGTTGCCGACCCGTTGGCGCGCCCCGGTCAGCTGGTTGAACAGCGTGGTTTTGCCGGAGTTCGGATTGCCTATTAAGCCGATGGTGAGTTTTTTCATAATCCCACGTGATAGTAGTCAATGGAAACAGCGCCGACGCAGCGGTGCGCCGGCAAAGGGTCGGGCTCAGGCCTGGCCGTCGAGCAGCAGCAGGGCCAGATCTTTCCGGCGCAGCACCAGGCTGACGCGGCGAGTTTTTATTTCTATCGGGTCGCCGAGCGGGGCGACGCGCACCACCTCGAATGAGGAGCCGGGCAGCATGCCGAGCGATAACAGTTTCTGGCGATAGGCCGGGCCAATTTCGCTGGAGAAGCCGGCAATCTTATAAGCGTGTTTAGGCAGAAGATGCATATTGTTAACCTTCCGGGAGCCGATGAGAGTCGGGCTGATGATTATTGAGCGTGGCCGGTGAGCGCGCTGGGCCCGCGGCGTCATTCATCTATTAAGGTTATGCGGTAAATAAAGAAGGCAATAGTAGTGAGAATCATTATCGCATTCAATATAAAAAGTAAGGGTATTGGTAACCAATTATTATGACAATCACATGTGGGCGTGGCGTTGTCTTGTTGAGCACCGTTTTACCACCGGCGCTGGCGCGCTACAAATGAGAATGGCGAGTTAAATCAGTTACGTGATTGTAATTAATTTTTCCCATTTGAAAACGCCGGCGACAGTTTCATCGCTTTTTTATCAGCGCCAAGGGCAATTCAATAACATTCCACTCTTTGAATGCGAGCGGTAACCATTTGTGTTTCGCCCATAAATCACCAGATGAAAATGGCGTGTTAATGGCGGTGTTAATAAGTGGCTGGCGCGAAGTGTTTATCGGTTGGCAACAGGAGAGGTTTATCGCCCCGAGCGCGGTAATAAAAAAATGCCGGTTTATTGAGATGGGTCAAAAAAAGCCGCCGGATAATTATCCGGCAAGGGCGGAGCAGGCTCCGCCCTGAATAACCCGGTTAGCGTTTTTTACCGAACGCCGCCGCCAGAGCGTCGCCCATGGCGCTGTTGCCGGCCGGCGCGCTGGCGCGCGGCTTGGCCTTGTTGGCCGGCGACCGGTTGGCGTTATCGCGCGCCGGCGCCGATGCGTTGCCGCCGCGGCGCGGCGAGCCTTCGCCCGGCTGCTCATCCAGACGCATGCTCAGCGCGATGCGCTTACGCTGCAGGTCGACTTCCATCACCTTCACTTTGACGATGTCGCCGGCTTTCACCACGCTGTGCGGATCTTCGACAAACTTGTCCGCCAGCGAAGAAATGTGCACCAGGCCGTCCTGATGCACGCCGATATCCACAAAGGCGCCGAAGTTGGTGACGTTGGTGACCGACCCCTCCAGGATCATCCCCGGCTGCAGATCGTTAAGCGTTTCAACGCCTTCGGCAAAGGTGGCGGTCTTGAATTCCGGGCGCGGATCGCGGCCCGGTTTCTCCAGCTCTTTCAGGATGTCGGTGACCGTCGGCATACCGAACTTTTCGTCGATAAAATCGCTGGCCTTCAGGCTGCGCACCGCCGCCGAATTGCCCATTAAATCCTGCAGCGCCTGCTGGGTGGCGGCCAGAATGCGTTCCACCACCGGATAGGTTTCCGGGTGAACGGTGGAGGCGTCCAGCGGGTTGTCGCCGTGGTTGATGCGCAGGAAGCCGGCGCACTGTTCGAAGGCTTTCGGCCCCAGGCGGCTGACTTTCAGCAGCTGCTCGCGGTTGCTGAAGCGGCCGTTTTCATCGCGCCAGTTGACGATGTTCTGCGCCATCATGCGCGTCAGGCCGGCCACGCGGGTCAGCAGCGGCACCGAGGCGGTATTCAGATCGACGCCGACGGCGTTCACGCAGTCTTCCACCACCGAATCCAGCTTCTTGGCCAGCTGGCTTTGGCTGACGTCGTGCTGATATTGGCCGACGCCGATGGATTTCGGCTCGATCTTCACCAGCTCAGCCAGCGGATCCTGCAGGCGGCGGGCGATGGATACCGCGCCGCGCAGCGAGACGTCGAGATTGGGGAATTCCAGCGCCGCCAGTTCGGAGGCGGAATACACCGAGGCGCCCGCTTCGCTGACGATCACTTTCTGCGCCTTGACCTCGCTGAACTGTTTTTGCAGATCGAGGTAGAAACGCTCGGTCTCGCGTGAGGCGGTGCCGTTGCCGATGGCGACCAGCTCTACCTGATGTTTGATGCACAGCGCCGCGACGATGGCGGCGGCTTTGGCCGCCTGGCCGGTATGCGGGTAGACGGTGTCGGTAGCCACCAGCTTGCCGGTGGCGTCCACCACGGCGACCTTCACCCCGGTGCGCAGGCCCGGGTCCAGGCCCATGGTGGCGCGCATGCCGGCCGGCGCGGCCATCAGCAGATCCTGCATGTTGCGGGCGAAGACGTTGATCGCTTCGTCTTCCGCGCGCTCGCGCACCGTGCCCATCAGCTCGGTTTCCAGGTGCAGCAGCACCTTGATGCGCCAGGTCCAGTTGACCACCGCTTTGCGCCAGGCGTCGGCCGGGGCGTTGTTCAGGCGCAGGTCGAGGTGGTTGATGATGATCTGTTCCGCCTGGCTTTCGCGCGGCGCTTCTTCAAACTGCGGATCGGCATTCAGCGCCAGCTGCAGTACGCCCTCGTTGCGGCCGCGGAACATCGCCAGCGCGCGGTGCGAAGGCACCTGGGCGATAGGTTCGTGATGATCGAAATAGTCGCGGAATTTGGCGCCTTCCTGTTCTTTGCCTTCCACCACCTTGGACACCAGATGGGCGTTTTTCCACAGGTAGTTGCGCACCTTGGCCAGCAGGGCGGCGTCTTCGGCAAAGCGTTCCATCAGGATATAGCGCGCGCCGTCGAGGGCGGCTTTCACGTCCGCCACGCCGTTATCGGCGTTAACGTAGCTTTCGGCCAGCAGCTCCGGCTGCTGCTGAGGATCCTGCCACAGGGTATCCGCCAACGGCTCCAGGCCGGCTTCGATGGCAGCCTGCCCGCGGGTGCGGCGCTTCGGTTTGTACGGCAGGTAAAGATCTTCGAGCTCGGTTTTGCTCAGCGTGGCGTTGATCGCCCCCGCCAGCGGCTCGGTCAGCTTGCCCTGTTCGTCGATCGATTTCAGGATGGTCTGACGGCGGTCTTCGAGTTCACGCAGATAGCCCAGGCGGGTTTCCAGCTGGCGCAGTTGGGTGTCGTCCAGGCCCCCGGTGACTTCCTTACGATAGCGTGCAATAAAGGGCACGGTATTACCTTCATCCAGCAGACGGATGGCGGAGTCAACTTGCTCCGGCCGGGCCTGCAGTTCTGTTGCGATAATGCGGCTCAGTGGGTCATTCATAAGTCTGGTATCTGTGTTGGGAACGGTGAATAAACAGGGGACAGTTATACGGATTGCGCGCGGAAAATGCCAGTGGAGCGGCCGTTCGGAAAAAACCGAATCTTACTTCGGGTATTCGATCGCGTTGACGTACCACAGCGCCTCGCCCAGCGGGGTGTTGACGGTGGCGGTGTCGCCCACCTGTTTTTTCAGCAGGGCCCGGGCCATCGGCGCATCGATGGAGATGTAGTCCCGCCGGCCAAAAATCTCGTCATAGCCGACGATGCGGAAACGTTTGATATCGCCGTCGTCGTTTTCCACCTCGACCCAGGCGCCGAAGAACACCTTGCCTTCCTGCTGGGGGGAGTAGTCGACGATCTTCAACTGCTCCAGACATTTGGTCAGATAGCGCACGCGGCGGTCGATCTCGCGCAGCCGCTTCTTGTTGTACTGGTAGTCGGCGTTTTCGCTTCTGTCGCCCAGGCTGGCGGCCCAGGTCACTTTCTTGGTCACCTCGGGGCGCTCTTCGCGCCAGAGGTAATCCAGCTCCTGCTTGAGCTTGTCGTACCCTTCGCGGGTTATCAGTTGAGTTCTCATCGTGGCTTATCTTTATTGGGTCACCGGCACAGTGTACGTGAATGGAGAAGGCTTTAAAAATGGCGCGCGGGCCTGCGCCTTGCCGCACGGTTTTTATTCAGTTTGCGCAGCTTTTAACGATCGGGAGTATGCTTAGCGATAGCGGAAAAGGAATGTGACGAAAGGAGGATATCTGGCGAGAGAGACAAGAAATTTTGGCGCACAACCCATCAAATTGAAGGTATTACCGCATGGAATTTAAAGATTATTACGCGACGATGGGCGTCGAACCCACCGCCGATCTGAAAACCATCAAAACCGCCTACCGTCGGCTGGCGCGCAAGTACCACCCCGACGTGAGCACCGAAGACGATGCCGAGAGCAAGTTCAAGCAGCTTGCCGAAGCGTACGAGGTGCTGAAAGACGAGGAGCGCCGCGCCGAGTACGATCAGATCCGGCTGCATCGCAACGATCCGAACTTTGGCCGCCAGGCGCACGGCGATCGCGGCGGCTATCAGCAAAGCGCCGCTTGGCAGGGCGACGGCGGGCAGGACTTCTCCGACTTCTTCGAGAGCATGTTCGGCGGCCGCTCCGCGGCGGGGCATCGCGCCTCTTCGCACGGCGGGCATGGCTTCCGCGGCCAGGACCTCGAGATGGAAGTGCCGGTGTTCCTCGAAGAGACGCTGCATGGCCAAAGCCGCGAGATCTCCTATCAACTGCCGGTTTACGACGAACTGGGCCGCCAGGTCAGCGAAGCGGGCAAGACGCTGAATGTGAAAATCCCGGCGGGCGTGGTCGATGGCGAACGCATTCGCCTCAAGGGCCAGGGCGTCGCCGGCGTCGGCGGCGGCCGGAACGGCGATCTGTATCTGATTATCCGCATCGCGCCGCATCCGCTGTTTGAGGTCGACGGCCATAATCTGCATATCGTGGTGCCGCTGGCGCCGTGGGAAGCGGCGTTGGGCGCCAGCATCGAAGTGCCGACGCTGAGCGGCAAGATTGCGCTGACCATTCCTCCCGGCAGCCAGAGCGGCAAGCGGTTGCGGGCCAAGGGCAAGGGGCTGGTCGGCAAGAAAGAGACGGGCGATTTGTACGCCATTCTCAAGGTGGTGATGCCGCCGAAGCCGGACGAAAAAACCAGCGCCCTGTGGCGCGAGCTGGCGGGCCAGGCCGCATTCAATCCGCGGACGGAATGGGAGTGAACATGATGAACAAAGAGATCACTTTTACCCTGGTGGAGCTGTGCCAGCGGGTGGACCTGTCGCAGGACGAACTGATCGAGATAGTCGAGCTGGGCGTGATTGTGCCATTGCAGCCGGAACAGCCGAGCTGGGAATTTGACTACCCGGCGCTGAGCCACCTGCGACGCGCGCGCCGGCTGCGCGCCGAGCTGGACCTGGATTGGCCGGGGATCGCCATGGCGCTGACGCTGCTCGATCGGGTCGATGACCTGCAGAAAGAGAACCGGCAGCTGCGCCGCCAACTCGAGCGTTTTCTGCAGACGCCTGAGGCCCGGTAATCCTTCCCCGAGCGCCACCGCGCAAAATTGCCTGCCGGTGGCGTTTTTATTTATTGCGGCTGGGGTACACTGCGCAACCGGCCGCGAAGGGCGAATTGGCGAGAATTGGGCGGTTATCCCACATTTGGCCGATAAACGGCGGAATTTTGACGAACCCGCGTCGACATTTGCTCAAAATTGTTGATAAATGGGCAAAAGAATAAGCTTTGTAACAATTTCGTCTAGAATATATACCATTAAACGCTGTCCGAATTGACAGGGTTTTTTAACAATATTCGAGTCAGGCAATAAAGCCTTTGGGAGTAAGACAATGCAAGAGAATCATAAGATTCTGGTCGTCGATGACGATATGCGCCTGCGCGCGCTTTTAGAGCGTTATTTAACCGAACAGGGCTTTCAGGTTCGCAGCGTCGCCAACGCTGAGCAAATGGATCGCTTGCTGACCCGTGAATCCTTCCACCTGATGGTGCTGGACCTGATGCTGCCGGGCGAAGACGGCCTGTCGATCTGCCGCCGTCTGCGCAGCCAGAGCAACCCTATGCCGATCATTATGGTGACGGCCAAAGGCGAAGAAGTTGACCGTATCGTCGGCCTGGAAATCGGCGCCGACGACTACATCCCAAAACCGTTCAACCCGCGTGAACTGCTGGCCCGCATCCGCGCGGTGCTGCGCCGGCAGGCCAACGAGCTGCCGGGCGCCCCTTCGCAGGAAGAGGCGGTGATTGCCTTCGGCAAATTCAAACTGAACCTCGGCACCCGCGAAATGTTCCGTGAAGACGAACCGATGCCGTTGACCAGCGGTGAGTTTGCGGTGCTGAAAGCGCTGGTCAGCCACCCGCGCGAGCCGCTGTCCCGCGATAAGCTGATGAACCTGGCGCGCGGCCGCGAATACAGCGCGATGGAGCGCTCCATCGACGTGCAGATTTCCCGCCTGCGCCGCATGGTTGAAGAAGATCCCGCGCATCCGCGCTACATCCAGACCGTCTGGGGTCTCGGCTACGTCTTCGTCCCGGACGGCAGCAAGGCATGAGGCGATTGCGCTTTTCACCGCGTAGCTCGTTTGCCCGAACCCTGTTGTTGATCGTCACCCTGCTGTTTGTCAGCCTGGTGACGACCTATCTGGTGGTGCTGAACTTCGCCATCCTGCCCAGCCTGCAGCAGTTCAACAAGGTATTGGCTTACGAAGTGCGTATGCTGATGACCGACCGGCTGCAGCTGGAGGATGGCACGCTGCTGGAGGTGCCGCCGGCGTTCCGCCGCGAAATCTACCGCGAGTTGGGGATATCCCTTTACACCAACTCAGCGGCGGAGGAGAGCGGCCTGCGCTGGGCGCAGCATTATCAGTTCCTCAGCCAGCAGATGGCGCAGCAGCTCGGCGGGCCGACCGACGTGCGGGTGGAAGTGAACAAGAACTCCCCGGTGGTGTGGCTGAAAACCTGGCTGCAGCCCGATATCTGGGTGCGCGTGCCGCTGACCGAAATCCATCAGGGCGATTTCTCGCCGCTGTTCCGCTATACCCTGGCGATTATGCTGCTGGCGATAGGCGGCGCCTGGCTGTTTATCCGCATTCAAAACCGGCCGCTGGTGGAGCTGGAGCATGCCGCCCTGCAGGTGGGCAAGGGCATTATTCCGCCGCCGCTGCGCGAATACGGCGCCTCCGAGGTGCGTTCGGTCACCCGGGCGTTCAACCAGATGGCGTCGGGCGTCAAGCAGTTGGCCGATGACCGCACGCTGTTGATGGCCGGGGTCAGCCACGATCTGCGCACCCCGCTGACGCGCATCCGCCTGGCGACCGAAATGATGAGCGCCGAAGACGGCTATCTGGCCGAGTCGATCAATAAAGATATTGAAGAGTGCAACGCCATCATCGAGCAGTTTATCGACTATTTGCGCACCGGCCAGGAAATGCCGACCGAAATCAGCGACCTCAACGCCATTCTCGGCGAAGTGGTGGCGGCCGAAAGCGGCTATGAGCGAGTGATTGAAACCGCCATGTCGCCGGGCGAGCTGATGATGAACGTGCACCCGCTGTCGATCAAGCGCGCGGCGGTGAACATGGTGGTCAATGCGGCGCGCTACGGCAATGGCTGGATCAAGGTCAGCAGCGGGCGCGAACTGCAGCGCGGTTGGTTCCAGGTTGAAGACGACGGCCCGGGCATCAAGCCGGAAGAGCTGAAACACCTGCTGCAGCCCTTCGTGCGCGGCGACAGCGCGCGCAGCACCAGCGGCACCGGGCTGGGCCTGGCGATCGTGCAGCGTATTATCGACGCGCACGACGGCGCGCTGGACATCGGCACCAGCGAACGCGGCGGGTTGCTGATCCGCGCCTATATCCCGTTGCCGATGGAGAAAAAAGAGTCGACCAACGGGCAGCCGCCGCTGAAGGACAACGCGTAATCTTGCCGTATCGGGGCCGCGGTCAGGACTTCCTGCTCATCACGTAGTATTCCGCCGCATCCTCATGCAGCCGACGGCCGGCCGGCGCCTGCCAGGGATCGATTAACTCGATGCCGCAGTGGAGAAAGTTTTTGCTGTTGCGGGTGGCCAGGGCGGCGCCGTAGTGCAGGCAGGTGGCGGCGATTTGGGCATCCGGTACGCTCATCAGCTTGCCCTGCAGCCGGTTTCTTGCCGTCAACTCCGCGTATTGCATCGCGCACAGCCCGTCAAACGGCAGAGTTTGCCCTTCGAACTTCAGCTGGATGGCGTCCGCCAATTTGAGCTTCAGATCCCGCTGACGCTTGCCGTCAGGCATGCAGGCGGCGCCGTTGAACAGCTCGGCAATGACAATGGCGCTCAGGTAGAGCTCGTCATTGTCCTTTTCGTTTAACCAGTTTATGACGTTGTAGTGCGGGCTGGGGCGCAGCGTTTCTGACATGACGTTGGTGTCGAGAATAATCATGCGTTGTCATCTTCATCATCAAAGCTGACTATGCGAGGCGGCACGGCGTCTCGCGGCGGAATGTCCAGCTCGACGCCGCCAAATTCGGCGAAGTGCTGATGCATCCAGGTACCCAACCCGTAGCGCGGCGGCTTTTTCACCAGCGCCTGTTTCAGGATCGTGCGCGCTTCCTCTTCCATCGAATGGCCATTTTTCGCTGCCGAAATGCGCAGCAGCTCTTTTATCTCATCGTCCAGATTCCTGACGGTTATAGTAGCCATTGAAACCTCCTTTGCTAGCAATGATTGCATTGCTTTATTTTCTCGCTTTGCTGATTGCAAAGCAATCAGTGAAAATAAAAAAGGCGCGGGATCCGCGCCTTGGCTGAAGGGGTAACGCTAGCGAATCACAGCTTCGGGCCGGCGCTGACCAGCGCGGCGCCCGCAGGGGTATCGGTGTATTTGTCGAAGTTGGTGATGAAGCGCTCGGCCAGATCCTGCGCTTTTTCCTGCCACAGCTCGGCGCTGGCGTAGGTGGCGCGCGGGTCGAGAATATCCGGGTTTACGCCCGGCAGGGCGGTCGGCATCGCCAAATCGAAAATCGGCAGGGTGACGGTTTCCGCTTTATCGATTTCACCGCTCAGGATGGCGTCGATGATGCCGCGGGTATCCTTGATCGAGATGCGCTTGCCGGTGCCGTTCCAGCCGGTGTTCACCAGGTAAGCCTGGGCGCCGGCGGCCTGCATGCGTTTCACCAGCACTTCGGCGTACTGCGTCGGGTGCAGCGACAGGAAGGCGGCGCCGAAGCAGGCGGAGAAGGTTGGCGTCGGTTCGGTTACGCCGCGTTCGGTGCCGGCCAGCTTGGCGGTGAAGCCGGACAGGAAGTGGTACTGGGTCTGATTGGCGGTCAGGCGCGACACCGGCGGCAGCACGCCGAAGGCGTCGGCGGTCAGGAAGATCACCTTGGTGGCGTGACCCGCCTTGGAAACCGGCTTGACGATATTCTGGATGTGGTAGATCGGGTAGGAAACCCGGGTGTTCTCGGTTTTCGAACCGTCGTTGAAATCGATGCTGCCGTCGGCCAAGACGGTGACGTTTTCCAGCAGCGCATCGCGTTTGATGGCGTGATAGATATCCGGTTCGGCTTCTTCAGACAGCTTGATGGTCTTGGCGTAGCAGCCGCCTTCGAAGTTGAACACGCCGTCGTCGTCCCAGCCGTGTTCGTCGTCGCCGATCAGCTGGCGTTTCGGATCGGTGGACAGGGTGGTCTTGCCGGTGCCGGACAGGCCGAAGAACACCGCCACGTCGCCTTTCTCGCCGACGTTGGCCGAGCAGTGCATCGAGGCGATGCCCTGCAGCGGCAGCAGGTAGTTCATGATGGAGAACATGCCCTTTTTCATCTCGCCGCCGTACCAGGTGCCGCCGATCAGCTGCATGCGCTCGCTCAGGTTGAAGGCGACGAAGTTTTCCGAGTTCAGGCCCTGCTGCTGCCAGTTCGGGTTGGTGCATTTGGCGCCGTTCATCACCACGAAGTCCGGTTCGAAGTCCTGCAGCTCTTCGTCGCTTGGGCGGATGAACATGTTTTTCACGAAGTGCGCCTGCCAGGCCACCTCGGTGATGAAGCGCACCTTCAGGCGGGAGTCGGCGTTGGCGCCGCAGAAGGTATCCACGACGAACAGGCGCTTGCCGGAGAGCTGCTCGGTGACCAGGTGTTTCAGATCGGCCCACACTTCCGGGCTGAGGGGTTTGTTGTCGTTTTTGCCTTTGCCCTGATCGGCCCACCACAGGGTGTTGCGGGTGACGTCGTCGCGGACGATGTATTTATCTTTCGGAGAACGGCCGGTAAAGATGCCGGTATCGACGGAGACTGCACCCAGCTTGGTGACGACCCCACGCTCAAAACCTTCCAGAGATGGGTCTGTTTCTTCCTTAAACAGCAGTTCATAGCTCGGGTTGTGAACGATTTCGCTTACGTCGTGAATGCCGTAGGCGGCCAGATCCTGAGGGGTTATACCTTTAACGCGCATGTTACTACTCCTTGGTCACAGAATTTCTGGCGGCAATTGTAGGGATTCAGTGGGGCGTAACCGCGATGGGTATCAAATATTTAACGTTTTAAGCGGTATTTCGTTACGATCTGAGAGATAGCACACGGAAAAAAGCAAACGTGCAAACGGCGGACGCAGGGCGCGTCCGCCAATAGAGGGTGCTACTTAGTGCAACTGGTCGCTTTCGCCGGTGTTACCGGTGTACAGCGCGGCGACGTCCATCGGGTCAAAGACATAGTGATTGCCGCAGTAGTCGCAGTGCATGTCGATATTGCCGTCCTGCTCCAGCATTTCCGCCACTTCTTCGGCCGGCAGCGTCAGCAGCGCATCGGCGCAGCGCTGGCGCGAACAGGTGCAGCGGAACAGCACGTCCTGCGGTTCGTACAGGGTGACTTCTTCCTGATGGTACAGGCGATACAGCACCTCGTTGGCCGGCAGGCCGAACAGCTCTTCGCTCTTCACCGTGTTGGTCAGTTGCACCAGATGGTCGAAATCG
This sequence comes from Serratia ficaria, assembly GCF_900187015.1. NCBI lineage: Bacteria > Pseudomonadati > Pseudomonadota > Gammaproteobacteria > Enterobacterales > Yersiniaceae > Serratia > Serratia ficaria. Next base: position 4,878,675 of record NZ_LT906479.1, on the reverse strand, counting down.
TCGGCGTTGCCGTCCTGCGCCGGCAGAACCTGCAGCAGCATGCCGGCCGCGGCCGCTTTGCCCTCCGCTTCGCCGGTGCGGATGAACAGGCGGGTCGGCAGCTGTTCCGACTGACGGAAGTAGGCTTCCAGGCAGGCGGCCAGGGTTTCCCCTTCCAGGCCGACCACGCCCTGATAGCGTTCGCCTTCCGCCGGCGCAATGGTGATGACCATCACGCCGTTGCCGATCATCTGGTGCAGGGTGCTGTCGTCGGCGATGGGCGCCTGGACGCGCGCCACGCCGCGCATTTCCTGGCGGTTGTTGCCGTTGACCACCGCCAGCTTCAGCGGGCCGTCGCCCTGCAGCTGCACGGTGATGTCGCCTTCGAACTTCAGGGTCGCGGTCAGCAGGCTGGTGGCCACCAGCAGTTCGCCCAGCAGCTTTTGCACCGGCGCCGGGTAGTCGTGGTTGTTCAGTACCTGCTGATAGGTTTCGCTGACGGTAACCAGCTCACCGCGCACCGCGTAGTTTTCGAACAGGTAACGGTGCAATTGGTCATGGTTGGACATAATTTTCTCTCTTTACGGCGAGGGGTTATTCCGACTCGCCAAATTTAAATTTTATCAGGTCGCGCCGCTCTTTCTTATCCGGACGGCGGTCCGGATGCGGCATGGTCAGCGCATTCATCTTGCGCGCCAGCGCCAGCCTTTCGCGGTTGGCGATGCTGGCCTCGGTTTCCTGGTACAGCTGCTGCGCCTCGCCGGCGCCGCGCCGCTGGCTGGTGAGCGCCAGCACCTTCACCGTGCGCTCTTCGTTGCCCTGGCGCAGTTTGATCTCGGCGTTGAGCTCGACGAGTTTGCTCGGCTTGCCGCGCTGTCCGTTGTAGTGCACCTTGCCGCCGTCAATCATCTCCCGCGCCAGCGCGCGGGTCTTGTAAAAACGCGCCGCCCACAGCCACTTGTCCAGCCGGACTGCATCGTCGCGCGCTTCTTTCTCTTTCATGCTGCCCCCCTGGCCAGCGCCGGTATCAACAGGCGGTAATCGCGCATCGACGGATGGTGCCGGAAGGTTTTCTCCGCCGTGCTGGAGTCCGGATTCTGCACGCCCAGGCAATAACGAATGCCGAAGGTGCGGGCGGCGTCGAGGATCGGCTCGCCGTCGTCGACAAACAGCGTGCGCTGCGGATCAAAGCCGGTGCGTTGCTGTACCGCCTGCCACAGGCGCTGATCTTCTTTCGGATAACCAAATGTGTGGGTGGAAAGCAATAAATCAAGGTGCCGATCCAAACCGGTGTGCTCAATTTTTACCGCCAGGCTGTGCGGATGGGCGTTGGTCAGCAAAATGGTCTGCAGGCCGGCGTCGCGCAGCGCCTGTAAAAACGGCTCGGTATCCTCACGCAGCCGTGCGCGGCTGCCCACTTCGCTGGTCATGCGGTAAATATCCAGATCCAGCCGCTCGCTCCAGTAATCGAAGCAGTACCAGTTCATGGTGTGCTGCACCGCCAGATATTCCTGCTGAATGATATCACGCGCGTGTTCGAACGGGATGGCGCGCCTTTCGCTCAGCGCCTGCGGCACCAGACGGAGCCAGAAATGGCTGTCGAACTCCAGGTCCAGCAGGGTGCCGTCCATATCCAGCAGGACGGTATCAATTTGCTGCCAGTCAAACTCGGGAACCATAAAAACTCCATGGGCGGACCGGCGGCGGTCCGCAGATGAGAATAATAGCGTTAGCGTAGCACAAGCGGGGGGCGGGCCGGAGGGCGAAGCGCGGCTCAGGCCATCGGCCGCAGCGACATGGTATCGAGCTGCGGGTTGAAGCAGCTTTCGTAATAGCGCTGGATATCGGCGATGCGATGCCGGTTGATGCGCCGGCGCTGCACCAGCCGCCAGACGTTGTAACCGAGGCTGACGACCACCGCCAGCAGCAGCAGGCTGGTGCCGAGATAGCGCCACAGGGTGATCATGTCCGGCTCGCTGTGCAGCGCCACGTGGCGGGTGCCGTTGGCGTCGACGCTGATGCCGGTGATCACGCCCTGCGCCTGGAACGGGGTGTGCAGCAGCATGCTGGCAAGGCGCTGCAGCTCGTTCCACTGGTCGAGCGCGTTGTATTCATTCAACGGCACCGACGGCTGCGGATGGCTCACCAACTGCCGGCCCTCGTCGCTGCTGATCAGGAAACCGCCGGGCGGCGGGCTGTTGAGCGCCGCTGCGGCCTGACGGGTTTCGTTGTAAACGAATGAAGAGGCGGCGACCTTGGTCAGGCTTTCCAGCGATTCGGCGCTTACCGGGCGCAGCAACACGTTCACCCCCTGCAGCGCACCGGATTTGGCGCGCTTCACCAGGCTACCCCAGTTTTTGGCGTTGCCCAGATTCACCAGGGCATTTTTCAGCCGTACGCAGTCGTTGTCTTTCTGGCACAGATCCTGGGTTTTCAGCACGATATCCGCGAAGTCATCCAGCAGTATCATGCCGGATTTTTCAATCGCGCTGGCCAACTGCGGGTTGATTTTCTGATCCGCGCCGTCCGGGTGCAGCTGGGTGTTTACCGTCGCCAGCAGCGCGGTGGCCTTGTCGATGACCTCAGACTCCGGCTGCGGCAGCGGGGTGGCGTTGTTCCAGTAGATGCCCGAGCAATCGAACGGCATAAAGCCGGAAGCGCCGCCGCCGCCGGCCTGCGGCGGCACGTAGCACATGCCGTTGCCGCGCACGTTCAGCGTATCGCCGATGCGCAGCGGCATGGCTTCCAGCGCCTGCACGCTGGTCACTTCCACCTTTTGCGCGCCTTGCAGCCACGCCACGCTCAGCGTTAACGGCAGGCTGAGCGGGATGTAGGTCAGCAGCAACAGCAGCACCAGCGTCGAACTGGCCGCCAGCACCGCATTGCGCCCCCATTGCTGCAGCGGGAAGTTTTTCACCTCATCGTGCAGCGAGAGGAAACGTCCCTGCCGCACCACCTGGCGGTTCAGATAGATGTCCACATCGGTGGACTTGCCCAGGTCCCGAGTCAGGTAGGGCTGCCAGTGCGGCGGGTAGATCAGGTCGATGATGCCGAGCGAAATATTGCTGATTTGCCCCTGGTTGGATTCGCCGAACAGCCCCCAGCGTTTTGGCGTGCCGCGCAGGCAATGCACCTCTTTCAGCTCGCGAGCCGCCGGCCGGCGGAACAGGCTCCAGCTGCCCCAGGCGATCATCAGCACCGCGACGAAGATCATCCAGGGAATGACCAGCACCGGGCTGATCAGGCTGAAGAACAGCAGCAGCAGGGCGGTGGAGATGATGGCGGCTTCACGGATGCCGTTGGGGCGCGTCAAAGCGTGTTCTTCCGGCGTTTCCTTGCGGATGTTCACCAGCTCGACGTGCTCGCTTTCCTCTTTGCGAATGGAGGCGTTTTTGGTTGGCGCCGCCGTCACCACCGGCGGCTGCGGCCGATCGTGGATGTGATCTTTCAGCGAATGTCCGTTGAGGGAGATAACCAGCGGCAGCGTCTGGGTTCTGATCACTTCCACATGGTTGTCGGCCGTGATGTACTGCTCCCAAAACGGCGGCAGATGCACCTCTTCGGCGTCGAGATAATAACGCCATTTGTTGGGTTCATCGCTGGCCAGCCCGTAACGGGTGATGGCGTGGGTAACGGGATAGACGTTGTCGCTTTGCGGGGTCAGCGCCAGCTTGGCCGAAGGCAGCGCAGGGTTGCCGGGCAACAGCTTGTTGCCGAGTTTATTCTGCTGTTTGAGGTAGTACTCGACGGCCGCGCGCTCTTCAGCGGTCAACTTGCGGTGGGTGGGTTTAATAAACGGCAGCGTGCGCGCCAGCAATGGCTGGCTGCGGGCTTTGAACCAGAGATACAGGCCGGCGGCAATCAGGCAGGCAAGCACTAAGGCCAATATCAACACTATTGTGCTCATGCTATCCCCATCATATAACCGTGAATCTCGCCAACCCGATGAAAAACTGCATATTATACGGAGTAACCCGCCAGGAGGCACCCAGAACTCGTGAGGGAAGAACAGATACTCGCTCTGGATCTCATTCTTTCGCAACGCCACGCGATTTTATCACCAGCCCTTGCCTGCGCGATAGTAGCAACCGGCATCGGATGTCGATATCGGCATTATCCTATTTTATTCGGCTCTGTTTGCTGAATTGGTACGGAAAATCGGCGGGCGCTGGCTACGCTTGTTAAAAAAAAGTAAATTACTGCTTGTGCTCGTTGCGGCTAAGGTTCTCATTAACGCACAATGTGATCAAGATCGAATTTGGTCAGCGTTTGAGCGCCGACGCGCTGCGCCAATCATTATTCCGGCTATCCCTCTCCGTGCCTGATATTGCCGCCGGCCGACGGGTAACCCATTTGAGGCAATCATGGATAAACACCTGCAAAAACCTAAAATTCTGAAAGTGGAAACGGTCGCGCGTTCGCGTTTATTTAACGTAGAGTCGGTCGATCTGGAATTCAGTAACGGTGTACGGCGGGTGTATGAGCGCATGCGGCCTTCGGAGCGGGAAGCGGTGATGATCGTGCCGGTGATTGGCGACGACCTGCTGTTGATCCGCGAGTACGCGGTCGGCACCGAATCCTATGAGCTGGGCTTTCCCAAAGGGTTGATCGATCCCGGCGAAGGGGTGCTGGAAGCGGCCAACCGCGAGCTGATGGAAGAAGTGGGATACGGCGCCAAACGCTTTGATTTCCTCAGCAAGCTGACCATGGCGCCGTCGTATTTTTCCAGCAAGATGAATATTGTGCTGGCGCACGATCTCTATCCGCAGAGCCTGGAAGGGGATGAGCCGGAGCCGCTGCCGCAGGTGCGCTGGCCGATTGCCGACATGATGGCGCTGCTGGCGGAGCCGGATTTCCGCGAGGCGCGCAACGTGAGCGCGCTGTTCCTCACCGAGGCGTTTTTACGCGGCTCGCGCTGAGCGGCAGCGCTTGCCGAATAAAAAAAGGGCCAGATTTCTCTGGCCCTTGTTGATCAGAACAGCTCGTGGCTTTCGCCGCCGGGGTCCGTCAGCGTGGTGCCGGTATCGCGCGACGGGTAGTCCTTCGGTTGAGTGCCTTCGATGAAGTACTCGGAGCGGCTGCCGCCGCCGCCGCCGGAGAGCTTGCCGCTGCTCTTGTCGATGGTGACGCTGACGATGCCCGGAGGCGGGGTGACTTTCTGCTCCGGAATGCCTTCCAGCGCGCTTTTCATGAAATCATCCCATGCCGGCTGCGCACTCTTGGCGCCGCCTTCACCGCCGGAAATTTGATCCGGAATGGCCCCTGACACCGTAGAACGGCCCAGATCGCGGCGATGGTCATCGAAACCAATCCACACCGAGGTGACGGTATCCGGACCATAGCCGGAGAACCAGGCGTCTTTCGAACTGTTGGTGGTGCCGGTTTTGCCGCCGATATCGCGGCGCTTCAGATCGCGGCCCGCACGCCAGGCGGTGCCCATCCAGCCCGGTTCGCCGTAAATGTTGCTGTTCAGCGCATCGTGGATCAGGAACGCCAGCGGCGTGCTGATGACGTGCGGCGCATACTGCTGATCGCCGTCCTGCTGCACCTGAGCCGGGGTCACCTGCTGCAGTTGCGGCATCGGCACGTTGCCGTTATTGCCTTCCTGCGAGGTGGCGACGTTCTCGACGTTATCGTCGGAAAGCTCCGCCGCACGGTGGGTATCGCCGTAAATCACCGGCAGGTTGCAGCTGCTGCAGACGATCTTCGGCTTGGTTTCAAATACCGTATTGCCGTTATCGTCTTCGATTTTAGAGATGAAGTACGGATCCACCAGGTAGCCGCCGTTGGCCAACACCGCGTAACCGCGCACCAGCTGCATCGGCGTGAAGGAGGCGGAGCCCAGCGCCAGCGACTCGGTATGCACGATATTCTGCGCCGGGAAGCCGAAGCGCTGCAGGTACTCCGCCGCGTAGTCGACGCCCATTGCACGCATGGCGCGCACCATCACCACGTTCTTCGACTGGCCCAGCCCCTGACGCAGGCGAATCGGCCCGTCATAGGTCGGCGGCGAGTTTTTCGGCCGCCAGTCGGTGCCGGCGCCGGCGTCCCAGCGGGTGATCGGCAGGTCGTTCAGAATGGTGGCCAGCGTTAGGCCCTTGTCCATGGCGGCGGTGTACAGGAAGGGCTTGATGTTCGAACCGACCTGACGCAGCGCCTGGGTGACGCGGTTGAATTTGCTCTGGTTGAAGTCAAAACCGCCGACCAGCGCTTTGACCGCGCCGTCGTTCGGGTTGATCGACACCAGCGCGGAGTTGACGTCCGGCACCTGCGACAGCCCCCAGGCGTCGTTGACCTTACGCACCCACACCTGCTGGCCGGCCTGCACCACGTCGGTGACGCGCTTCGGCGTCGGCCCTTGCTGGGTGTCTGATTTGTAAGGACGGGCCCAGCGCATGCTGGCCATCGGCAGCGCGATATTGCTGCCGTCCGCCAACATCGCCGTGGCCTCTTCGGCATTGGCGGCGGTGATCACCGCCGGTGCCAACGGGCCGTAGTTCGGCAGGTTTTTCAGCGAGTCGACAATCTGTTTTTGATCCCAGGCCGCTTCACCGACTTTCCACAGCACGTTGGACGGGCCGCGGTAGCCGTGGCGCATGTCGTAGGCCAGCACGTTGTTGCGCACCGATTCCTGCGCCGCCTGCTGCAGCCGCTTGGTGACGGTGGTATAGACCTTGTAACCGTCGGTATAGGCGTTGTCGCCGTAGCGCTTGATCATCTCCTGACGCACCATCTCGGAGAGATAAGGGGCGGAGAAGCTGATTTCCGGCGCATGGTAGTTGGCCACCAGATCTTCGGCGCGCGCCTGATCGTACTGTGCCTGGGTGATGTAGTGTTCATCCAGCATGCGCGATAGCACCACGTTGCGACGGGCGACGGCGCGATCGTGCGAGTAGAGCGGGTTGAAGGTGGACGGCGCCTTCGGCAGACCGGCGATGGTCGCCATTTCGCTCAGGGTGAGCTGGCTGACGTCTTTGCCGAAGTAAACCTGCGCGGCGGCGCCCACGCCGTAGGCGCGGTAACCCAGATAGATCTTGTTCAGATACAGTTCAAGGATCTCGTCCTTGGACAGCATCTGCTCGATGCGCACCGCCAGGAAAGCTTCCTTGATTTTGCGCATCAGGGTGCGTTCCGGGCTCAAGAAGAAGTTTCGCGCCAGCTGTTGGGTAATGGTACTCGCCCCCTGAGACGCGTGGCCGGAGACCAGCGCGATAGAGGCGGCGCGGAAGATGCCGACCGGATCGACGCCGTGATGCTCATAGAAGCGGCTGTCTTCGGTGGCGATAAACGCATGCACCATCACCGGCGGGATCTGATTGAGCTTCAGCGGAATGCGGCGCTTCTCGCCGTATTGGGCGATCAGCTCGCCATCGGCGCTGTAAACCTGCATCGGTATCTGCAGCCGCACGTCTTTCAGCGTTGCGACGTCAGGCAGCTGTGGCTCGACATACTTGTACAAGCCAAAAATCGAGGCTGCTCCCAGCACGATGCAACATACTGCAAGGATTAGTAAATACTTTACGAACTTCACCTGAGATTTCCCATTTTCATGTCATTTGGGCAGTTTATAAACAACCGCGCGGTAGTATAAAGGCAAGCCTGCAACATGGATATGTTCTTTTATCATCTGATGTTATGGAGGCTTGGCGAAATATGTTCTCTCAATCATGGCAGGTGGGGCTGGATATACAAAACAACGGCGTGCGCGCCCTGGCGGCTCAGCGCCGCCGCAATGGGTGGCAGCTGCGCCACTGGTGGCAACATCGGCTGCCGCAGGCGGTGCTGCGCGACGGCTGCCTGGAACCTTCCGAATCCCTCATTCAGGCGCTGCGGCAATGGCGCGTCCAGTTACCAAGACATATTTCCTTACGCATTGCCCTGCCCGCGCAACGGGTTTTGCAGCAGCGCATGCCGCAGCCGGACGCGCGGCTGAAAGAGCCGGAGCGCGACGATTATATCAGCCGTCACGGGCTGAAGCAGTTCCCGCTCGCCGGGCAAACGCTGGTGCTCGATTACCGCGCCGCGCCGCCGGATGCGGCGGCATTGCTGCTGACCGCCGCGCGCAGGCTGGAATTGCAACAGTGGCTGCACTGCCTGCGCCAGGCCGATCTGCAGCCGCAGGCGGTCGACATTACGCCCTGCGCGCTGCGGGTGATGGCCACCGCCGCCGGATTGCCCGCCGCCGCGGGATTGTTGCACCGTCTGGAGCACGAATGGCTGTGGGTGGCGCCCGGCGGTGGCGCGTTCGCTTATGGCGCGCTGTCGGCCGGCGAGCCCGATGGCCTGATGCAGGCGCTGCGGGCGCTGCAAGCAGCAGGGGCGCCTCGCGCCGATCTGCCGGTCTGCTACAGTAGCGTGCTGGATGATGCGCCTCCGCCCGGCTGCCTTGCCTGGTCGCCGCTCAGCGCCTTTCGCCAGCTGCGGCCGCCGCTGCCCGCGCAGCCGGCGGCGTTTGTGCTGGCCGGCGGTTTGGCGCTGCGGCAGGAGGATGCGTGATGTATCAGGTCAATCTGCTGCCCTGGCGGGGCCAGCGTCAGCGCCGACGCGGTTTTTTTTGGCTGCGCATGTTGGCGCTGCAGCTGGCGTTGGTGCTGCTGACCGTGGCGCTGGTCTTCAGCTTGCTGCACGGCCGCCAGGCGCAGCGGCAAACTCGCCTCGAAGCGCGCGCCGATCGGTTGGCGGCGCTGACGCAACGCTACCAGCAGGGGCAGCGCCAGCTGGCGCAGCTGGAGCGGCAAAGCGCCAGAGCGGAGCAGCGGGCGCGCAATCGGCAGCATAACCGGCGCTATCTGCAGCTGTTGCAGCAGCTTTCCGCCGCCGTGCCGCCGCCGCTGTGGCTGATCTCGCTGGACGGCAACCTGCAGGAAGGGTTCCAGCTGCGCGGCCTGAGCCGGCATCACGCGGCGATCGCCCAATTTGAGCAGCGGCTGGCGGCGCTGCCGCTGTTGCGCCAGCATCGGCTGGCGGAGGTGGCGCAGCGCCAGGATGGTCTGTTCACCTTCACGCTGACGGCGTGGGGGCGCGATGGATAGCGCCTTTTCTCTCTGGCTGTGGCGCTGGCTGAGTCTGCCGGGCTGGCAGGTTTTGGCGACGCAGTGGCTCGCGCTGAGCCTGCTGGCGCTGGTTGCCGCCGGTTGGCTGCTGCGGGATGAAGGGCAACAGCGGGAACGCGCCTCCGCACAGCGGCAACGCCTTGAACAGCAAATTGAACAGCGCGAGCGGCAGCTGGCGCAGATGCCAACGCAGGAAGCGATGCGTGTGCGCTTGCGGCAGGCGATACACCCGTCTGTCGGGCAGGCGGGGCTGATGGAGGCGCTGCGGCCGACCGACGCCACGCTGCTGCGCTGGCAGCGGCTGGAAAAACCGCCGCGACAGCTCCTGAGTGTGCGCATCGGCTATGCCGGGTTATTGACGCTGTTGACGGCATTGCCCGCCGGCTTGCGCATTGAGCGGCTAAGCATTGAAACGCCGCCGCAGGGCATGAGAGTACGCCTCACGCTGCAAGACGACGCCGAAGAGTACGCCGATGAATAAACGGCGATGGCTGGGGATATGGCTGCTGCTGCCGTGGGTACTGGCGGCGCAGCCGCGCAATCCCTTTATCCCGCTGCCGTTGCCTGACTGCCCGATGGCGGCGGAGTCCCCGGGCGACTGGCGGTTGCTGGGCATTATCGGGCAGCCGGCCTTGCGCTATGGCTGGGTCGTCACGCCGGCGGGGCAATGGTTGCGCCTGCGGCCGCAGCAGACGTTGCTGGCCGGGCGCTGGCGGGTAGCGTGGATAGCGGCTGATGCGCTGACGCTGGCGGCGCTGCCGACGGATCCGGATTGCCCGGTCGCCGGCGACGACGTGCGGCTGATGCTGAACACACCATAGGGAAACAGAATGAAAGGATGCCACTGGCTGGGAATGTCGCTGTGGAGCCTGGCGGCTGCCGCGGCTCCCGCGCAGGATAACCCGCCCATTTCACTGGCGTTTCAGGAGGCGCCGGTCGCGGTGATCCTGCAGGCGTTGGCCGATTACCGTCAGCTGAATGTGATCGTCGCCGCGGGAGTGAGCGGCACTCTGACGCTGCGGTTAGATAACGTCCCCTGGCCGCAGGCGCTGGCGCTGGTATTGCGCATGGGCAAACTGTCGATGACGCGGGAGGGCAATGTGCTGCTGGTCTCTCCCGAGCCTGACGTGCAGGAACAACAGCAGCGCCAGCAGGCTCTGGCGTTGCGGCAGCCGCTGCACAGCCTGACGCTGGCGCTGAAAAACGCCGACGCCGCCGAGGTTGCCGAAACCCTGAACGCGCAGCGCGGCGCGTTGCCCGACGAACGCGGCAGCGTGGTGGCCGACAGGCGCACCAACGCGTTATTGATCCGCGATACCGCGTCGGGATTGGCGTTGCTCAAAAAGCGGGTGGCGGAGATGGACAGGCCGCTGGCGCAGGTGCAGCTGGCGGCGCATATCGTGACCATCAACAGCGAAAGCCTGCGCGATCTTGGCGTGCGCTGGGGGCTGGCGCCGGAGGGGCGGCCGGCGCAGCCGCTGCGGCTGGATAACTTCAGCGTCGATTTGCCGCTGGAGCGCAGCGCGGTGAACGCCGGCTTTCACCTGGCGCGCCTTGGCGGGCGCCTGTTGAGCCTGGAACTGAGCGCGCTGGAGCAGGAAAATCAGGTGGAAATCATCGCCAGCCCGCGCCTGCTGACGGCGCATTTGCAAACCGCGAGCATCAAGCAGGGAACGGAAATTCCTTACGAAGTCTCGAGCGGCGCCAGCGGCGCTACCTCGGTGGAGTTCAGGGAAGCGGTGCTGGGCATGGAGGTGACGCCGAAGGTGTTGCCCGACGGCCGCATTACCCTGACGCTGCACATCAGCCAAAATATGCCGGGGCGCTCGGTCAGTCGGGGGGCGGGAGAAGCGCTGACCATCGATAAGCAGGAGATAAAGACCCAGATCACGGTAAAAGACGGTGAAACCATCGTGTTGGGGGGGATTTTTCAACGGCATAGCGGGCGGGGCGCCGACAAGGTGCCCGGCATCGGCGACGTGCCGCTGCTGGGATCGTTGTTCAAACAGAGCAGCAAACAGCATAAAAGACGCGAGCTGGTGATATTCATCACTCCGACATTGATTAAGGCATGAACAGCCGGCTGTCGCCTTTGCCGTAAATCGCCTAAAGTTGATGTGCAGATACACTTTTTTGTCTCCTTGGGGGCATCTGCGTTTGACGCTGCGGCCGAATTAGCTTACAAGGGTTACCGAATTGAGCACCGAGGTTTTTTTTGTTAGCGCCAAGACGCCGTTAAAAACGTATGGTTTCCCTCCTGCGGCGTGGATTGCGATTTATTCGGTTGCCAAACTACCAAGAGTGTTGAGATAATTTTTCGTCTGATCTCGCACTATCGTTCATGAGGTTTCAGTTTAGGTCCCGCCGCTGATTTGATTGGCGGGGCGGGTTAACATTAACGAATTGTCTTAGTAATACCGAAAAACATGGCAGAGAAACGCAATATCTTTCTGGTTGGGCCTATGGGTGCCGGCAAAAGCACTATTGGCCGTCAGTTAGCTCAGCAACTCAATATGGAGTTCTTCGACTCCGATCAAGAAATTGAGCGACGTACCGGAGCTGACGTGGGCTGGGTATTCGACGTGGAAGGTGAAGAAGGTTTCCGCGATCGTGAAGAAAAAGTCATTAATGAACTGACGGAAAAGCAAGGGATTGTGCTGGCTACCGGTGGCGGTTCGGTGAAGTCGCGCGAAACGCGCAACCGTCTGTCGGCGCGTGGCGTCGTGGTCTATCTGGAAACCACTATCGAGAAGCAATTGGCCCGTACCCAGCGCGACAAAAAGCGTCCGCTGCTGCAGGTTGATTCTCCTCCGCGTGAGGTCCTGGAAGCCCTGGCGAAAGAACGCAATCCGTTGTACGAAGAAATTGCAGATGTGACTATCCGCACCGACGATCAAAGCGCTAAAGTGGTTGCCAACCAGATCATCAACATGCTGGAAAGCAACTGATTGCGGTTTCCGTGTTGGCCACGGGCAAATGCGGAAAGACTGATTGTGTTCCCCGCAGCAGCGGGGATAAACCGCCACATTGAGAACTGAGCGCGACATGGAGAGAATTACCGTAACGCTTGGGGAGCGCAGCTACCCGATTACCATAGCCGCCGGATTGTTTAACGATCCGGCTTCTTTTATGCCGCTGAAAGCCGGTGAGCAGGTGATGCTGGTCACTAACCAGACGCTGGCGCCGATCTATCTGGACCGCGTCCGGAAGGTGCTGGAGCAGGGCGGCGTGATGGTGGATCAGGTGATACTGCCTGATGGCGAACAGTACAAATCCCTTGCCGTACTCGAGCAGGTGTTCTCAGCGCTGCTGGAAAAGCCTCACGGCCGCGATACGACCCTGATCGCGCTCGGCGGCGGCGTTGTCGGTGATCTTACCGGCTTTGCCGCGGCCTGCTATCAGCGCGGCGTGCGCTTCATTCAGGTTCCCACCACGCTGCTGTCGCAGGTGGACTCCTCCGTTGGCGGCAAAACCGCCGTCAATCACCCGCTCGGCAAAAACATGATCGGCGCGTTCTATCAGCCCGCCTCGGTGGTGGTCGATCTGGACTGTCTGCAGACCCTGCCGGCGCGTGAACTCTCCTCTGGCCTGGCTGAAGTGATCAAGTACGGGATCATTCTCGACCGCGACTTCTTCGTCTGGCTGGAAAGCAATATCGATGCGTTGGTGGCGCTGGATATGCAGGCTCTGGCCTACTGCATCCGCCGCTGCTGCGAGCTGAAGGCCGAGGTGGTGGCTGCCGACGAACGCGAAAGCGGTCTGCGCGCGTTGCTTAACCTGGGTCATACATACGGCCATGCGATCGAAGCTGAAATGGGCTATGGTGTATGGCTGCACGGCGAAGCCGTGGCGGCCGGCATGGTGATGGCGGCGGAAACCGCGCGCCGTCTCGGCCAGTTCTCGGCCGACGACATCGCGCGCATCAAAGCGCTGCTGCTGCGCGCCGGCCTGCCGGTCTGCGGGCCGCAGGAAATGACGCCGGAGTCCTATCTGCCGCACATGATGCGCGACAAGAAAGTGCTGGCGGGCGAGCTGCGGTTGGTGCTGCCGACCGCCATCGGTCAGGCGGAAGTCCGCGGCGGCGTGGGGCATGAGCTGGTGTTGGCGTCGATCGCCGCCTGCCTGCCCGTGCAGAACGCCTAACCAAATCGGACGAAGTAACAGTGGCTTAGCCGCCGTTTACATCTATATTAATAATGAGCAAAGCATGACGGGTGTCGCTTTGCCATCATCGGGTTAATCTGCCCGTGCCACGGTAGGTCTACGGTGGTGGGCTTTTGCCTCTAGTTGGAGGGTTTCAGATGGATGAGTTTAAACCGGAAGACGATCTCAGACCTGATAGCAGCGATCGTCGTCCTGCGCGCTCGCGCAAGCCGGCTGCGGCGCCGCGTTTTGCCGTGTCGCGTCAGCATTTGATGATTGGCATCGGCATTTTGGTGCTGCTGCTGCTGATTATCGGCATCGGCTCGGCGCTGAAGGCGCCTACCAAGCATGAAGCGGCGCAGGAAGGCGCGCAAAACGGCGCGGCCAGAGACATCAACCTGTCCGGCTCTTCGTCGCTGACCACCAATAACAACGGTGTGGCGGGCGGCACTACGGATACCAACGACAATAACGGCGTGAGCACCGCGCCTCAGCCGCAACAGCCGCAAAACGTCAGCGTTCCGCCGATCTCCGGCACGCCGACGCAGGCGCAGCCACAGCCTCAGCAGGGCGGCGCGCAGCAGCGTGTCGATCTGCCGGGCAACATGGCGGATGCGCTGTCTTCGCAGCAGGGTCAGGTTGACGCGGCGACTCAGGGCATGACCGGCGCGGCCTCGACATTGCCGACCGCACCGGCCACGGTGATGAACGGCGCAGCGGCGAAAGAAGCCACGCGTCCGATTCAGGGCACCGCGCCGCAGCAGCACAAGACGCCGGCCAAAAAACCGGCGGCGACGCAGCACAAGGCGCCGACCACGGTGTATACGCCGCCGTCTACGCCGTCCTCTTCCGCCAAGGCGGGAGCGGTCAGCAGCAGCGGCAGCGCCGTGCAGTCCGCACCGGCCAGCCACTATACCCTGCAGCTGAGCAGCGCTTCGCGTTCCGATACGCTGAACGCCTACGCCAAACAGCAGAAGCTGCAGAACTACCTGGTGTACGCCACCAAGCGCGACGGCAAACCCTGGTATGTGCTGGTAAGCGGCAACTACGCCTCCTCTGCGGAAGCGAAGCGCGCCATTGCTACGCTGCCGGCGGATGTTCAGGCGAAAAAACCATGGGTCCGACCTGTACGTCAAGTGCAGCAAGATCTTAAAAAATAAATCATTTAAATTTGTGCGCTGATGTGCTGTCTGAAACAGAGTACAATCCGCCGCTCTGAATTGTATAAGTAGCTAACTGACGGCATGAAGAAAAACCGCGCTTTTTTAAAATGGGCTGGTGGAAAATACCCGCTGGTGGACGAGATTCGTCGTCATCTGCCAGCGGGCGACTGCTTAATCGAGCCCTTCGTGGGTGCGGGTTCAGTCTTCCTGAACACGGAATACGACGCCTATATTCTCGCCGACATCAACAGCGATCTTATCAACCTGTATAACATCGTTAAGCTGCGCACGGACGACTTCGTGCGCGATGCCCGCATTCTTTTCACCGATGAATTCAATAACTCAGACCAGTTTTACCTGCTGCGCGAAGAGTTCAATACTAGCGCCGACGCCTATCGCCGCGCGCTGCTGTTTCTGTACCTGAACCGCCACTGCTACAACGGCCTGTGCCGCTACAACCTGCGCGGCGAGTTCAACGTGCCCTTCGGCCGTTACAAGAAACCGTATTTCCCGGAAGAAGAGCTGTACTGGTTTGCTGAAAAATCCCGCAACGCCACTTTCGTCTGCGAGCATTACCGCGATACCATGGCCAAGGCGACGCGCGGCACGGTGGTGTATTGCGATCCGCCTTATGCGCCGCTGTCGGCGACGGCGAATTTTACCGCCTACCACACCAACAGCTTCAGCATTGCCGACCAGCAGAGCCTGGCGCTGATGGCGCACCAGCTTTCGGTGGAAAGCCAGGTGCCGGTGTTGATTTCCAACCACGACACCGAGCTGACGCGCGATTGGTATCAGCACGCTTCGCTGTACGTGGTGAAGGCGCGTCGCACCATCAGCCGCAACATTCTTGGCCGCAGCAAAGTGAACGAGCTTTTGGCGCTGTATCGCTGAGCCGGGATTGCCCCGGCGTATTTACCCTACGTTTGGAGATAGCGGATGAAAAAGTTTTTGATTGCCCCGTCCATTCTGTCGGCAGATTTTGCCCGGTTAGGTGAAGACACCGCCAACGTGTTGGCCGCCGGCGGCGACGTGGTGCACTTCGACGTGATGGACAACCACTACGTTCCCAACCTGACCATCGGCCCGATGGTGTGCGAAGCGCTGCGCAACTATGGCATTACCGCGCCGATCGACGTGCATCTGATGGTGAAACCGGTGGACCGCATCGTGCCGGACTTCGCCAAGGCCGGTGCGAACTACATCTCTTTCCATCCCGAAGCCTCCGAACACGTAGACCGCACCATACAACTGATCAAAGAGCACGGCTGCAAGGCCGGCCTGGTGTTCAACCCGGCTACGCCGCTGAGCTACCTCGATTACGTGATGGATAAAATCGACGTGATCCTGCTGATGTCGGTTAACCCGGGCTTCGGCGGCCAGTCGTTTATCCACGGCACGCTGGACAAGCTGCGTCAGGTGCGCAAGCTGATCGATGAAAGCGGCCGCGACATCCGGCTGGAAGTCGACGGCGGGGTGAAGGTGGATAACATCGCCGAGATCGCCGCCGCGGGCGCCGATATGTTCGTCGCCGGCTCGGCCATCTTCGGCAAACCGGACTACCGCAAGGTGATCGATGAAATGCGCGGCGAGCTGGCGAAGGTGACCCATGGCTGATTTCGGCGCGATCCGCGGCCTGGCTTTCGATCTGGACGGCACGCTGGTGGACAGCGCGCCGGGTCTGGCGGCCGCCATCGACCTGGCGCTGGCTGAAATGGGCCTGCCGCAGGCGGGCGAAGCCCGAGTCGGCACCTGGATCGGCAACGGCGCCGACGTGCTGGTGCAGCGCGCGCTGCGCTGGGCCGAGGTGGACGCCGCGCCGGAACACTGCAGCCGACTGCGTGCGCGTTTCGATCATTTCTATGCGCAAACCGTCGACGGCGGCAGCCGCCTGTTCCCGCAGGTGCAAGAGACGCTGGCTCGCCTGGCCGCGCAGGGCTATCCGATGGCGCTGGTGACCAACAAGCCGACGCCGTTTGTCGCGCCGTTGCTGGCCGCGCTCGGCATCGGCCGGCATTTCTCGCTGGTGATCGGCGGCGATGACGTGACGGAAAAGAAACCGCATCCGGCGCCGCTGTATCTGGTGCTCGGCAAGCTTGGCCTGCGCGCCAATGAGCTGCTGTTCATCGGCGATTCGCGCAATGATATTCAGGCCGCGCAGGCGGCCGGCTGCCCCAGCGTCGGCTTTACCTACGGTTATAACTACGGCGAGTCGATCGCCCTGAGCCACCCCGACCGCGTGTTGGAGCGCTTCGCCGATTTGTTGCCCGCTCTTGGGCTGTCATCTTTAGAGAATCAGGAAATTTAAACATGAGTAAGCCCATCGTATTTAGCGGCGCGCAGCCGTCCGGCGAACTGACCATCGGCAACTACATGGGTGCGCTGCGTCAGTGGGTTCAGATGCAGGACGACTACGACTGCATTTATTGCATCGTCGATCTGCACGCCATCACCGTGCGTCAGGACGCGGAAAAGCTGCGCAAGGCCACGCTGGATACGCTGGCGCTGTACCTGGCCTGCGGCATCGATCCGGAAAAAAGCACCATCTTCGTGCAGTCGCACGTGCCGGAACATACCCAACTGAGCTGGGTGCTGAACTGCTATACCTACTTCGGCGAGCTGAGCCGCATGACCCAGTTCAAGGATAAATCCGCGCGCTACGCGGAGAACATCAACGCCGGCCTGTTCAGCTACCCGGTGCTGATGGCGGCGGACATCCTGCTGTATCAAACCAACCAGGTGCCGGTCGGCGAAGACCAAAAGCAGCATCTGGAGCTGAGCCGCGACGTGGGCCAGCGTTTCAATGCGCTGTACGGCGAGGTGTTCAAGGTGCCTGAGCCGTTCATTCCCAAGTCCGGCGCGCGCGTGATGTCGTTGCAGGAACCGACCAAGAAGATGTCCAAGTCGGACGACAACCGCAACAACGTGATTGGCCTGCTGGAAGATCCGAAAGCGGTCACCAAGAAGATCAAGCGTGCGATGACCGACTCCGAAGAGCCGCCGGTGGTGCGCTACGACGTGGTCAACAAGGCGGGCGTCTCCAACCTGCTGGATATCCTCGCCGGCGTGACCGGCAAGAGCATCGCGCAGCTGGAAGCCGAGTTTGCAGGCCAGATGTACGGCCACCTGAAGGGCGCGGTGGCCGAAGCCGTGTCCGGCATGCTGGGCGAGCTGCAGGAGCGTTACCATCGCTTCCGCAACGACGAAGCCTACCTGCAGCAGGTGATGCGCGACGGCGCCGCCAAGGCGCGCGCGCGCGCGCAGGAAACCCTGGCGAAGGTCTATCAGGCCGTCGGTTTTGTGCCGCCGCCGCAATAATGGCGGACAAGCGAAAAAAGCGGCCAATGGCCGCTTTTTTTTAACTCTGCCTCAGGCTTGCCGGGCGAGATTTTCCGCCGTTTCCTCGCCGGAAAACCAGTTGAGCTTGCGCCGCAGGCCGACCACGCTGCCGACGATGATTAAACTCGGGCTGGCGGCCCGCTGCGCCAGAGCGGCCAACTGACGCAGTTCCCCCTCGATCACCCTCTGGCGGCATGACGTGCCGTTTTCCACCAGCGCCACCGGCGTGGTGGCCGCCAGACCGTGGGCGATCAGCTGGCGCTGGATTTCCGCCGCCTGCGACAGCCCCATATAGAACACCAGCGTTTGCTGCCCGGCGGCCAGCGGCGCCCAGTCCAGCCCGCCGTCGGCCCGGGCGTGGCCGGTGACCAGCCGCACGCTTTGCGCGTGGTCGCGGTGGGTGAGCGGGATGCCGCCGTAGGCCGCACAGCCGGAGGCGGCGGTGATGCCCGGCACCACCGAGAACGGAACACCGGCGTCCGCCAGCGTTTCCAGCTCTTCGCCGCCGCGGCCGAAGATAAAGGGATCGCCGCCTTTCAGCCGCACCACGCGCCTGCCTTGCAGCGCCTGCTGCAGCAGGATTTGGTTGATCTGCTCCTGCGGCACGCAGTGGTGGCCGGCGCGTTTGCCGACGAAAATGCGTTCGGCGTCGCGGCGCACCAGCGCCATGACGTCGTCCGACACCAGCCTGTCGTAAACCACCACGTCGGCCTGCTGGATCTGCTGCAGGCCCTTCAGCGTCAACAGGCCGGCGTCGCCGGGGCCGGCGCCGACCAGCACCACTTCGCCCCGATCTGCCGGCTGCTCGCTGAACAGCCGTTCCAACTGGCGTTCGGCCTGCGCATCGTCGTTGTTGGCCAGCGACTGCGCCAAGCGATGGTGGGCGAACAGCCGCTCCCAGAAGCGCCGACGCGCACCGGCGCCGGCAAAGCGCCGTTTTACCCGCTGGCGCAGCGCGCCGCCCAGCTGCGCCAGCTTGCCGAGGTGCTGCGGCAACGCCGCTTCCAGCTTCTCGCGCAGCAGGCGGGCCAGCACCGGTGCTTTACCGCCGGACGAGACCGCCACCATGATCGGCGAGCGGTCGATGATCGACGGCATGATAAAGCTGGCGCGCTTCGGATCATCCACCACGTTGCAGAACACCCGCTGCCGGTTGGCACACTGATACACCCGCGCGTTGACCTCCAGCCGATCGGTCGCGGCGATCGCCAGCCATTTTTCCGCCAGCAACGCCGGGGTGAATTCGCCCTCGACCAGCGTCAGTCGGCCCTCATCGGCCCACCGCCGGAACTGCGGGCTGAACTCGCAGGCATTGACGGTCAGCGCCGCCCCGGCGTCGAGCAGCAGGCGCGCCTTGCGTTCGGCGACTTCTCCGCCGCCGACCAACAGGCAGGCCTTGTGTTGCAACCGGCAAAAAATCGGCAGGTAATCCATCGGCGATCCTCGGAACGTTGTGGGGGTCAGGCGGCTATCTGCACCAGGCCGTCGACCACCCGGCTGGTGAAACTCGCGATGGAATGCGCGCCGTCTTCCAGGCAGTGACCGTCGTTCAGGCGAAAATGCTGTTTCTTCAGCGGGCTGGCGATCCACAGCTCGCCCTGATGTTCGGCGATCAGGCCGCGAGACAAGACGCTGGCCTGGGCGAAGGGGTCGATATTGCTGATGGCGAACACCCGCTCATCGGCATAGGGGCGGAACACCGCCACCTGGCGATCGCCAATCAGGGCGCACACGCCGGTGCCGGGCAGGATATCGGCGACGGGACAAACGGTAATCCACTGGCTCATGCGGGGTTCTCCTCGGTGTCGAGCAGGGTAACGGGAATGCGCTCGTCAGGGCGCGCCGGGCGATGCTGCTCGCGCTCGGTCACCACCTGGACGTTCGGGTCGCGCAGCGGGCTGTTGATAAAGTGGGCGAAACGCCGCTGCGTTTCCGGGTGTTCGAGGGTCTCTCGCCACTCGCAGACCACCGCGTCGCGCAGGCGGGCGATCTCGGTCTCCAGCTGGTCGTTGATGCCGAGCTTGTCGTCGACGATCACCTTGCGCAGGTAATCGATGCCGCCTTCCAGGCTTTCCAGCCACACCGAGGTGCGCTGCAGCTTATCGGCGGTGCGGATATAGAACATCATAAAGCGGTCGAGGTAGCGCACCAGCGTGTCGCCGTCGAGGTCGGCGGCCAGCAGATCGGCGTGGCGCGGTTTCATGCCGCCGTTGCCGCAGACGTACAGGTTCCAGCCGTTCTCGGTGGCGATGATGCCGACGTCCTTGCCCTGCGCCTCGGCGCATTCGCGGGTGCAGCCCGAGACGCCGAACTTCATTTTGTGCGGGGTGCGGATGCCTTTGTAGCGGTGCTCCAGCGTAACGCCGAAGCCGACGCTGTCGCCGACGCCGTAGCGGCACCAGGTGCTGCCCACGCAGGTTTTCGCCATGCGCAGCGCCTTGGCGTAGGCGTGGCCGGTTTCGAAGCCGGCGGCCAGCAGCCTGCTCCAGATGGCCGGCAGGTCGTCTTTTTGCGCGCCGAACATGCCGATGCGCTGCGAGCCGGTCATCTTGGTGTAGAGGTTGTACTCTTTGGCGATGCGGCCGATGGCCAGCAACCCGTCCGGGGTGATTTCGCCGCCGGCCGAACGCGGGATCACCGAGTAGGTGCCGTCTTTCTGGATGTTGCCGAGGAAGTTGTCGTTGGTGTCCTGCAGCGGCGTATGCTGCGGCTTCAGGATATACTCGTTCCAACATGAGGCCAGCAGCGAGCCGACGGTCGGCTTGCACACTTCGCAGCCGTAGCCCTGGCCGTATTTGGCCAGCAGTTGGTCGAAGGACTTGATGCCCTCGACGCGGATCAGGTGATACAGCTCCTGGCGCGAGTAGGCGAAGTGTTCGCACAGGTGGTGGTTGACCTCGATGCCCTGTTTGCTCAATTCGGCGTTCAGCACCTGGGTGATCAGCGGAATGCAGCCGCCGCAGCCGGTGCCGGCCTTGGTTTCGGCCTTGAGCGCCGCCACCGTGTGGCAGCCCATGTTGACCGCCTTGATGATGTCGCCTTTGCTGACGTCGAAGCAGGAGCAAATCTGCGCGCTTTCCGGCAGCGAGTCCACGCCGATCGCCGGCTTGCTGCCGGCGTGCGCCGGCAGGATCAGCCCATCCGGGTTCTCCGGCAGCGCGATGCCGTTCAACGCCAGCTGCAGCAGGTTGCCGTAGTCGCTGGTATCGCCCACCAGCACCGCGCCGAGCAGGGTTTTGCTGTCGGCGCTGACCCAGATGCGTTTATAGACTTCTTTGCTTTCATCCAGATACACGTAGCTGCGCGCGCCTTCGGTGCGGCCGTGGGCATCGCCGATGCCGCCTACGTCAACGCCCAGCAGCTTCAGCTTGGCGCTCATGTCCGCGCCCCGGAAAGCGTTTTCTCGGCCCAGCAGATGGTCGGCCGCCACCTGCGCCATTTTGTAGCCGGGCGCCACCAGGCCGAAGGTGCGCTCGCGCCAGGAGGCGCATTCGCCGATGGCGTAAACGTCCGGATCCGAGGTCTGGCAGCTGTCGTTGATGACAATGCCGCCGCGGCGAGCGGTGGCCAGCCCGCACTGGTGCGCCAGTTTGTCCTGGGCGCGGATGCCGGTGGAGAACACGATGAAGTCGACTTCCAGCGCGCTGCCGTCGGCGAACTGCATGGTTTTGCGCGCGGTGGTGCCGCCGTTGACGATCTCTTGGGTATTTTTACCGGTATGCACCTTAACGCCCATGCGTTCGATCTTGCGGCGCAGCTGGTCGCCGCCCATCGGATCGAGCTGCTCGGCCATCAGCACCGGGGCGAATTCGATCACGTGGGTTTCCACCCCCAGGCTTTTCAGCGCGCCGGCGGCTTCCAACCCCAGCAGACCGCCGCCGACCACCGCGCCGCGTTTGCTGCGGCGCGCGCAGGCTTCGATGGCGTTCAGATCTTCGATGGTGCGGTAAACGAAGCAGTCCTGGCTGTCCGAGCCTTTAATCGGCGGGATCCACGGATAGGAACCGGTGGCCATGATCAGCTTGTCGTAGTAGAGAGTGCGCCCGGTGTTGGAATGAATGACTTTCTCACCGCGGTTGATGGTAATGGCGCGTTCGCCGACCAGCACCTTCACGCCCTGTTTTTCGTAAAAGCCTTCGCGCACCAGCGACAGCTCTTCGGCGGTGTGGTGGGAGAAGTACGAAGACAGGTGAACGCGGTCGTAGGCGATGCGCGGCTCTTCACAGAACACCGTGATCTCGAACTGGTCCCGGTCTGCTTTCTCCAGCAGATCTTCGATAAACCGGTGGCCGACCATGCCGTTGCCGATGACGGCAAGTTTGACTCTGCTCATTATTGCCTCAAAATTCTGATTTCCTAGGCTTACCTTATTCCTCCCGGCGGGCAATTTATTGATGCAAATCAAGCCGGCCCTCATATACCCCTTATGTGGTATGCCAATGATTTTTCTATCTATTTGTTAAGTTGCGGATTTTATTCACCTTTAGCTGAAACGTGACAGTGACCGGATCATTTGCCTCTCGGGGAGTAGGGCGCGGGCGCACTCTCGCAATCGGCTTTTGTCAGCCCAATCCGCTGGCAGTATGATGAAGAAAACCAGCCGCAACAGCAGAGGTGAAGGGTGGCCAAGAGTCCATTGAAGTTTATCGACAACCTGCGTTTGAGCGGGCATGAAGGGCTGTGGCAGCTTGCCATCGAACAGGGGCGCATCGCTCATATCGTGCCGCAGCCGGAAGGGCAGGAATGGCGCACTGACGCGCTGGACGCGCAGGGCGGGCTGGCGCTGCCGGCCTTTGTCGAGCCGCATATCCACCTGGACACCACCCAGACCGCCGGTCAGCCGGCCTGGAATCAGTCCGGCACGCTGTTTGAAGGCATCGAACGCTGGGCCGAGCGCAAGGCGTCGCTGACCCACGAGGACGTCAAGCAGCGCGCCTGGCAGACGCTGAAGTGGCAGATAGCCAACGGCGTGCAATACGTGCGCACCCACGTGGACGTTTCCGATCCCACCCTGACCGCGCTGCGCGCCATGCTGGAGGTGAAGCTGGAGGCGGCGCCCTGGGTGACGCTGCAGATCGTCGCCTTCCCGCAGGAGGGCATTTTGTCCTATCCCGACGGTGAAGCGCTGCTGGAAGAGGCGTTGCGGCTCGGCGCCGACGTGGTGGGGGCCATTCCGCACTTCGAGTTTACCCGCGAGTATGGCGTGGAATCGCTGCACAAGGCGTTCGCGCTGGCGCAGAAGTACGATCGGCTGGTGGACGTGCACTGCGACGAGATTGACGACGAACAGTCGCGCTTTGTCGAAACGGTGGCGGCGCTGGCGCTGAAGCTGGAGATGGGGGCCAAAGT
Organism: Serratia ficaria; assembly: GCF_900187015.1. Classification (NCBI taxonomy): domain Bacteria; kingdom Pseudomonadati; phylum Pseudomonadota; class Gammaproteobacteria; order Enterobacterales; family Yersiniaceae; genus Serratia; species Serratia ficaria. The sequence goes on along the minus strand of NZ_LT906479.1, from coordinate 4,855,649 downwards.
GACCGCCAGCCACACCACGGCGATGCACTCTTACAACGGCGCCTACGCTTCGCGGCTGTTCCGCCTGCTGAAGATGTCCGGCATCAACTTTGTCGCCAATCCGCTGGTGAACATTCACCTGCAGGGGCGCTTCGACAGCTATCCGAAACGGCGCGGCATCACGCGGGTGAAGGAGATGCTGGAGGCGGAGATCAACGTCTGCTTCGGCCACGACGACGTGTTCGATCCCTGGTACCCGTTGGGCACCGCCAACATGCTGCAGGTGCTGCATATGGGGCTGCACGTCTGCCAGCTGATGGGCTATGGCCAAATCGACGACGGGCTGAAGCTGATCACCAGCCACAGCGCGCGCACCCTGCACCTGAGCGATTACGGTCTGGCGGCGGGCAACAGCGCCAACCTGGTGATCCTGCCGGCGGAAAGCGGTTTTGATGCGGTGCGGCGGCAAACGCCGGTGCGCTATTCGATCCGGCAGGGGGCGATCATCGCCGAAACCCAACCGGCGGAAACCACGCTGTATCTGCAGCAGGATGAGAAAGTGGATTTCAGGCGCTAAGCGCCGCGACATAAAAAAGGGCGCCTCAGGGGCGCCCTTGTTGCATCACAGTCGGCCGATCAATGCGTAACGTGGCCGTGGCTGCGGTGCTTGGTCACGAAGCCCAGCAGCAAGCACATCACGAACACCGCCAGGTACAGGCCGTTGGCGGTGGTCAGCGCGGCGTGCGCGCCGCCTTTAGCGACGATCGGGCCGGTGACCACGAAGGTCAGCATGGTGCCGATGGTACCGCAGGTCAGGATGAAGTTGACCAGCTTCGGCGAAGACACCTTGGTCTGCAGCGAGCCCAGGGTGATCAGGGTGGTGTAGATGGCGCTGGAGACGAAGCCCAGCGCCATGATGTAGTAGCCCAGATGCTGCGGGTTATCGGTGCTGACGAACAGGTACATCGCGCCGGTAGCCAACGCGGCCAGCACGGTGACGATGCGCTGCAGGTCGAAGAAGCGCAGGATAAAGCTGAACACCCACATGCCGACCATGTACGAGGTCCAGAAGTCGCTCACCAGCTTGCCGGCCTGGCTGATGTCCATGCCGAACGACTTGGTGGCGTATTCCGGCACCCACTGAATGAAGCCCAGCTGGCCGAGGATGTAGCACAGCGCGGCGACCGACAGGAACAGCACGCCGATGCCCCATTTTTCTTTGGCGACGGGCTGGCCGGCATCGGCGCCTTTTTTGCCCAGCACCGGGAACTCGGAGCACAGGGTCAGTACGAAGATGCCGACGTACAGCAGGCCGATGCAGGCGTAGACCCAGTACCAGCCGATGTGGCGCGCCAGCAGCATGGCGGCGACGATCGGGAAGATCATGCCGGCCATGCTGAAGAAGGAGTCGGTGAACAACAGGCGCGAACCGCGCTGGCGGCCGGCATACATATGGGTGATCAGGAAGGTGCCGATCGACATGGTGATGCCGCTGACCACGCCGAGAATAAACATGCACAGCGAGAACATGGTCAGGCTTTTGCCGAGCATCAGTCCGGCCACCGCCAGCACCATCAGCACAAAGCCGAAGATCAGCTGGCGCTTCAGCGGGATGATTTCCATCAGCCAGGCGTTGAGGAAAATCGAAATCAAAATGCCGGCGTTGAGAAAGGTAAAGGTATTGCTCATGCTGGAAACCGGCAGATTAAAGTACTCTGCAATGTTTCCCATCACCATCCCTGTGACGATCACTAAAGCACCGGTCAGCGCATAAGAAAAGAAGCTGATCCAGGTAAGCCGTATGCGGTTACTGTCATTCATTGTATAGGCCTGATTATGTCTGTTAGAAGTGTTAAAACTGGCATAAGGCCGCTGGCTTTTCCTGGCAAAGCAGAAAAAAGTCCCGATCAGGCCACCAGGGAGCGGATCCTAGCACAGACCACGGGAGTTTTTGTGATGGCTGTCGATTTTTTGATGCAATCAATGAATAGTTGTGAATTGTTTTTGTGATCTATTTGCGCACCGTCACGATCGAATCGCGGCTGACGATCGCCGGCTCGAAGCGATGAGCCGGGGTGGCCGGGTCGATCAGGCGCCGCGCCGCGTACTGCGCCATTTCGCCGATCGGAAAGTGCACGCTGGTCAGCGCCGGGCGGACAAAGGGCGCGCGCTCGCCGCTGTCGTAGCAGATCAGCGAGATGTCCTGCGGCACCCGCAGCTGATGCTCATTGATCGCCAGCAGCGCGCCGATGGCCATTTCTTCGTTGCAGCAATAAATGGCGGTCGGGGCGGTTTCCTGCAGCAGCAGCCGATCGGCGCAGCGATAGCCGCTCTCCAGATCGTAAACGCCTTCCAGGCAGGCCAGCGGCTTGATGCGCGCCGCCTGCATCGCCTCCTCAAAACCCTGCAGCCGCAGCCGGCTGGAAGGGCGTTCGCGCGGGCCGCTGATGCAGGCGATGCGCCGGTGGCCGGCGTCGAGCAGCCGTTGCGTCGCCATGCGGCTGGCGTGCGGATGGTCGAAAGTCACGCAGCGATCTTCCAGGCCGGGCACCAGACGATCGAGCAACACAAAGTGACGCTGCTCGGCGGCCAGTTGGCGCAATTGGTTGTCGCTGAGAAAACGCACGTGCAGGATCACGCCGTCGCAGCGCAGGCTGAACAGCCGCTGGATAGCCTGCCATTCGTTCTCGGCGCTGTTGCGGCCCTGGGTGACCAGCAGCTGTTTGCCGTGGGATTCGGCTTCGGTTTGCACAAAGTCCATCAGCGCGCCGAAGAAGCCGCCGCGGTAGGAGGTGGTGACCAGGCCCAGCGTATTGCTGTGGCTGGAGGCCAGCGCCCGGGCGGCCGGATTCGGGGTATAACCGAGCTGGGCGACCGCGCGTTCAACCTTCTCGCGGGTCGGCGCCTTGACGTTGCTGTCGCCATTCACCACGCGTGACACGGTGGCGCGGGATACGCCCGCCAATGCTGCGACATCTTCCAGTGTCACCATCATCCGACTCCTGATTACGACAAAAATGGGTTCGGCGAACCGAACCCCGGCATGCTGCCCCTAACGGCTATCGGTTAAACTGCGGCAGGTAAGGCTGGTTTACCGTCAGCACCTCCTCCAGCAGCGGCTGCGCCACGTTGGCGTTGGCCACCAGCGGATTGGTGATCAGCGCCAGCAGGCCGCTGCGGCGATCGCCGTGCACCGCGGCCTCGATGGTCAGACGCTCGTAGGCTTTCACCTGTTGGGTCAGCGCATGCATCGCATCCGGCAGTTGGCCGAAGGTCAGCGGGTGCGCGCCCTGCGCGTCGACGATACAGTTGATTTCTATCACAGCGTCGTCCGGCAAACCACGAATAGCGCCACGATTTGCGGTATTGACCACCAACTGCGCGCCGAGATTATTATGGATGGCGCGGATAAGCTCCAGCGCCACTTCCGAATAATACGAGCCGCCGCGGAAGCCGAGCTGCTCCGGCTTGCTGTCCAGATGCGGATCGGCGTACAGCTCGAACAGTTCCTTTTCCACCCGCATCACCTGCTCGGCGCGGGTGCCGCGCTCGGCGGCGGCGGCCACTTCTTCGGCCAGCATCTCTTTCGTCTGGTAGAAATAGCGGTGATACGGGCAAGGAATGGCGCCGACCGCCCGCAGGAAGTCCGGTTGCCACGGCTCTTCCTTGATGTTGTTCATGGTCAGGGCCGCGCCGTCGCACAGCATGTCGATCACCTCGCCGGTGACGTCGCGGCCGTGTTGCGTCACCCGATGCACCCATACCATATGGTTCAGGCCGGCGAACTGCAGCTGCACGTCCTCATAGGGGGTTTGCAGCATGTTGGCGATCATGTGATGCATGCTGATCGGCACGTTGCACAGGCCGATGATCTTCGCCTTGGTGTAGCGAGAAACCGCTTCGGTCACGATGCCGGCCGGGTTGGTGAAGTTGATGATCCAGGCGTCCGGCGCCAGTTTTTCCACCCGGCGGGCGATGTCCAGCATCACCGGGATGGTGCGCAGCGCCTTGGCGAAGCCGCCGACGCCGGTGGTCTCCTGGCCGATCAGATGGTATTTCAGCCCCAGCCGTTCGTCGGCGGCGCGCGCCGGCAGCTGCCCGACGCGAAATTGGGTCAGCACGAAGCCGGCGTCGCGGATCGCTTCGTCCAGCGCGAAGTGCACGCTGACCTTCACCTGCTCCAGGCCGTGGCGCGCCAGCATGCGGCGGGTCAGGGCGGCGATGATCTCCACCTTGCCGCGGCCCGGCTCTACGTCCACCAGCGCCAGTTCGGTCACCGGCAGCTCTTCGATACGCTGGATCAGGCCGTCGACCAGTTCGGGGGTATAGCTGCTGCCGCCGCCGATTACGGCGATTTTCAATGAGCTCATGCGCGGGTCTCCATCTGTGCCTGGCGGCGGTAAAGTTCGATCATGTCGCCGGCCAGATCCTGGATCACCATGGCGTTCATCAGGTGGTCTTGCGCATGTACGGTGATCAGCGTGATCGCCAGCTTGCCGCAGCCCTCATCCAGGCCGATCAGTTCGGTCTGGATCAGGTGCGCCTTTTTCACCCAGGCCTTGGACTCGGCCATCTGTTCGGCCGCGGCGGAAAAATCTCCGGCGCGCGCCTGCTGCAGCGCCATCAGCGCACTGCTGCGCGCGCTGCCGGAGAACACCAGCAGTTCCATGATGGTGCTTTCAAAATCGGCGCTGATTTCAGTCATCAATTCACTCACATTATTTCTCCAGTCATTGCGCGGCGAAGCCGCCGGCGGATGGTCTTCGCATCGGCGCCCAAAAATGAGAGCGCTCTCATTTATCTAGAATAACCGCAATGGCGCAGCAAAACGGGAGTTGCGTCGCAAAACGCGTCGAAGGAGGGAAAAGGGCAAAAAATGCGTGATGCAGTTGGCAAAAAGGCCACCGGCGATCATACTTTCGGCAGTAAAATTCAGGGCCAGCTAAGATATGTCCCACAATTGCGTAAATATAGGTAAATGGCTGGTACTTGCCGATGCAGCTCTTTAGAATCAAAGCGCTTTTCCGTAGTTTGTCTCTCAGAGAAAGGACCCGTTAATGTTCAAACGTACTTTAGTGACCTTCGTTGCGCTGTGTTCCCTGACAGCAATGGCGCCCGCAGCCTTAGCCGCCGGCGAAACCCATGTCATGCTGACCACCTCGGCAGGGAATATCGAATTGGCGCTCGACGGTCAGAAGGCGCCGGTATCCAGCCAGAACTTCGTCGACTACGTGAACAGCGGCTACTACAACAACACCATTTTCCATCGCGTGATCCCGGGCTTTATGGTGCAGGGCGGCGGCTTTACCGCCGACATGCAGCAAAAGTCCACCAAGGCGCCGATCAAGAACGAAGCCGATAACGGCCTGCGCAACCTGCGCGGCACCATCTCCATGGCGCGCACCGCCGACAAAGACAGCGCCACCAGCCAGTTCTTCCTGAACGTGGCGGACAACGCCTTCCTGGATCACGGCCAGCGCGACTTCGGTTACGCGGTGTTCGGCAAAGTGGTGAAGGGCATGGACGTGGTAGACAAAATTTCTCAGGTGCCGACCGGCAACGTCGGCCCGTATCAGAATGTGCCGACCAAACCGGTGGTCATTCTGTCCGCCAAGGTACTGCCGTAAGATTGACGGCCGATCCCGCCGGGATCGGCCGTTCGCTCCCGGCCCCGAACCTTCCGAAGCCTTGCCTGCATCACTGTTTTCTTCCCCTTCGCATGTTCTAATCGGCAGACTATAACCAGACCGGAAATCCGGCGTTGTTTCTCTGGATGAGTTGCTGCCATGTATGAATTTAACCAGGTGTTGCTGCTGTTGCAGCAGACGTGCGTCTATCTTGTCATCGCTTATTTGCTGAGCAAGACGCCGCTGTTCATTCCGCTGATGCAGGTGACCATTCGCCTGCCGCACAAGCTGCTGTGCTACGTGATCTTCTCGGTGTTTTGCATCATGGGCACCTATTTCGGCCTGCATATTCAGGATTCGATCGCCAACACCCGGGCGATAGGCGCGGTGCTGGGCGGCCTGCTGGGCGGGCCGTCGGTGGGCTTTTTGGTGGGGCTGACCGGCGGCTTGCACCGCTATACCCTGGGCGGCATGACCGACGTGGCCTGCGCGATTTCGACGGTATCGGAAGGGTTGGTCGGCGGCATCGTGCACAGCATCGCCATGCGCCGCGGCCGCATCGAACTGTTGTTTAATCCGCTGTTCGTCGCCGGGGTGGCGCTGGTGGCCGAAGTGCTGCAGATGGCGATTATCCTGACGGTGGCGCGCCCTTACCAGGAAGCGCTGCGGCTGGTGGAGCACATCGCGCTGCCGATGATGATCGCCAACACCGTCGGCGCGGCGATGTTTATGCAGATCCTGCTGGACCGGCGCGCGATGTTCGAGAAATACACCAGCGCCTTCTCCTCCAAGGCGCTCAAGATAGCAGAACGCACCGAGGGCATTTTGCGCCAGGGGTTCGACCAGGAAAACAGCATGAAGGTCGCCCGGGTTATCTATCAGGAGCTGGGCATCGGCGCGGTGGCGATCACCGATCGCGACAAGCTGCTGGCGTTTATCGGCATCGGCGACGACCATCACCTGCCGGGCACGCCGATCGCCTCGGTGCATTCGCATCGCGCCATCGACAACAACGAAGTGGTGTACGCCGACGGCAACCAGCTTTCCTACTGCTGTTCGATCAATCCCGGCTGCAAGCTGGGATCGACGCTGGTGATCCCGCTGCGCGGCGAAAACCAGCGGGTGATCGGCACCATCAAGCTGTACGAACCCAAGAGCCGGCTGTTCAGCACCATCAACCGCACGCTGGGCGAAGGCATCGCCAGCCTGCTGTCGGCGCAGATCATGGCCGGGCAGTACGAGCGCCACAAACAGCTGCTGGCGCAGTCGGAAATCAAGCTGCTGCACGCCCAGGTCAATCCGCATTTCCTGTTCAACGCGCTGAATACCCTGGTGGCGGTGATCCGCCGCGACGGCGACCGCGCCTGCGAGCTGGTGCAGTATCTGTCGACCTTCTTCCGCAAAAACCTGAAGCGTTCGGACGATGAGGTCAGCCTGGCGGACGAGCTCGAACATGTGAACGCCTACCTGCAGATCGAGAAGGCGCGCTTTGCCGATCGTCTGGAGATTGCGGTGTCGCTGCCGGAAGAGCTGCTGGCGGTGCGTCTGCCGGCGTTTTCGCTGCAGCCGATCGTCGAGAACGCCATCAAGCACGGCACCTCGCACCTGTTGGGCGTCGGGCGGATCGATATCGGCGCGCGGCGCGAAGGTGACCGCTTGCTGCTGCAGGTGACCGACAACGCCGGGTTGTTCCAGGCGAAGCCCAACCGCAGCGGGCTGGGCATGAACCTGGTGGACAAGCGCATTCGGGTACGCTACGGCGAAGGCTACGGCGTGCGGGTGGATTGCCGGCCGGACGCCTTTACGCGCATTACGCTCAACGTACCCATGGCGAGGGCCGCCTGATGTTAAACGCACTGATTGTCGACGACGAACCCTCCGCGCGCGATAACCTGCGGCACCTGCTGGAGGCCGAGGAAGAAATCAGCATCATCGGCGAGTGCGCCAATGCGATAGAGGCCATCAGCCAAATTCATCGTCTGCAGCCGGACGTGGTGTTCCTGGATATCCAGATGCCGCGCATCAGCGGGCTGGAGATGGTCGGCATGCTGGATCCCAACCGCATGCCGCACATCGTATTTCTGACCGCCTATGACGAATATGCGGTGCAGGCGTTTGAAGAGCACGCGTTTGATTATCTGCTGAAGCCGGCGGAGCCCAAACGGCTGAGCAAAACCTTGCAGCGCCTGCGGCAGCGCAGCGCGCCGCAGGATATCGCGACGCTGGAACAGAGCGCCGGCTACTTGAAATACATTCCCTGCACCGGCCACAGCCGCATCTACCTGCTGCGTTTCGACGAAGTGCTGGCGATCCGTTCCCGCACCAGCGGGGTGTTCGTGGTGCGTAACGACGGCATGGAGTGCTTTACCGAACTGACGCTGCGTACGCTGGAAAGCCGCACGCCGCTGGTGCGTTGCCACCGGCAGTATTTGGTCAATCTGGAGCAGGTATGCGAGATCCGCTTCGAAGAGGGCGGCGCGGCGGAGATGATCATGCCGGCCGGCGACCCGGTGCCGGTCAGCCGGCGCTACCTGAAGGCGCTGAAGGAGCAGCTGGGGCTGCGCGGGTGAGCGTGATCTTAGGGCGATTCTGAAAATATTGGCTTAATGGGGCGTCCTGATGGCGCCCTTTTTGTTTGTTCTTGACGGGGTTACGCCGCGCTTATAGCTTTATTGCATCAACAGGCGCTTTTCGCGCCGCGGCAGCGTCAAAGGAAAAGAAAATGAGTGAAGCACGGATTATCGCCAAGGCGATGAAGGACGGGAAACCGGTACAGGATCTGGTCATCTTGCCGGCTTTGGCGAACCGCCATGGCTTGATTACCGGGGCGACCGGCACCGGCAAGACGGTGACGCTGCAGAAAATGGCCGAGCAGTTCTCGCGTATCGGCGTGCCGGTGTTTCTGTCTGACGTGAAGGGCGACCTGTCCGGCATCGGCACCGAGGGCGTGCCTTCCGAGAAGCTGCAGGCGCGGCTGACGGCGATTGGCGTCAGCGACTGGCAACCGCAGGCCTGCACCCTCATCCCCTGGGATATCTACGGCGAGAAAGGCCACCCGATCCGCGCCACCGTGTCCGATTTGGGGCCGCTGCTGCTGGGCCGTCTGCTGGACCTGAACGAAGTGCAAAGCGGCGTGCTGCAGCTGGTGTTCAAAATCGCCGACGACAACGCGCTGCTGCTGCTGGACATGAAAGATCTGCGCGCCATGGTGCAGTACGTCGGCGACAACGCCAAACGGTTCCAGACCCAGTACGGCAACATCTCTTCGGCCTCGGTCGGCGCTATCCAGCGCGGGCTGCTGACGCTGGAAGAGCAGGGCGCCAACCAGTTCTTCGGCGAACCGATGCTGGACATCAACGACCTGATGAAAACCGACGCCAACGGCCACGGCGTCATCAACCTGCTGGCGGCGGACAAGCTGATTAACCAACCGAAGCTGTATTCGGTATTCCTGCTGTGGCTGCTGGCCGAACTGTTCGAGCATCTGCCGGAAGTGGGCGATCCGGAGCAGCCGAAGCTGGTGTTCTTCTTCGACGAGGCCCACCTGCTGTTCAACGACGCGCCGCCGGCGCTGCTGACCAAGATCGAGCAGGTGGTGCGGCTGATCCGCTCCAAGGGCGTGGGCATTTACTTTGTCACCCAGAACCCGCTGGATATCCCGGACAGCGTGCTGGGCCAGCTGGGCAACCGCGTGCAGCACGCGCTGCGCGCCTTCACGCCGCGCGACCAGAAAGCGGTGAAGGCGGCGGCGCAAACCATGCGCGCCAACCCGGCTTTCGACGCCGAAACGGCGATCACCGAGCTGGGCGTGGGCGAAGCGCTGGTGTCGTTCCTGGACGAAAAGGGCCGGCCCAACGTGGTGGAGCGGGCGATGGTGATCGCGCCGGAGTCCAAGATGGGCATGCTGGGCGCCGACGGCCTGAACAGCGCGATCAACAAATCGCCGCTGTATGGCCGCTATGAGGATATGGTCGACCGCGAATCGGCCTACGAGAAGCTGTCTTCGGAGGGTTTCGCCACCGTCGGCGCGCCGCAGCCGGGCCAGCCGGCTCAGCAACCGCAGGCGCAGCAGCAGGCGGGCGGCGGCCTGATGGGCGGCCTGAACGAGATCCTGTTCGGCTCCACCGGCCCGCGCGGCGGCAAGCGCGACGGCATCGTCCAGACCGCGGCCAAGAGCATGGCGCGCGACCTCGGCCGGCAGATCCTGCGCGGCGTGCTGGGCTCCATCATGGGCGGCCGTAAAAAGTAAGCCGAAATTATCGTCGGCAGCAGCAGGCTAAACCAGTAAACTGTCGCAGCGCTTTTTTCTGCTGGACCTAACATGCTGCTGTTGATCGATAACTACGACTCCTTTACCTATAACCTTTACCAGTACTTCTGCGAATTGGGCGCCGAGGTGTTGGTGAAGCGCAACGATGCGCTGCAGCTGGCCGATATCGAGCGGCTGGCGCCGCAGCGCCTGGTGATTTCACCCGGTCCCTGCACCCCGAACGAAGCCGGCATCTCGCTGGACGCCATCCGTCACTTTGCCGGCAAGTTGCCGATCCTCGGCGTTTGTCTGGGGCATCAGGCGCTGGGCCAGGCGTTTGGCGCCGAAGTGGTGCGCGCCCGCGAGGTGATGCACGGCAAGACCTCGGCGATCCGCCACTGCGATGGCGGGGTGTTTCGCGGGCTGAACAATCCGCTCACCGTGACCCGCTACCATTCGCTGGTGCTGAAGGCCGATACGCTGCCGGACTGCTTCGAGGTGACCGCCTGGAGCGAACGCGACGGCGAGCGCGATGAGATCATGGGCATCCGCCATCGCCGGCTGGCGCTGGAGGGGGTGCAGTTCCATCCGGAGAGTATCCTCAGCGAACAGGGGCATCGGCTGCTGGATAATTTCCTTAAAAGTTAATCCATTGGCATTTTTTTTGCCCCAAAGGCGATTTGCGTTTGCCCTTTATTGGTTTTTTATGCATATTTTGTGATTATATTTTCACTCAATCATCAAGATAACGCTGAAAGACCTTCAGGGTGGGCCCGATAATGACCGAAAAATCCGCAGTAAGCCGCAGTACGTTTGATCAGGTTATCCTGCCTGTTTATGCACCCGCGCAGTTTGTTCCGGTGCGCGGCAAGGGCAGCCGGGTGTGGGATCAGCAGGGGAAAGAGTACATCGATTTCTCCGGCGGCATCGCGGTGACGGCGTTGGGCCATTGCCACCCGGCGCTGGTGGCGGCGCTGAAACAGCAGGGCGAAACCCTGTGGCATACCAGCAACGTTTTCACCAACGAACCGGCGCTGCGCCTGGCGAGCAAGCTGATCGCCGCCACCTTCGCCGATCGGGTGTTTTTCGCCAACTCCGGCGCCGAGGCCAACGAAGCGGCCTTCAAGCTGGCGCGCCACTACGCCATCACCCGCCACAGCCCGTACAAAACCAAAATCATCGCTTTCCATAACGCGTTCCACGGCCGCACGCTGTTCACCGTTTCGGTGGGCGGGCAGGCCAAGTATTCCGACGGTTTCGGGCCAAAGCCCGCCGATATCGTGCATGTGCCGTTCAACGATCTGGCGGCGGTGAAAGCGGTGATGGACGACCATACCTGCGCGGTGGTGATGGAGCCGATTCAGGGCGAAGGCGGCATCACGCCGGTGAACGCCGAATTCCTTAACGGGGTGCGCGCGCTGTGCGACCAGCATCAGGCGCTGCTGGTGTTTGACGAGGTGCAAAGCGGCATGGGCCGCAGCGGCAAGCTGTTCGCCTATATGCATTATGGCGTGACGCCGGACATTCTCACCACCGCCAAAGCGCTGGGCGGCGGCTTCCCGGTCAGCGCCATGCTGACCACCGAAGAGATCGCCTCGGTGATGCAGGTGGGCACCCACGGCACCACCTACGGCGGCAACCCGCTGGCCTGCGCGGTGGCGGAAGCGGCGCTGGACGTGATCAATACGCCGGAGGTGCTGAGCGGCGTTGAACAACGCCATGGCCTGTATGTCGACGCCTTGCGGAAGATTGGCGAAAAATACCGAATTTTCACCGACATTCGCGGCATGGGGCTGCTGATCGGCGCGGAGCTGACGCCGCAGTATCAGGGGCGGGCGCGGGATTTCCTCACCGCCGCCGCCGCGCGCGGGCTGATGATCCTCAACGCCGGGCCGAACGTGATCCGTTTTGCGCCGTCGCTGGTGGTGGAGCCGCAGGATATCGAGGCGGGCATGGCGCTGTTTGAACAGGCGGTGCAGGACGTGATCAACGCCTGAACCCGGCGTGCGACGATTGGGGCGCGGCCATGCCGCGCCCTTATTGATCGCGCAGCTTGCGTTTCAGCCAGATGCCGTGGTGCGGGCGCTGGCTCCAGGCCAGCGACGAAATGGTGTGCATCACGCTCAGGTGCGACAGGATGCGCCGCAGGTGGCGTTCCATCTCGGTGACCGGCATGTCGGGATGCAGATCCGGCGGCTGCATGATGCCGCTGTTGCTGCTGCTCGGCCCGTCGTATTCCAGCCGCTGCTGGCAGCTTTGCAGCGCGATTTCACAGGTTTGCAGGTACTCTTCCGCCAGCGTTGGCGTCAGCATGTAGTGCTCGCGCGCCAGGATGGTCATGGCGTTGAGGTGCTCGACGATAAACTGGCTGTGGGTGACCCACAGCCGCATATCCGCCAGATAATCCGAAGCGAATCCCGGTTCCTGCATCGCCTGATTCAGCGAGGTGAACAGCGCATTATGCGCCTGATTGACCTGCATGCGCGCATAGGCCAGCGCGGCGGGATCCGGCTCCCGTTCTTCCAGCATCAGCCGCAGCGCGCGCTGATCGTTTTCCAGCGCCTGGTGCGCGTTTTTGCGCAGCAGGCCGCTTTGCCACTGCGGCCACAGCCAGATGGTGCCGCCGAAGACCAGCACGCAGCCAATCAGCGTATCGACCAGGCGCGGCACCAGGAAATGGGAGCCGTTCAGCGCCAGCAGCTGCAGGGTGTACACCGCGGTAACCGTGAAGCCGATGACCGCCAGCCCGTAGTTTTTCCGCGAAACCAGGTAGGCCAGCAGCGTGATCGCCAACATGATGCTCAGGGTTTCGGCCTCCGGCAGCTGCAGCCGCAGCAGGCCGGCGGCGATCATCAGCCCGGCCAGGGTGCCGAGCGCACGGTGCTGGATCCGCACCCGGGTGGCATTGTAGCCGTTCTGGCTCACCAGCATGATGGTCAACAGGATCCAGTAAGGCTTGGGCAGGTTGAACATCATCCCCAGGCTGCTGCCGAGCGCCAGCGTGACGCCCAGCCGCGCGGCGTTGCGCAGGGCGTTGGACCTGAACGACAGGTAGCTGGCCAGCGCCGGCCAGAACGGCAGGCGGCTCTGATTGGCCATCAGATCGCGACGGTACAGCGGGCGCTGGGTGCGCAGCAGGCGGGCGATGCGGCTGAAATGGTAATAGCAGAACTGGCCGACCGGGTTGTCGGCATGCTGCGCCGCCACCTTCTCCAACGCCGCCAGTTCATGGGTCATATTGAAGCGCTGCGAATGCTGATGATAGAGGATATCGTGCGCCACCACGCGCAGCCGGCCGGCGATCACCTGGGCGTTGCGGCGGATAATCGCTTCGGCCTGGCTTTGCTCCACCAGTTTTTGCACCTCTTCCGGCTGATGCAGGCTGACGGTAATGTGCTCCTGCAGATCCAGCGCCACCTGGAAGGTGCGCAGCAGGCGTTTTTGCTCCAGATTGCTGGCGTGCGGCAGGAAGTTGAGCTGCTGATACAGCAGGCCGATCAGATCCATCACCTTTTGCTGGCGCACCAGCAGCGGCGGCAGCGCGGTTTGCGGATCGGTGTGCTGGGTCAGCAGCGAATATTTGGCCTCGCAGTAGTCCGCCAGCTCCAGATACAGCTGGCTCAAAGACTCGCGCATCGGCTGCTCTTTCCACAGCTTGAACCAGAACCAGGTGAACAGGCCGTACCAGGCGGTGCCGATGACGTACAGCAGCGGCGCCTGCCAGATCGGCACCGTACCGGCCATGCTGAGGGAAAAAATGGCGGCCACCAGCGCCGCCGGCAGCAGCCGGGCGTGCAGCGGGCTGATTTCCCCGCTGACGCCGAGCAGCAGCGCCAGGCCGAGCATCAGCGCCGGCAGCGGCACCTGCCACAGCAGCGCCTGTTGCAACAGCAGGCTGCTGAGCGCGAACAGCGAACCGCCGACGATCAGACGTTTAAAGAAGCGTTTATGGGGCGTGTCCAGCCCGGCGATGTTGCAGCAGGCGGGAACCAGCGAAAACAGCAGGCCGAGCTGCAGCTGGCCAATCAGCAGGCCGAGCAGTACCGGCAGGCACAGCACCAGCGTTTGCCGCAGTGCGTAGTTGACTTCGGGGTGGTAGATCAGGCGGCGCCACATCGCAGGCTGCAGATAAAAAAACGGCGCATCGCTGCGCCGTTTTTTCAGTGATTAACGCGTGCCGTAGACGACAATGGTTTTGCCGTGGGCGGAGATCAGGTTTTGGTCTTCCAGCATTTTCAGAATACGGCCAACGGTTTCGCGTGAGCAGCCGACGATCTGGCCGATTTCTTGACGGGTGATCTTGATCTGCATGCCGTCCGGGTGGGTCATGGCATCAGGCTGTTTCGCCAGGTTCAGCAGGGTTTGCGCGATGCGGCCGGTAACGTCCAGGAAGGCGAGGTTGCCCACTTTCTCGGAGGTGACCTGCAGGCGGCTTGCCATCTGGGCGGACAGGCGCATCAGGATGTCTGGGTTAACCTGGATCAGCTGACGGAATTTCTTATAGGAAATTTCAGCCACTTCACAGGCGGTCTTCGCCCGAACCCAGGCGCTGCGCTCCTGACCTTCTTCAAACAATCCGAGCTCGCCGATGAAATCCCCCTGGTTGAGGTAGGACAGGATCATCTCTTTACCTTCTTCATCCTTGATCAGCACCGCTACGGAGCCTTTCACGATGTAGTAAAGCGTTTCGGCCTTTTCACCTTGGTGAATCAGCGTACTCTTCGATGGATATTTGTGGATATGGCAATGAGACAGGAACCATTCGAGAGTAGGGTCTGTTTGCGGTTTGCCGAGAACCATTCGCTGTTATCCTCTGTTGTTATCGCTGCCTTGTGTCACAGGGGTCAGAGTTCCCTGTAAAACGTGCCTGTAGCCGTTGTCTGAGCGAGGGCTATCGGCAGGTTTTGAGGCGTGTCATAAATATACGCTGTCGCTCTAGCATATTAACTTGCCGGGAGAGCTGCAAGCTACATTCTATTAACATACCGGTAAAGGAGCCTTTCCCTGGGCGTTTCCCTGAAATCAGTGTCCCGGAAAGATTTATTGCGGCTCTGTTTGTAGCACAGAGTAAGGCGGGTGTCTTGTGTTGTCTCGCTTCAGCATGATTAGCATCAGGTTCCGTTGCCTGTTTCTATGCGAAAGCGTACCCTGATTTTAAGAAATCAACCGGAGTGACCAGTATGCAGGCAAGAGTCAAGTGGGTGGAAGGGTTAACGTTTCTGGGTGAATCGGCGTCAGGCCATCAGGTGCTGATGGACGGCAACGCCGGCGACAAGGCGCCCAGCCCGATGGAAATGGTGCTGATGTCGGTGGGCGGCTGCAGCGCGATCGACGTGGTGTCGATCCTGCAAAAAGGCCGCAACGACGTGCGCGACTGCGAAGTCAAACTGACCTCCGAACGCCGCGAAGAAGCGCCGCGCCTGTTTACCCGTATCAACCTGCATTTCATCGTGACCGGCCAGCATCTGACCGACAAGATCGTTGAGCGGGCGGTCAACCTGTCGGCCGAGAAGTATTGTTCGGTCGCGCTGATGCTGAACAAGGCCGCCAGCGTGACCCACAGCTTCGAGATCCGCAGCCCGGAATAACCGGTTAACGGGCGCGGCCAGCGCTGCGCCCGTGCGCTATCATTCGATCTTCTTGCCTTCCAGCAGCCGTTGCACCAGCGGCGCCATAATCAGCTCCATCGCCAGCCCCATTTTGCCGCCCGGCACCACCAGCGTGTTGATGTGCGAGATGAACGAGCCCTGCAGCATCGCCAGCAGGTAGGGGAAATCAATCTGATCCAGCCCGCGGAAGTGGATCACCACGAAGCTTTCATCCAGCGAGGGGATCGCCTTGGCGGCGAACGGGTTGGAGGTGTCCACCGTCGGCACGCGCTGGAAGTTGATGTGGGTGCGCGAGAACTGCGGCGTAATGTAGTTGATGTAGTCTTCCATCGAACGCACGACAGAGTCCATCACCGCCTCGCGGGAATGGCCGCGCTCGCCGGTATCGCGGATCAGCTTCTGGATCCATTCCAGGTTGACTATCGGCACCACCCCGACCAGCAGGTCGACATGGTTGGCCACGTCGTTGTGTTCGGTGACCACGCCGCCGTGCAGGCCCTCGTAAAACAGCACGTCGGTCGGCGCCGGCAGCGGCTCCCAGGGGGTGAAGGTGCCGGGCACCTGATTGTAGGGCACCGCCTCGTCATAGGTGTGCAGGTACTTGCGCGAGCGGCCGGTGCCGTTTTTGCCGTACTCGATAAAGCTCTGCTGCAGCAGGCCGAAATCGTTGGCCTCGGGGCCGAAGTAGCTGATATGCCGCCCCAGGTCGCGCGCCTTGCGGATCGCCGCGTCCATTTCCGGCCGGGTATAGCGGTGGAAGCTGTCGCCTTCGAGCTCCGCGGCGCGAATGTTGAGCTGCTGGAAAATCTTGCGGAACGCCACGCTGGTGGTGGTGGTGCCGGCTCCGCTGGAGCCGGTCACCGCGATAACGGGATGTTTGGCAGACATGATGGTTGTCACTCCGTGTTAAATGCGCCGGCGTCAGATTCAGATATGGTTATGGGTTTGTTTGACGCCCTTTCGCCGGGGGCAAAATCTCGCGCGCTGGTTTGCAATGGCCCATTGTTACCTGATTTTTTCCGTCAGTCATAGAACCGATAACCACTAAATTTCTTCCTGCCCGGCGCGTAGCTGCCCGCGCGGCATGATGTTGACGGTTTCATGCAGCTCCGACCACATCAGCACCACTTCGCCGCTTTTCAGCTGGCGGCGCACGTCTTCCACCTTCTGTTCCAGCGAGCGTTCATGTTCGCCGTAGTCGGTGCCTTCCCGCAGCACAAAGGATTCGATCAGGCTGTTCAGGGTGTCGGTTGCCAATTCTTTCCAGGGGATAATCACGTCGGGATGTCCAGATAAGGGGATAGCCAGGATGGAATGCGATATTCCAGCCACATTTGCGGTTTTTTCAGCGTGCCGCCAACGAAGCCGACGTGGCCGCCAAACTCGGTCAGCTGGTATTCGATGTTGCGCGGCAGGTTGGCGACTTCGGGGATCACTTCATCGGTCATGAAGGGATCGTCCTTCGCATGGATGATCAGCAGCGGCGTTTGGATCGCCGGCAGCAACGGCAGCGCGCTGCAGCGCCGGTAATAATCGGTGGCGTCGCTGAAGCCGTGGATGCGCGAGGTGATGGCGTCGTCGAACTCGCGGATGCGCCGCAGGCGATTGAGCTGCGGCAGCCTGAGCGGCAGGGTGTCCGGATAGTGCAGCAGCTTGCGGGTGGCGTTTTGCTTCAGCTGCCCCAGCAGATAGCGCTGATAAACGCGGGAAAATCCCTGATCCATGCGGAACGAACAGGGTTCCAGCATCAGCGGCGCCGATACCACCACCGCCGCCTGCAGCAGGCTGTCGGCGCCCTGCTGGGCCAGATAACAGGCCAGCATGTTGCCGCCGAGCGAGACGCCCACCGCGGCGGTCGGCGCCGTACCGTAAGTGGCGCGCAGCCACTGCAGGAAGAAGCGGGCGTCTTCGGTTTCACCGGAATGGTAGATGCGCTGCTTGCGATTGGGCACGCCGCTGCAGCCGCGAAAATGCATCACCACGCCGAGCCAGCCTTTTTCGCGCCAGGCGTTGAGCAGGCCGTGTGCGTACGGGCTGTAGAAGTTGCCTTCCAGGCCGTGGAACAGCACCACGCGCGGTTTGTCGCCGGCCAGCGCGGGGTCCTCGCTCCAGGCGAGATCGACAAAATCGCCGTCGGGCAATTCCAGCCGCTGCCAGTGCGGTTTCAACAACACGCGGCGGCGCACCAGCCGCGGCAATAGCGTTTGCAGGTGCGGATTGCTGGCCCCGCTCAGGGGGCGAAAAGATTCATGCATAACCTGAATAAAAATCTTGTTGGCGGCTATTGTGAGATCAATAGCGCACTGTTAGCTTCAATACCATGAATTGACAATAATACTGCAAAAAAGCGACCTGGGTGAGGAGCACCCGCCTCATGGAACTGAGTTTATTTCTTTCGATGTTAGGCTTCCTGTGGGTAGCCGCCATCACGCCTGGCCCCAATAATATGTTACTGACCACCTCCGGCGCCAATTTCGGCTTTATGCGCTCGCTGTGGCTGATGATCGGCATCATGCTCGGCATGCAAAGCATCCTGCTGCTGGTGGCGTTCGGCGTCGGCAGCCTGATCCTGGTTTACCCGTCGCTGCACCTGATCCTGAAAATTCTCGGTAGCCTGTATCTGCTGTGGCTGGCGTGGAAAGTCGCCACCGCCGCCTATGAAAAGCTGGAGACCGACGTGGCGCCGCCCAAACCGGTGCGTTTGTATCAGGGCTGGCTGCTGCAGTTCCTCAACCCCAAGGCCTGGCTGATGGCGCTGGGCGCGGTGGCGAGCTTCAGCCTGGCGGGCGACGAGTATAACCATTCCATCGCGGCGATTGCGTTGGGCATTCTGGTGGTGAATATTATCGCCGGCATTATCTGGCTGGGATTCGGCACGGTGATCGGCCGCCTGCTGCGCAGCAAGAAAGCCTGGATTATCTTCAACGTTTCCATGGGGTTGTTGACCGCAGCCTGCGTGTTGCTGATCTGGCACTGAGGACATGTTATGACGGAAAACTATTTCCACGTCGTCGCCTTTACCGGTGACGGCCTGCGCGGCAATCCGGCCGGCGTTTGCCTGTTGCCGCAGCCGCTGCCGGCGGCGCGGATGCAGGCCATCGCCAACGAAATCGGCCTGCCGGAAACCAGTTTCGTCTGGGATGACGGCGACATGACGGCGATCCGCTGGTTCACCCCCGAGCGTGAAGTGGACCTGTGCGGGCACGGCACGCTGGCGGCCGCGCACGTGATGTTCAGCGCGGTCAATCCGGCGCTGCAGGATATCCGTTTCCGCTCGGCCGGCGGCGAGCTGTACGTCAAGCGCGACGCGCAGGACGGCGAGCGCCTGGTGCTCGATTTCCCGTCGCGGCCGCCGCAGAAGGTCGCGGAGCCCGCCGGGCTGGCGGCGCTGCTGGGCGCCAGGCCGCAGGAAGTGTGGCAGGCCAACGCGCTGCTGGCGGTGTTGGGGAATGAGGCGCAGCTGCGGGCGTTGCAGCCGGATATCCCGGCGTTGATCGCGTTGGCCGGCCGCGCGGTGATCGTCAGCGCGCCGGGCGAGGACGTGGACTTCGTCTCGCGCTATTTCACCCTGGACGGCGGCGAAGATCCGGTAACCGGCTCAGCGCACTGCACGCTGCTGCCTTACTGGACGGCGCGTCTTGGCCGCCACCGGCTGCACGCGCGGCAGATCTCGGCGCGCGGCGGCGAGTTGTTCTGCGAGCAGAAGGGCGATCGCACGCTGATCGGCGGCTATGCGCAGACATTTTTACGCGGTGAAATCAGCCTGTAATCAGGCCGAACCGCGTCGCACCAGCCGCCAGTCGAGCACGTCATTGCTCGGCGGCTGCTGCGGGTTTTTGATTTTTTCCAGCAGCAACTGCACGCTACGCACGCCAAACTGGTGCATCGGCTGTTCGACGGTGGTCAGCGGCGGGGTGGTGACGGCGCCGAACGGCACGCCGTCGAAGCCCATTACCGCCACCTCAGCCGGGATCGCCAACCCCTGCCGGTGCAGGGTGCTCATCGCGCCGCCGGCGATCACGTCGGAGATGGCGAACACCGCATCCGGCCGCGGTTGCGCGTCCAGCAGCCGGCTCATCGCCAGCGCGCCGGCGGCATATTCCAGCCCCTCAACGTATTCCACCCGGCAATAGTCCAGCCCCAGTTCGGCCAGCGCCTGTCGGTAACCCTGTTCCCGCTGCTGTGAATAGAGGTAACGCATATCGCTGTTGATCAGCGCAATGCGCCGTCGGCCCTGCGCCGCCAGATAGCGCACGCCGGCCATCGCCGCCTGGTGGTTGTCGATGGTGACCGACGAGGCGCGAAAGTGGGGATCGCCTTCGCCGCACTGCACCCAGGGGAAATCGCCGATCATGGCGGTCAGGCCGGGCAGGCAGCTGACGGCGTCCATGGTGATCACGCCGTCCACCACTTTGCCGCTCAGCAGGCTGAGGTAGGCGGATTCGCGCGTCGGGTTGGATTCGGAGTTGCACAGCAGAATGTGGTAGCCGTGGCGTTCGGCTTCTTCTTCGATGCCGCGCACCACCAGCGAACAAAAGGGGTTGGTGATGCTGGAGACCAGCACCAGCAGCATGCGGCTGCGTGCGGTGCGCAGCTGGCGCGCCAGCAGGTTGGGCTGATAGTCGCATTCGCGGATCGCCGCCAGCACCCTGTCGCGGGTGGCCGGTTTGACGATTTGCTGGCCGTTCAACACCCTCGAGACGGTTGCGGCGGAGACGCCGGCGAGTTTCGCCACCTTTTCTATCGACATGGTTTGCTGTTCCTTCTGCCCATTTGCCCCGCACAATATGCCGAAGTGCGGGAGCCTGTCCGCGCCCGGCCACCGGATTGTGACGGCGGTTACAAATTCATCTTATCAATGCCTTTCTCTACATTAATCAGGTTGCCGAAAAAAAGAAATCGATTACATTTTGCTCATGGTGAAAATGAAATCGATTACATTTCATGATTTCGCGTTATTTCGCCGGCTTCCTAAACGCAAAAGAGGTGGCGGATGCAACTTTCATTAGCGCAACAGGGCGATCGCCAGGAGATTGCACGGCTGATTCAGCTATCGACCAACGCCTGGTATCGGCGTCACGGCATGGGCGACATTTTCCCCGCCGAGCCGGACGGCTGCGGGCTGTTCGTCGACGTATATCGCCGGCTGGATCCCGACCGGCACTGGATAGTGCGCGATGAACAGGGGGTGCTGTGCGGCTCCTGCTTTTTCCACCCGCGCGCTACGCATCTCGGGCTGGGCATCATGAATGTGCATCCCGATTATTTCGGCCGCGGCATCGCCGCGCAGTTGATTGTCAAGGCCGACGAGCTGGCGGGCGATTTGCCTATCCGGCTGTTGTCCAGCGCGCTGAACCTCGACTCCTACGCGCTGTATCACCGCGCCGGCTTTACCCCTTATGCGATGTATCAGGATATGGCGATCCCGGTGCCGGCCGAGGGATTTCCCGCTCTGCGGCTGACGCGCGGCCGGGTGCGCGCCGCCCGGCCGGACGATCTGGCCGGTATCCTGCAGTTGGAACGAGAGCTGTTGGGCATCGAACGGCGGCGAGACATCGACGACTTCCTCAATGACGCCGGCGGACTGTGGCGCACTGCGGTGTGGGAGCTGGACGGCGGCATCGGCGGTTACCTGGCCTCGGTGGCGCACCCGGCTTTGCGCATGCTGGGGCCGGGCTGCAGCCACAGCGAAGAGATCGCGCTGGAGCTGATCGGCTGGATGCTGGATCGGCATCACCGCGGCGAAACGCCGGTGGTGCTGGTGCCGGCCCGGCGTTCCGCCCTCAGCCAGGTGCTGCTGCAGTGGGGCGGGCGGATTTGCGAATTGCATGTGGCGCAGGTGAAAGGCCATGCGCAGCAACCCGGCGGTGTGGTTATGCCGTCCTTCCTGCCGGAAAGCGGTTAGACAACATTACAACAATACCGAGGGGGGAATTATGCAAACTGACAGCGCGGCCCTGGGGGCCAAAAGCGTCGAATTCAAATGGGTAGTGCCGCGGTTGGCGCTGATGATGTTCCTGCAGTTCTTTGTCTGGGGCGCCTGGTACGTCACGCTCGGCGTGGTGATGGGCAAGTACGGGCTGGCGGCGATCATCGGCGACGCCTATTCCACCGGCCCGATCGCCTCGATCCTGTCGCCGTTCGTGCTGGGCATGGTGGTGGACCGTTTCTTCGCCTCGCAGAAGGTGCTGGGTGTCCTGCACTTGATTGGCGCCGGGCTGCTGTGGCTGATGCCGGGTTTCTTCAGCAGCGGGCAGAGCGGCCTGCTGTGGGTCATCTTCGGCTACATGCTGTGCTATATGCCGACCATCGCCCTCAGCAACAACGTGGCGTTTTACAGCCTGAGCAACAGCGAGAAGGCCTTCCCGGTGGTGCGGGCGTTCGGCACCTTCGGCTGGATCGTCGCCGGCCTGATCGTCGGCGCCGGCGGGCTGTCCGACAGCACCGGCATTTTCACGCTGGCGGCGGCGGCTTCGCTGGTGCTGGCCATTTACAGCTTTACCCTGCCGCATACCCCGGCGCCGGAGCGCGGCAAGCCGGTAAAAATGCGCGACCTGCTGTGCGCCGATGCGTTCGCCATGCTGAAACAGCGGCATTTCCTGGTGTTCATCATCTGCGCCACGCTGATTTCCATTCCGCTGGCGGCCTATTACGCCTATGCCGCGCCCTTCGTGGCGGCCACCGGCTTCAGCAACGTCGGCGGCGTGATGTCGCTGGGGCAGATGTCCGAGCTGTTCTTTATGCTGCTGATCCCCTTCCTGTTCGCCCGGCTGGGCATCAAGGCGATGTTGCTGATCGGCATGCTGTCCTGGTTCCTGCGCTACGTGATGTTCGCGTTGGGCATCACCGAGGAGCTGCGCTGGATGATTTACCTCGGCATCATCCTGCACGGCATGTGTTACGACTTCTTCTTTGTGATCGGTTTTATCTACACCGACAAGGTGGCGGGCGATAAGGTCAAGGGACAGGCGCAGAGCCTGCTGGTGCTGTTCACCTACGGACTGGGCATGCTGATCGGCTCGCAGATCAGCGGCGCGTTGTTCAACCGCCTGGTAACGGCGGAAGGGGCGGCGGCGTTGCCGCAGTGGCAGAGCTTCTGGTGGTATCCGGCGGTCGGCGCGCTGGTTATCGCCGCGCTGTTCTTCTTTACCTTCAACTACCGGGAAACCCCGCAGGGGGAGAAGCGAGATGGCTGATTTACGCGTACTGGTGGTGGGCTGCGGCAATATGGGGGCTTCGCACGCCGAAGCTTACCACGGCATGGCGGGCGTCGAGATTTGCGGGCTGGTGGCGCGCGGCGATACCCGGCGCCGGCTCAATGCCCGGCTGGGCGGCGGCTACCCGGAGTTCATCGACTTCGCGCAGGCGCTGGCGGTTACGCGCCCGGATGCGGTCTGTCTGACCACCTGGCCTGACACCCACGAACCCTATGCGCTGGCGGCGCTGGCCGCCGGCTGCCATCTGTTTATTGAAAAGCCGCTCGCCACCACCGTGGCCGGGGCGGAGCGGGTGATCGCCGCCGCGCGCGCCGCCGGTAGGCAGGTGGTGGTCGGGTATATCCTGCGGCATCACCCGTCGTGGCGGCAGTTTGTCGAGCTGGCGCGCGGCCTGGGCAAGCCGCTGGTGATGCGCATGAACCTCAACCAGCAGAGCCACGGCGCGATGTGGGACGTGCATCGCAACCTGATGCAGTCGCTGTCGCCGATCGTCGACTGCGGCGTGCATTACCTCGACGTCATGTGCCAGATGACCGAGTCGGAACCGATCGGCGTCAGCGCCATCGGCGCGCGGCTGAGCGATGCGCTGCCGCCGGAGATGTACAACTACGGCCAGCTGCAGGTGCGCTTCGCCGACGGCTCGGTCGGTTGGTACGAAGCGGGCTGGGGGCCGATGATCAGCGAAACCGCTTTTTTTGTGAAAGACGTCATCGGCCCGCTGGGGGCGGTTTCGATCGTGGCGCGGCAGGCGGCGGGAGCGTCGGATAACGTCGACGCCCATACCCGCACCGAATCGCTGCGCATCCATTACGCGCAGCTCGACGGCGCCAATAGGTTCGTTCGCCCGGACCGCTGGATCGACTGTCAGGACGAACCGGATCATCTGGCGCTGTGCCTGAGCGAGCAACGTTACTTTTTGCAGGCGATACGCGAAGGGCTGGATCTTGGCCGCCACTGGCAGGATGCGGTGAACAGCCTGCGAGTGGTATTGGCGGCGGATGAAGCGGTGCGCAGCCAGAAAACGGTAACCTTAGGGAGAAAAGGATCATGAAGACCATTCAGGGGCCGGGACTGTTTCTGGCGCAGTTTATCGGCGCGCAGGCGCCGTTTGATACGTTGGACGGGCTGGCCGACTGGGCCGCCGGGCTGGGGTTCAAAAGCCTGCAGATCCCGACCGGCACGCCGTCCATTTTTGACCTGGAGCGGGCGGCGCATTGCCAGGAATATTGCGACGAGGTGCGCGAACGGCTGGCGCGGCGCGGCCTGGCGATTTCCGAACTGTCCACGCATCTGCAGGGGCAGCTGGTGGCGGTGCATCCGGCTTACGATGCGGCCTTCGACGGCTTCGCTCCGCCGCCGCTGCGCGGCAACCCGCAGGCGCGGCAGGCATGGGCGACCGAGCAGCTGCTGATGGCGGCGCAGGCGTCGCGGCGGCTCGGACTGACGGCGCACGTGACCTTTTCCGGCGCGCTGGCCTGGCCTTACTTCTATCCCTGGCCGCCGCACAACGCCCTGTTGCTGGAGGAGGCCTTCAGCCAGCTGGCGCAGCGCTGGCGGCCGATCCTCGACGCCTTCGACGATGCCGGCGTCGATCTCTGCTATGAGCTGCATCCGGGGGAAGACCTGCACGACGGCGTGACCTTCGAGCGCTTCCTGCGCCAGGTCGGCAATCACCCGCGCTGCCACATTTTGTACGACCCCAGCCATCTGCATTTGCAACAGATGGACTACCTCGGGTTTATCGATCTGTATCACTCGCGCATCCGGGCGTTTCACGTTAAAGACGCCGAGTATCGGCCCAGCGCCCGCAGCGGCGTCTATGGCGGCTATCAGCCATGGCTGGAAAGGCCGGGACGTTTTCGTTCGCTCGGCGACGGGCAGATAGACTTCCCGGCGATTTTCAGCAAGCTGGCGCAGTACGACTTCCCCGGCTGGGCCACGCTGGAATGGGAGTGCTGCCTGAAGTCGCCGGAGGTTGGCGCGCGGGAAGGGGCCGAGTTCATCGCCCGCCATATCATTCCGGTCGCCGGCCGGGCGTTTGATGATTTCGCCGCCGGCGGCGGCGAAGCCAGACAGATTAAAAAGATGCTGGGCATCGGAGAGCAGCCATGAGATTACGCTTGGGCATGGTCGGGGGCGGCGAAGGGGCGTTTATCGGCGCGGTGCATCGGTTGGCGGCGCGGATGGACGACGAGTTTGAGCTGGTGGCCGGGGCCTTCTCCTCCGACGCCGAAAACTGCCGCCGCACCGGCGAACGGCTGCACCTCGATCCGCAGCGCTGTTACCGCGACTTCAGCCGGATGGCGCAGGCGGAAGCGGCCCGCGCCGACGGCATCGATGCGGTGGCGATCGTGACCCCTAACTACCTGCATGCGCCGGTGGCGAGCGCCTTCCTCAACGCCGGCATCGACGTCATCTGCGACAAACCGTTGTGCAACAGCTACGCCGAGGCGCTGCAGCTGGCCGAGACGGTGCGGCGCAGTGGGCGGCAGCTCATTCTGACCCATAACTACAGCGCCTATCCGCTGGTGCGCGAGGCGCGCAGCCGGGTGCTGGCCGGTGAGCTGGGAGAGCTGCGCTTTATCGAGGTGGAGTATCTGCAGGAGTGGCTGGCGCAGCCGCTGGAGCTGACCGACAACAAGCAGGCCGGTTGGCGCGCTCAGCCGGAGAAGGCCGGCGCCGGCTGCATCGGCGACGTGGGTACCCACGCCTGGCAGCTGGCGCAGTTTGTCAGCGGCCTGCTGCCGCAGGCGATCAGCGCCGAACTCAGCACCTTTATTGCGGGCCGCCGGTTGGATGACGACGTGCGGGTGCAAATGCGTTACGCCAACGGTGCCAAAGGCCGCCTGTGGGCCAGCCAGGTGGCCTGCGGGCACGAAAATGGCCTGCGGCTGCGGGTATACGGCAGCGAGGGCAGCCTGGCGTTTTGCCAGGAGCAGCCGAACCAGCTGTGGGTGCGCCCGCGGGACGCGCCGGCCTACTGCATTACCCGCGCGTCGTCTTTCCAGTATGCGGAGAACCGCCAGCTGGCGCGGGTGCCTGCGGGCCACCCCGAAGGGTATCTGGAGGGCTTCGGCCAGATCTACCGCGAGGCCGCGCGCCGGCTGCGTGAAGGGCCGCAGGCTGCGCCGCTGCTGCCGGGGATTGAAGCCGGGGTGCAGGGCATGGCGTTTATCGACGCGGCCCAGCGCAGCAGCCTCGCCGGTGGAGAGTGGATCGATATAGAAGAATTCATATTTCATTAAGTAATAAAGAAGACTTTTTTATTCTTTTATCGCCCGCCACCGCTCGGATAAAACTGTCAGCAACTGAACAGACTTTTATCAACGGAGCGGAACATGGCGGGCAAACTCTTTTCCTTACGCAGCGCGGCGCTGCTGGTGTTGTCGCTCAGCGCGGCCAGCGCCTACGCGGTGGACGTGACCGTGGCGTACCAGACCTCGGCGGAGCCCGCCAAGGTGGCGCAGGCGGAAAACAGCTTCGCCAAAAGATCCGGCGCCACCGTCGACTGGCGCAAATTCGACAGCGGCTCCAGCGTGCTGCGCGCGCTGGCTTCCGGTGACGTGCAGATCGGCAACATCGGCTCCAGCCCGTTGGCGGTCGCCGCCAGCCAGAAGCTCCCCATCGAAGTGTTTCTCATCGCCTCGCAGCTCGGCAGCTCCGAGGCGCTGGTGGTGAAGAACGACATCAAGAGCCCGAAAGATCTGATCGGCAAGCGCATCGCGGTGCCGTTCATCTCCACCACCCATTACAGCCTGCTGGCCTCGCTCAAGCACTGGGGCATCAAACCCGAACAGGTGAAAATCCTTAACCTGCAGCCGCCGGCCATCGCCGCCGCCTGGCAGCGCGGCGATATCGACGGCGCGTACGTCTGGGCGCCGGTCGTTAACGAGCTGGCCAAGCAGGGCAAGGTGCTGACCGACTCCGAACAGGTGGGGCAATGGGGTTCGCCGACGCTGGACGTGTGGGTGGTGCGCAAAGACTTCGCCGATAAGCATCCCGAAGTGGTGACCGCCTTCGCCGCCAGCGCCCTGCAGGCGCAAAAAGCCTATCTGGCGGAGCCGGAAAAATGGTTGAAGGATCAGGGCAACCTCAGCACCCTGGCGCGCCTGAGCGGCGTGCCCGAGGCGCAGGTGCCGGAACTGGTGAAGGGCAACCGCTATCTGCCGGTGGCGGATCAGATAACCCAGCTTGGCCAGCCGGTGGACAAGGCCATTCGCGACACCGCCGAATTCCTTAAACAGCAGGGCAAAATCCCGCAGGTCGACGGCGATTACAGCGCCTATGTGACCGACCGCTTTGTGAAACAGGTGCAGGCTGCGCCGCAGTCGTAAGGAAGCCGGATGCTAAACGTTAACCATCTTTCGGCAGAGTATCAGGGGCGTCCCGCGCTGCGCGACGTCTCGTTCCAGATAGCCCCCGGGCAGCTGGTGGTGGTGCTCGGCCCGTCGGGCTGCGGCAAAACCACGCTGCTGAATTTGATCGCCGGGTTTATTGAGCCATCAGCCGGCAGCATCCGGCTGGATGGAACGCCGGTTAACGGCCCGGGGGCCGAACGGGGCGTGGTGTTCCAGCATGAGGGTTTACTGCCGTGGCGCAACGTGGCGGATAACGTCGAATTCGGCTTGCAGCTGGCCGGCGTGGGCAAAGCGCAGCGCCGCCAGGTAGCGCAGCAGATGCTGCAGCGCGTGGGGCTGGCCGGCTACGAACAACACTTTATCTGGCAGCTCTCCGGCGGCATGCGCCAGCGCGTCGGCATCGCCCGCGCGCTGGCGGCCGATCCGCGCCTGCTGCTGCTGGACGAACCCTTCGGCGCGCTGGACGCCTTCACCCGCGAACAGATGCAGGAGCTGTTGCTGACCATCTGGCGCGACACCGGCAAGCAGGTGTTGCTGATCACCCACGACATCGAAGAGGCGGTATTCCTCGCCAGCGAGCTGCTGCTGCTTTCGCCGGGGCCGGGGCAGGTAGTGGAGCGGTTGGCGCTGAACTTCGGCCGGCGCTACGCCGACGGCGAACCCTGCCGTGCGATCAAGTCCGATCCTGAATTTATCGCGCAGCGCGAATACGTGCTGGGCAAAGTCTTCCAACAGCGCGAGGCATTGCCATGAGCCTGCATTCTACCCTGAAGCGCGCGGCGCAGCAGCCGCAGGCCGGGACCGCGCGCCGTTTCAGCCTGCCGCGCAACGTTTGGCTGAGCGGTGCCACCCTGCTGACGGTGCTGGCCATCTGGTGGGGCGTGACCGCGCTGAACCTGATCAGCCCGCTGTTTTTACCGGCGCCGCAGCAGGTGCTGCATCAATTAATCACTATCGCCAGCCCGCAGGGCTTTATGGACGCCACCCTGTGGCAGCATTTGGCGGCCAGCCTGGGGCGCATTCTGGTGGCGCTGCTGGCGGCGGTGATCGTCGGCGTTCCGGTGGGCATCGCCATGGGGCTGAACGACAGGGTGCGCGGCATTCTCGACCCGCTGATTGAAATTTACCGCCCGGTGCCGCCGCTGGCCTATCTGCCGTTGATGGTGATCTGGTTCGGCATTGGCGAAACATCGAAAATACTGTTGATTTATCTGGCCATTTTCGCGCCGGTGACGCTTTCCGCGGTAGCGGGGGTGCGCAGCGTGGCGCAGGTGCGAGTGCGCGCGGCGCGCGCGCTGGGCGCCAACCGCTGGCAGCTGTTGCGTTTCGTGGTGCTGCCGAGCGCGCTGCCGGAGATCCTGACCGGCATCCGTATCGGGCTGGGCGTCGGCTGGTCGACGCTGGTGGCCGCCGAACTGATCGCCGCCACGCGCGGCCTGGGATTTATGGTGCAATCCGCCGGTGAGTTTCTGGCGACCGACGTGGTGCTGGCCGGCATCGGCGTGATTGCGATTATTGCATTTGGGCTGGAGCTGGGGCTGCGCGCCCTGCAGCGCCGATTGACCCCCTGGCATGGAGTACAGCAATGAACGAACGTCTGAGTATCACCCCGCTGGGGCCTTATATCGGCGCGCTGGTGGATAATGTGGCGCTGGCGCGGCCATTGGGCGACGGCCAGTTCGAGCAGCTGTACCATGCGCTGCTGAAGCACCAGGTGCTGTTCTTCCGCAATCAGCCGATCACGCCGCTGCAGCAGCGCGATCTGGCCGGCCGCTTCGGCGATCTGCATATTCACCCGGTTTACCCGCACGCCACCGACGTGGAAGAGATCATCGTGCTGGACACCCACGACGACAACCCGCCGGATAACGACAACTGGCACACCGACGTGACCTTTATCGAAAATCCGCCGCAGGGGGCGATCCTGGCGGCCAAAACGCTGCCCGCCACCGGCGGCGACACGCTGTGGGCCAGCGGCATCGCCGCGTACGAGGCGCTGTCCGCCCCCTTCAGAACGCTGTTGGCCGGATTGCGGGCCGAGCACGACTTCACCAAGTCGTTCCCGGAACACAAGCACCGCGGCAGTGAAGAAGAGCTTCAGCGCTGGCGGCTGGCGGTGCAGAAGAACCCGCCGCTGCTGCATCCGGTGGTGCGTACCCATCCGGTCAGCGGGCGGCAGGCGCTGTTCGTCAACGAAGGTTTCACCACGCGGATTGTCGATCTGGCACCGAAGGAGAGCGATGCGCTGCTCAATTTCCTGTTCGCCCATATCACCAAACCGGAGTTTCAGGTGCGCTGGCGCTGGCAGGAGAATGACGTGGCGATCTGGGATAACCGCGTGACGCAGCATTACGCCAACGCGGATTACCTGCCGCAGCGGCGCATTATGCACCGCGCGACTATCTTGGGGGACAAACCTTTTTACAAGGCGTAACGCTTAGGACTCAAACGCTTGCGTTAACTGTTCCAGCTGTTCCTGCGCGTCCAGCCAGGTCATTTCCGTCTCTTCCAGCGCGGATTTGGCCTGGCTTTGTTGTTGCAGGCATTCGGTCAGCTCGGCCTTGCGGCCGATGTCGTACAGCGCCGAATCCGCCAGCTTCTCCTCTATCGCCGCCAGTTCGGCGCCCAGTTTTTCCATCTGCTGTTCCAGCTTGGCGATCTGCTTGCGCAGCGGCTGGGTCTGGGTGCGGAACTCGGCCTCGCGCCGTTTCTGATCTTTGCGCGCCTGCGCGCTGTTGCCGTTGTTTTCCTTCTCCGGCGCATCCTGCTGGCTCTCCTGACGTTGCAGCTCGATCAGCCATTGCTGGTAGTCGTCCAGGTCACCCTCGAACGCCTCCACCTGGCCGTCGTGCACCAGGTACAGATCGTCGGTGGTGGAACGCAGCAGGTGACGGTCGTGCGAGACCACCACCAGCGCGCCTTCGAAGTCGATCAGCGCTTCGGTCAGCGCCTGGCGCATATCGAGATCCAGGTGGTTGGTCGGTTCGTCGAGCAGCAGCAGGTTAGGGCGCTGCCAGACGATCAACGCCAGCACCAGCCGGGCTTTTTCGCCGCCGGAAAAGCGTTCGGTCTGCTCGGTGACCTTGTCGCCCTGGAAGCCGAAGCCGCCCAGGTAATCGCGCAGCTGCTGTTCCAGCACCCGGGGGGCGATGCGGCTCAGGTGCTGCAGCGGCGACTCGTCTGCGCGCAGGAACTCCAGCTGATGCTGGGCGAAGTAGCCCAGCTTGATGCCCTTCGCCAGGCCAATCTCGCCGCTCAGCGGTTCCAGCGTGCCGGCCAGCAGCTTGATCAGCGTCGACTTGCCGGCGCCGTTGCGGCCGAGCAGGCCGATGCGCGAGCCGGGCACCAGGTTGAGCTTGATCGACTTCAGGATCACCTTGTCGCCATAGCCGGCGCTGACCTTCTCCATGCGCAGCAGCGGATTCGGCAGGCTCTCCGGCGCGCGGAAGCTGAAGGTGAACGGGTTGTCGACGTGGGCCGGGGCGATCAGCTCCATGCGCTCCAGCATCTTGATGCGGCTCTGCGCCTGTTTGGCCTTGGTGGCCTGGGCGCGGAAGCGGTCGATGTAGCTCTGCAGATGCGCCACTTTCTCCTGCTGGTGCTGATACAGCGACTGTTGCTGCGCCAGCTTGGTGGCGCGCTGGCGCTCGAACGAGGAGTAGTTGCCGGTGTATTCGTTCATCGCCTGCTGCTCGATATGCAGGATCTTGTCGACGATCGGATCGAGGAAGTCGCGGTCGTGCGAGATCAGCACCAGCGTGCCCGGGTAGTTTTTCAGCCAGCGTTCCAGCCAGATCACCGCATCGAGATCCAGGTGGTTGGTCGGTTCGTCGAGCAGCAGCAGGTCCGAGCGGCACACCAGCGCCTGCGCCAGGTTGAGACGCATGCGCCAGCCGCCCGAGAAGGCGCGCACCGGGCTTTGCAGCTGCTCATTGGAGAAGCCGAGGCCGTGCAGCAGGCTGGCGGCGCGGGCGCGGATGGTCCAGGCGTCGATGGCGTCCAGCTTGCCGTGCAGCGTGGCGATGGCGTGGCCGTCGTTTTGCTCGTTCGCCAGCTGCAACTCGGCTTCCAGCTGGCGGAACTCGCGGTCGCCGTCGATAACATACTCGATCGCCGGCACCTCCAGCGCCGGCGTCTCCTGGTTGACCCAGGCCAGCGCCCAGTTGCCGGGGAAGGTATAGCTGCCGCCGTCCGCGGCGATTTCGCCCTTCAGCAGCGCCAGCAGCGTCGATTTGCCGCAGCCGTTCTTGCCCACCAGGCCGACCTTCTGACCTGGATTAACCGTCGCCGTGGCGTTGTCCAGCAGGACGCGGGTGCCGCGTCGGATTTGTAGCGAGGAGAATACAATCATAAAGCGCCGTATGTTCAGAGTATGTTAAATTATCATTAAGGTAACAGCGCCGATTGAGCGCGCTGTTTTTGTCTTTGCGCTGCATGGTAACGGAAAACCGCTACCCTGACGACGCTTTGGAGGGGAATGATGTCGCAGCCGCCCAAGGTCCTGCTGCTGTATGCCCATCCGGAATCCCATGACTCGGTGGCTAACCGGGTTTTGCTTCGACCGGCGCAGCAGTTGGAACATGTCACCGTGCACGATTTATACGCGCACTATCCTGACTTTTTTATCGATATTCACCACGAACAACAGCTGCTGCGTGACCATCAGGTCATTGTTTTTCAACATCCTCTTTATACTTACAGCTGCCCGGCGCTGCTGAAAGAGTGGCTGGATCGCGTGCTGTCGCGCGGCTTCGCCAGCGGCGTGGGCGGCAATGCGCTGGCGGGCAAGTATTGGCGTTCGGTGATCACCACCGGCGAACCGGAGGGCGCCTACCGCACCGGCGGTTATAACCGTTATCCGATGGAGGATATCCTGCGCCCGTTCGAACTGACCGCCGCCATGTGCCACATGCACTGGCTGACGCCGATCCTGGTGTACTGGGCGCGCCGGCAAAAGCCGGAGGTGCTGAAAAGCCATGCCGACGCCTATGGCGACTGGCTGCGTAACCCGCTGCCGCACGGAGGGCGCTAATCATGGAAGGCTCGACCTTACTCACCGCCATTCTGCTGTTTCTGTTCGCCGCCGTGGTGACGGTGCCGATCGCCCGGCGGCTGGGTATCGGCGCGGTGCTGGGCTACCTGATCGCCGGTATCGCCATCGGCCCCTGGGGATTGGGTTTCATTCGCGACGTCGATGAAATTCTGCACTTCTCCGAACTCGGGGTGGTATTCCTGATGTTCATCATCGGGCTGGAGCTGAACCCCAGCAAGCTGTGGGAACTGCGCCGCTCGATCTTCGGCGTCGGCGCCGGCCAGGTGTTGCTCAGCGCGGCGGTGCTGGGCGGGTTGCTGTATCTGACGCAGTTCGCCTGGCAGGCGGCGGTGATCGGCGGTATCGGCCTGGCGATGTCTTCCACCGCCATGGCGCTGCAGCTGATGCGCGAGAAGGGCATGAACCGCAACGAAGGCGGCCAGCTGGGCTTCTCGGTATTGCTGTTCCAGGATATGGCGGTGATCCCGGCCCTGGCGCTGATCCCTATTCTGGCGGGCGCCGGCGGCAGCAGCGACGACTGGGCGAAGATAGCGCTCAAGGTGGCGGCGTTCGGCGGCATGCTGATCGGCGGCCGCTTCCTGCTGCGGCCGCTGTTTCGCTATATCGCCGCTTCCGGCGTGCGCGAGATCTTCACCGCCGCCGCACTGCTGGTGGTATTGGGCGCGGCGCTGTTTATGGACGCGCTCGGCCTGTCGATGGCGCTTGGCACCTTCATCGCCGGCGTATTGCTGGC
This sequence comes from Serratia ficaria, assembly GCF_900187015.1. Lineage (NCBI taxonomy): Bacteria > Pseudomonadati > Pseudomonadota > Gammaproteobacteria > Enterobacterales > Yersiniaceae > Serratia > Serratia ficaria. Next base: position 4,822,824 of record NZ_LT906479.1, on the reverse strand, counting down.
GGAGAGCGAGTATCGCCACGAGCTGGAGATTTCGATTGAGCCGTTCAAAGGCCTGCTGCTGGGGCTGTTCTTTATCTCGGTGGGCATGGCGCTGAATATCGGCGTACTCTATACCCATCTGGCCGAAGTGCTGATTGGCGTGCTGCTGCTGGTGGCCATCAAGTCCGGGGTGCTCTATACGCTGTCGCGCATTTTCGGCCTGCGCAGCTCGGTGCGTTTGCAGTTTGCCGGCGTGCTCAGCCAGGGCGGCGAGTTCGCTTTCGTGCTGTTCTCGGCGGCGGGTGCGCAGAAGGTGCTGCAGCCTGACCAGCTTTCCCTGCTGTTGGTGGTGGTGACGCTGTCGATGATGACCACGCCGCTGCTGATGCAGATTATCGACCGCATTCTGGCGCGCCGTTACAACGCCAAAGACGAAGACGAAGAAACGCCTTACGTCGAAGATGACGATCCGCAGGTGATCATCGTCGGTTTCGGGCGCTTTGGCCAGGTGATAGGCCGCCTGCTGATGGCCAACAAAATGCGCATTACCGTGCTGGAGCGCGACGTTAGCGCCGTCGGCGTGCTGCGGCGCTATGGCTACAAGGTGTACTATGGCGACGCCACCGAGCTGGAGCTGCTGCGCGCGGCGGGGGCCGAGAAGGCCAGGTCGATCGTGATCACCTGCAACGAGCCGGAAGATACCCTGGAGATCGTGCGTTTGTGCCAGCAGCACTTCCCGAATCTGAGCATTCTGGCGCGCGCGCGCGGTCGCGTTGAGGCGCATGAGCTGCTGCAGGCCGGGGTGAAGCAGTTCAGCCGCGAAACCTTCTCCAGCGCGCTGGAGCTGGGGCGCAAGGCGCTGATGGAGCTGGGCATGCATCCGCATCAGGCCTATCGCGCCCAGCAGCATTTCCGCCGGCTGGACATGCGCATGCTGCGCGAACTGATGCCCCCGCATCAGGGCGACGTGGCGCAAATTTCCCGCGTGAAAGAGGCGCGGCGCGAACTGGAAGAACTTTTCCATCGCGAAATGCAAAAAGAGAGTCGCCAGTTCGACGGCTGGGACGAATACGAATAAGCGGGAGCACAGAGATGTCTGTAACACGTAAAAGGTTTATCGCCGGCGCGGTATGCCCGAGCTGTAACGCTATGGATACGTTGGCGGTTTGGCGCGAAGATCAGGTCGAAGTGGTGGAGTGCGTCAAGTGCGGTCACCATCAGCGGCAGACCGAAAAGCAGGTGGAAAAACACGTTCGGCCGCAGGAACAGGTGATCGGTATTTTCCATCCGGAGTAGCGTTATCCGGCGCGTTTTTTTATGCTGAAGGGTACAGCGGGGCAGATTTCCGATACAATCTGTCCGGAAAAGGCGCGGCTCTGGTTTGCAGGCTCGCGTCCAAGTATCCAACGGTAGGAGATATCATGAAAGTAGCAAAAGACTTGGTGGTCAGCCTGGCTTACCAAGTACGTACAGAAGACGGTGTTTTGGTTGATGAGTCTCCGGTGAGTGCACCGCTGGACTATCTGCACGGGCATGGTTCTCTGATCGCAGGTCTGGAAAAAGCGCTCGAAGGCCACGAAGCCGGCGATCGCTTTGACGTGAACGTTGGCGCTAACGATGCGTACGGCAACTACGACGAAAACCTGGTGCAGCGCGTTCCTAAAGACGTCTTCATGGGCGTTGACGAACTGCAGGTTGGCATGCGTTTCCTGGCTGATACCGATCAGGGCCCGGTTCCGGTTGAAATCACCGAAGTTGACGGCGACCACGTGGTGGTCGATGGCAACCACATGCTGGCCGGCCAGAACCTGAACTTCAACGTGGAAGTTGTCGCGATCCGCGAAGCGACCGCAGAAGAGCTGGCGCACGGTCACGTACACGGCGAGCACGATCATCACCACGAACACGGCGACGGCTGCTGCGGCGGCCACGATCACGGCCACGATCATGACCACGACCACGGCCAGAAAGGCGGTTGCGGTAACGGCGGTTGCGGCTGCCACTAAGCGCGGCGCAGTAACTGCAAAAAAGGGCGGCCATCGGCTGCCCTTTTTTATCGGCGCTCAGTAGTGCGGCGGCGGCGTTTCTTCCGACTGCGAGGCGATCATCGAGGTTTGGGTCGAACGCAGCTTGTCGGTCAGCATGCGCAGGTGTTCGCGCATCTTCAACATCTCCATTTGATGCTGAACTACGGTCTGGTTGAGCTCTTCGATGGTGAGCTCCTGAAAAGCCTGACGGCTCTCCAGTTCTTCAAGCCGCTGTAGCAGGCTTTGGGTGTCGGCGTTGTGCATGAGGCTACCTCTGACGCGGTTAAATCCTGATTCCGGCGCTATGTTAACAGCTGCCGCCGGGTTTGCCTGCGCTATTTGATCGAGCGGGGCACAAGGCGCGGATAAACTGTGTAAAGTGCTGAAAAGTCACGCGCCGGGCGCGGCGGTTTTTGCTGGCGTTGTCGGATGAGCGGCAAGAAAAATCTGATTTATCATACGGGTAGCACGTTTAAGGAAACTTCTCCGTAAAGCAGGAGTCACACTTTGACTCGATTGGTTACCTGTGCGACTGTTTTGTTTGCTTTCAGGCAGCTATAGTAGCCCGGTTATCTTACTTAATGATTGTTTGGGGCACCGCTTCAGACACTGGAGAAATGGATGAAATCTTTGTTTAAAGTCACGCTTCTGGCAACCACCATGGCTTTTGCTCTGAATGCGACCCAGGTCATGGCCGCCGATGCCGCCAAGCCAGCTGACGCTGCAGCCGCTGCGCCAAGCACCGGAAAATTCAAGAACGATGACGAGCAAGCGGCTTACGCGCTGGGCGCTTCTCTGGGCCGTTACATGGACAACTCTCTGAAAGAGCAAGAGAAGTTGGGCATCAAACTGGACAAGGATCAGCTGATTTCCGGCGTTCAGGATGCGTTCGCCAACAAGAGCAAGCTGAACGACGCGGACATCGAAAAGACCCTGCAGGGTTTCGAAGCGCGCGTGAAGGCTTCCGCTCAGGCGAAGATGGAGCAGGACGCCAAAGACAACGAAGCCAAAGGCGCCAAGTATCGTGACACCTTCGCCAAAGAAAAAGGCGTGAAGAAAACCGAATCCGGCCTGCTGTATCAGGTAGAGAAACCTGGTGCCGGTGAAGCGCCGAAAGACAGTGATACCGTGGTGGTCAACTACAAAGGCACCCTGACCGACGGCACCGAGTTCGACAACTCGTACACCCGCGGCGAGCCGCTGTCATTCCGTCTGGACGGCGTGATCCCGGGCTGGACCGAAGGCCTGAAACACATCAAGAAAGGCGGCAAGATCAAGCTGGTCATCCCACCGGCGCTGGCCTACGGTAAAACCGGCGTTCCGGGCATCCCGGCTAACTCTACCCTGGTGTTCGACGTTGAACTGCTGGACGTGAAAGCGGCGCCGAAAGCCGACGCCAAGGCTGAGAAGCCCGCTGCCGCTGCGGCAGACGCCAAAGCGAAATAAGGCCGAGCTTTTGCCTGCCACCGCCGCGAATGCCCTTCGCGGCGGTTTTCATTTCCGCCCACCGCAGCCCCCTTCCCATTGATCGCTTGACGCCTGCCGGGCATCGGGCTTAACGTCAATACCACGCGCAAACGCAAGGACTTTACTCTGGCAGTTTTGCTAGACTAATAATCCGGACTTATGAGTCATGCGCCTGCCCCTTAGGGCGTGTACCTAAAACTGCTCCCGGCCGTCTTGGCCCGCGGAGGCTCGCCGTGCCGTTTCATGCTGATAACCGCCTGTTATCCTGCGGGATGCCTGACGGCGTGCCGCCTGCGGAAAAAAGCCTGCCCGAGCTGTTTTAGCTGCGCCCCCTGGCACAGGCGATCTATGAGGGTGGTATTTTCGATGTCTAATTCGCTTTTATCCAGCGAAGCCAGCGAACTTGATTTGCTGAATGAACGTCCGTTTAGCCAGACGGATCATGAAATCCTGAAGTCGTATGAAGCGGTGGTCGACGGCCTGGCGATGCTGATTGGCGGCCACTGCGAGATAGTGCTGCACGCGCTGGAAGATTTGAACTGCTCGGCGGTGCGCATCGCCAACGGCGAACATACCGGGCGCAAGATAGGCTCGCCGATCACCGACCTGGCGTTGCGCATGCTGCACGACATGGCCGGCGACGACAGCAGCGTGTCGAAGGCCTATTTCACTCGCGCCAAAAGCGGCGTGCTGATGAAGTCGGTGACCATCGCCATCCGCAACCGCGAGCAGCGGGTGATCGGCCTGCTGTGCATCAACATGAACCTCGATGTGCCGTTCTCCCAAATCATGCAGACCTTTATGCCGCCGGAAACGCAGGAGGTGCCTTCTTCGGTGAATTTCGCCTCCTCCGTAGACGATCTGGTGGCGCAAACGCTGGAGTTCACCATCGAAGAGGTGAATGCCGATCGCAACGTTTCCAACAACGCCAAAAATCGGCAGGTGGTGCTCAATCTCTATGAGAAGGGCATCTTCGATATCAAGGATGCGATCAACCAGGTGGCCGATCGTCTGAACATCTCCAAGCACACCGTCTATCTGTACATTCGCCAGTTCAAAAGCGGCGATCTGCTGGGAAGCGACCGTTGATGCTCGATTACTGTTTGCTGGTCACCGGGCCGGCCTACGGCACCCAGCAGGCCAGCAGCGCCTATCAGTTCGCGCAGGCGCTGTTGACCAGGGGGCACCGGCTCTCCAGCGTATTTTTCTATCGCGAAGGGGTGCTGAACGCCAACCGGTTGACCGCCCCCGCCGGCGACGAGTTCGATTTGGTGCGCGGCTGGGTGCAACTGGCGCAGCAGCATGGCGTTGCGCTCAATGTCTGCGTGGCCGCGGCGCTGCGACGCGGCGTGACCGACGAGCAGGAGGCGGCCCAGCTGGGGCTGGCCGGTGCCAACCTGCAGCCCGGTTTCACCCTGAGCGGGCTGGGCTCGTTGGCCGAGGCCTCGCTGCGCTGCGATCGCCTGGTGCAGTTCTGAGGACATGATGAAACGAGTCGCTTTTGTGTTTACCCACGGGCCGCACGGCAACGCCGGCGGCAGGGAAGGGCTGGACGCCTTGCTCGCCACCTCGGCGTTAAGTGAAGATCTGGGCGTGTTTTTTATCGGCGACGGCGTGTTGCAGCTGCTGCCCGGCCAGCGGCCGGAAAAAATTCTGGCGCGCAATTACATCGCCACCTTTGGCGTGCTGCCGCTGTATGACGTCGAGCAATGCTATCTGTGCCAGGCTTCGCTGCAGGAGCGCGGCCTGAGCCAGGTGAAGGATTGGGTGCTGGACGCCGAGGTGCTGGCGCCGGACGAATTGCGCCGCGCGCTGGCCGGTTTTGATGCGGTGATGACCTTTTAGGAATTTTTGATGCTGTATACCCTGAGCCATGCTCCCTCGCAATGCGATTTACCCGCGCTGCTGCGCCTGACGGCGGAAGGCGACGCCCTGCTGTTGCTGCAGGACGGCGTGCTGGCAGGCCTGGCCGGCGGCGCGCATCTTGAATTGCTGCTCAGCGCCCCCATATCCCTGTATGCGCTGCAGGACGACCTGGAAGCCAGAGGGCTGGCTGGTCATTTTTCACACAAGATAGCCGTCGTCGGCTATAATCACTTCGTTGAATTAACCGAAAAACATCGCAGCCAAATGGCCTGGTGATGAGAGTGATGTTGTATATTTCTTGACACCTCTACTGGTCAGCCATAAAATTCTGCGTCCTCGTACTTTGCCAGTAGTGCATACGAGGGGATTTATCACATGTTTACGAAGCTAGTACGAAGCAAAAACCAGGAGCTTTTTTAATGGCAACAATTAATCAGCTGGTTCGCAAACCACGCTCTGTGAAGGCTGCTAAAAGCAACGTTCCAGCGCTGGAAGCTTGCCCGCAGAAACGTGGCGTATGTACCCGCGTATATACCACCACCCCGAAAAAACCAAACTCCGCACTGCGTAAAGTTTGCCGTGTGCGTTTGACCAACGGTTTCGAAGTGACTTCCTACATCGGTGGTGAAGGTCACAACCTGCAGGAACACTCCGTGATCCTGATCCGTGGCGGTCGTGTTAAAGACCTGCCAGGTGTGCGTTACCACACCGTCCGTGGTGCACTTGACTGCTCCGGTGTTAAAGACCGTAAGCAAGCTCGTTCCAAGTACGGCGTGAAGAAGCCAAAGGCTTAATGGTTCTCCGTTAAGTAAGGCCAAACATTTTCACTTTAATGTCAAAATAAACTCGTAGAGTTTTGGACAATCCTGAATTAACAACGGAGTATTTCCATGCCACGTCGTCGCGTAATCGGCCAACGTAAAATCCTGCCAGATCCTAAGTTCGGATCCGAGCTGTTGGCCAAATTTGTAAATATCCTGATGGTAGACGGTAAAAAATCTACTGCAGAAGCAATCGTCTATACCGCGCTGGAGACCCTGGCTCAGCGTTCTGGTAAAGAGCACCTGGAAGCTTTCGAAGTAGCTCTCGACAACGTTCGCCCGACTGTAGAAGTTAAGTCTCGCCGCGTTGGTGGTTCTACTTATCAGGTACCAGTTGAAGTCCGCCCGGTCCGTCGTAATGCTCTGGCAATGCGTTGGATCGTTGATGCTGCACGTAAACGCGGTGATAAATCCATGGCTCTGCGCCTGGCGAACGAGCTGTCTGACGCAGCAGAGAACAAAGGTTCTGCTGTTAAGAAGCGTGAAGACGTTCACCGTATGGCCGAAGCCAACAAGGCGTTCGCCCACTACCGCTGGTAATTGCCACGCAGTAGTTATGCTAACCAAGCGGGCGCGTCAAGCCAACCCGCTTGGGTTAACCGAACTTGAACGCCCTAGGAATAGAGGAATCAAATGGCTCGTACAACACCCATTGAGCGCTATCGTAACATCGGTATCAGTGCTCACATCGACGCCGGTAAAACCACCACTACCGAACGTATTCTGTTCTACACCGGTGTAAACCACAAAATCGGTGAAGTTCATGACGGCGCTGCCACCATGGACTGGATGGAACAGGAGCAGGAGCGTGGTATTACCATCACTTCTGCAGCGACTACTGCCTTCTGGTCTGGTATGGCCAAGCAGTTTGAACCGCACCGCGTAAACATCATCGACACCCCGGGACACGTTGACTTCACCATCGAAGTAGAACGTTCCATGCGTGTTCTTGATGGTGCGGTAATGGTTTACTGTGCTGTTGGTGGTGTTCAGCCACAGTCTGAAACTGTATGGCGTCAGGCTAACAAATACAAAGTTCCACGCATCGCGTTCGTTAACAAAATGGACCGCATGGGTGCCAACTTCCTGAAAGTTGTTGGTCAGATCAAATCTCGTCTGGGCGCTAACCCGGTTCCACTGCAGCTGGCTATCGGCGCAGAAGAGAAATTCACCGGCGTTATCGACCTGGTGAAAATGAAAGCCATCAACTGGAACGAAGCTGATGCAGGCGTGACCTTCGAATACGAAGAGATCCCGGCTGACATGCAAGAGCTGGCCGCAGAATGGCGCCAGAACCTGGTTGAATCGGCAGCTGAAGCTTCTGATGAACTGATGGACAAGTACTTGGGCGGCGAAGAGCTGACCGAGGAAGAAATCAAGACCTCTCTGCGTCAGCGCGTGCTGAACAACGAAATCATCTTGGTTACCTGTGGTTCCGCCTTTAAAAACAAAGGCGTGCAGGCAATGCTGGATGCGGTAATTGATTACCTGCCATCCCCGGTTGACGTACCTGCGATCAACGGCATCCTGGACGACGGTAAAGATACCCCGGCTGAGCGTCACGCTAGCGATGATGAGCCATTTGCTGCACTGGCCTTCAAAATTGCTACCGACCCGTTCGTGGGTAACCTGACCTTCTTCCGCGTGTACTCCGGTATCGTTAACTCCGGCGACACCGTGCTGAACTCCGTTAAGGCGGCGCGTGAGCGTCTGGGCCGTATCGTTCAGATGCACGCTAACAAGCGTGAAGAGATCAAAGAAGTTCGCGCAGGCGACATCGCTGCGGCTATCGGTCTGAAAGACGTGACTACCGGTGACACCCTGTGTGATCCAAACCACGTGATCATTCTGGAGCGCATGGAATTCCCTGAGCCGGTGATCTCCGTTGCAGTTGAACCAAAAACCAAAGCTGACCAGGAAAAAATGGGTCTGGCTCTGGGCCGTCTGGCGAAGGAAGACCCATCATTCCGCGTATGGACTGACGAAGAATCAGGTCAGACCATCATCGCAGGTATGGGTGAGCTTCACCTGGACATCCTGGTTGACCGCATGAAGCGTGAATTCAACGTAGAAGCTAACGTGGGTAAACCTCAGGTTGCTTACCGTGAAGCGATTCGCGCCAAAGTTACCGATATCGAAGGTAAACACGCCAAGCAGTCTGGTGGTCGTGGTCAGTATGGTCATGTTGTTATCGACATGTACCCACTGGAGCCGGGCTCAAATGCGAAAGGCTACGAGTTCGTCAATGACATCAAAGGCGGTGTGATCCCAACGGAATACATCCCTGCCATTGATAAAGGCCTCCAGGAGCAGATGAAGTCTGGTCCACTGGCCGGTTACCCGGTAGTTGATCTCGGTGTGCGTCTGCATTTCGGTTCTTTCCACGATGTTGACTCCTCCGAATTGGCGTTTAAACTGGCCGCGTCTATCGCCTTTAAAGATGGCTTTAAGAAAGCGAAACCTGTTTTGCTTGAGCCGATCATGAAGGTTGAAGTTGAAACGCCGGAAGAGAACACTGGTGACGTCATCGGTGACCTTAGCCGTCGTCGTGGTCAACTGAAAGGTCAGGAATCCAACGCTACCGGCGTTCAGATTCACGCTGAAGTTCCGTTGTCCGAGATGTTCGGCTACGCAACTCAACTGCGTTCTCTGACCAAAGGCCGTGCTTCTTACTCCATGGAGTTCCTGAAGTACGATGATGCGCCGAACAACGTCGCTCAGGCCGTTATTGAAGCCCGTGGTAAATAAGCTTTCGGGTTTAACACATTGATCAGTGCTCTCTCCATGAGGGGGGAGCATAAGAGTAAGGAATATAGCCGTGTCTAAAGAAAAATTTGAACGTTCCAAACCGCACGTTAACGTTGGTACTATCGGCCACGTTGACCACGGTAAAACTACCCTGACTGCAGCGATCACCACCGTTCTGGCTAAAACCTACGGCGGTTCTGCGCGTGCTTTCGACCAGATCGATAACGCGCCAGAAGAAAAAGCTCGTGGTATCACCATCAACACTTCCCACGTTGAGTATGACACCCCGACTCGCCACTACGCGCACGTTGACTGCCCAGGGCACGCCGACTACGTTAAAAACATGATCACCGGTGCTGCTCAGATGGACGGCGCTATCCTGGTTGTTGCTGCGACTGACGGCCCAATGCCTCAGACCCGTGAGCACATCCTGCTGGGTCGTCAGGTTGGCGTTCCTTTCATCATCGTATTCATGAACAAATGCGACATGGTTGATGATGAAGAGCTGCTGGAACTGGTAGAAATGGAAGTTCGCGAACTGCTGTCCGCTTACGACTTCCCTGGCGATGACCTGCCGGTAGTTCGCGGTTCCGCGCTGAAAGCGCTGGAAGGCGAAGCCGAGTGGGAAGCTAAAATCATCGAGCTGGCTGGCCACCTGGATACTTACATCCCAGAACCAGAGCGCGCTATCGACAAGCCGTTCCTGCTGCCAATCGAAGACGTATTCTCCATCTCCGGTCGTGGTACCGTGGTTACCGGTCGTGTTGAGCGCGGTATCATCAAAGTTGGCGAAGAAGTTGAAATCGTTGGTATCAAAGACACCGTCAAGTCTACCTGTACCGGCGTTGAAATGTTCCGCAAACTGCTGGACGAAGGCCGTGCCGGTGAGAACGTAGGTGTTCTGCTGCGTGGTATCAAGCGTGAAGACATCGAACGTGGTCAGGTTCTGGCTAAACCAGGTTCCATCAAGCCACACACCAAATTCGACTCAGAAGTTTACATCCTGAGCAAAGAAGAAGGTGGTCGTCACACTCCATTCTTCAAAGGCTACCGTCCACAGTTCTACTTCCGTACTACTGACGTGACCGGTACCATCGAACTGCCAGAAGGCGTTGAGATGGTAATGCCTGGCGACAACGTGAACATGGTTGTTACCCTGATTCACCCAATCGCGATGGACGACGGTCTGCGTTTCGCAATCCGTGAAGGCGGCCGTACTGTAGGCGCTGGTGTTGTTGCTAAAGTTATCGCTTAATCGCGTATAATTTTTCGACACAGTAAAGAGGGCACTTCGGTGCCCTTTTTTTATGCAGTTCGTATAAATCTTAATTGAAATAAAAAGCATTCTTATTTAGACTCAGAATATTGGTTAAGAAGTGAGTCTCTCTATGTATGTATGTCTGTGTAATGCCGTGACTGACAAAGCGATCCGCAAGGCCGTGCGTCAGCACAATCCTCATACCATGAAGCAGCTGCGTGAATTAGTGCCGATTGGTACCGACTGTGGAAAATGCATTCGTCAGGCAAGACAAATTATGGTGGAGGAACGCGGAACCATTATTCCGATGCACGAAGTTGCCTAACAAAAGGTAAGGTTATTTTTTGACTCTTGGCCTACAGGTTCTACACTTTTAGAACCGGTCAGGAGGATTTACCTATGAAAGGCGATAAAAAGATCATTGCTCACCTCAACAAGCTGCTTGGAAACGAGCTGGTTGCCATCAATCAATATTTCCTGCACGCCCGCATGTTCAAGAATTGGGGTTTAATGCGCCTCAACGACAAGGAATATCACGAGTCGATCGACGAAATGAAACATGCCGATCGCTACATCGAGCGCATTCTGTTTCTGGAAGGTCTGCCTAATCTGCAGGACCTCGGCAAGCTGAACATCGGCGAGGACATCGAAGAGATGCTGCGCTCCGATCTGGCTTTGGAGCTCGATGGCGCCAAGAACCTGCGCGAAGGTATCGCCTATGCTGATTCCATTCACGATTACGTCAGCCGCGACCTGATGATAGAAATCCTGGCCGATGAGGAAGAGCACATCGACTGGCTGGAAACCGAACTGGATCTGATTGCGCGGCTGGGTATCCAAAATTACGCCCAGGCCCAGATCCTGGAACGCAAAGACTGACATTATCGCTTTTACCTACGCCGATGACTCTTCTGCCGGCGGCCGCATGGCATGTGCGGCGGGGCAGGGGAGCCACTGCCCGCATCGCTCCGTGCATAAACCATTCCTTTTCGCTCGTTCTGCCGCGTTGAATTCCCCTCTTCATTAAAAGTGGCGATATCCTGAGCATATTTCCAACTGCGGCTTGCTTCCTGGCTCATTTTGCGTATAATGCGCGGGCTTACCTAATCTTGGTAAGCCTGATTTTAGCGAATCAGTCGATTGGCAGGCCGTTTTTGCCTTTCGAACAATACTCCCGATATGGGGGTTATATGTTGACGATTACACTCCCCCATCAATCGAAATGGGTGTGAGGAGTAATTATTTACGTTTATAAATAATTGGAGCTCTGGTCTCATGCAGAACCAAAGAATCCGTATCCGCCTGAAAGCGTTTGATCATCGTCTGATCGATCAATCAACCGCGGAAATCGTCGAGACTGCTAAGCGCACTGGTGCGCAAGTCCGTGGTCCGATCCCGCTGCCAACTCGCAAAGAGCGCTTTACCGTTCTGATCTCTCCGCACGTTAACAAAGACGCGCGCGATCAGTACGAGATTCGCACTCACAAGCGTCTGGTTGACATCGTTGAGCCAACCGAGAAAACCGTTGATGCTCTGATGCGTCTGGATCTGGCTGCCGGTGTAGACGTGCAGATCAGCCTGGGTTAATCAGGTCATTGAGCGATTGAGAGGTTGAAACAATGATTGGTTTAGTCGGTAAAAAAGTGGGCATGACTCGTATCTTCACTGAAGATGGCGTTTCTATCCCAGTAACCGTGATTGAAATTGAAGCGAACCGCGTGACTCAGGTTAAAGACCTGGCGAACGACGGATACCGTGCCATTCAGGTCACTACCGGTAGCAAAAAAGCTAACCGTGTGACCAAACCGGAAGCGGGTCATTTCGCTAAAGCTGGCGTTGAAGCTGGCCGTGGTCTGTGGGAATTCCGCCTTGAAGAAGGTCAAGAGTTCGCTGCAGGTCAAGAAATCAGCGTAGAAATCTTCGCTGACGTTAAAAAAGTCGATGTTACCGGTACTTCTAAAGGTAAAGGTTTTGCTGGCACTGTAAAGCGCTGGAACTTCCGTACCCAAGACGCTACCCACGGTAACTCCTTGTCTCACCGCGTTCCGGGTTCTATCGGTCAGAACCAGACTCCGGGCAAAGTGTTCAAAGGCAAGAAAATGGCTGGCCACCTGGGTGACGAGCGTGTAACCGTTCAAAGCCTGGACGTAGTACGTGTTGACGCTGAGCGCAACCTGCTGCTGGTTAAGGGTGCTGTACCGGGCGCAACCGGTGGCAACCTGATCGTTAAACCAGCTGTGAAGGCGTAAGGGGATAGCAATGGAATTAGTATTGAAAGACGCGCAAAGCGCGCTGACTGTTTCCGAAACTACCTTCGGTCGTGATTTCAACGAAGCGCTGGTACACCAGGTTGTTGTTGCTTATGCAGCAGGTGCCCGTCAAGGTACCCGTGCTCAGAAGACCCGTGCTGAAGTGACTGGTTCCGGCAAAAAGCCATGGCGTCAGAAAGGTACCGGCCGTGCGCGTTCAGGTTCTGTAAAGAGCCCGATCTGGCGTTCCGGTGGTGTGACCTTCGCTGCCAAGCCACAGGACCACAGTCAGAAAGTAAACAAAAAGATGTACCGCGGCGCGCTGAAAAGCATCCTGTCCGAACTGGTACGTCAAGATCGTCTGATCGTTGTCGAGAAGTTCTCTGTAGAAGCGCCTAAAACTAAGCTGCTGGCACAGAAACTGAAAGATATGGCTCTGGAAGACGTGCTGATCGTGACCGGTGAACTGGATGAGAATCTGTTCCTGGCAGCTCGCAACCTGTACAAGGTTGACGTGCGCGATGTAGCAGGTATCGATCCGGTTAGCCTGATCGCCTTCGACAAAGTGGTTATGACTGCTGATGCTGTGAAGCAAGTTGAGGAGATGCTGGCATGATCCGTGAAGAACGTTTGCTGAAAGTGCTGCGTGCACCGCACGTATCTGAAAAAGCATCCGCTGCGATGGAAAAAAGCAACACCATCGTACTCAAAGTTGCCAAAGACGCGACCAAAGCAGAAATCAAAGCTGCAGTGCAGAAACTGTTTGAAGTCGAAGTCGAAGACGTGAACACCCTGGTAGTTAAAGGGAAAGTGAAACGTCACGGTCAGCGTGTTGGTCGTCGTAGCGACTGGAAAAAAGCTTACGTCACCCTGAAAGAAGGCCAGAATCTGGACTTCATCGGCGGCGCAGAGTAAGTCGGAGGAGTAAGAACAATGGCAATTGTTAAATGTAAACCTACATCTCCGGGTCGTCGCCACGTTGTTAAAGTGGTTAACCCTGAGCTGCACAAGGGTAAACCTTATGCCCCGCTGCTGGAAAAACTGAGCAAAAGCGGTGGTCGTAACAACAATGGCCGTATCACCACCCGTCATATCGGTGGTGGCCACAAGCAACATTATCGTCTGGTTGACTTCAAGCGCAACAAAGACGGTATCCCTGCTGTGGTTGAGCGTCTGGAGTACGATCCGAACCGTTCCGCGAACATCGCGCTGGTTCTGTACAAAGACGGCGAACGCCGTTACATCCTGGCGCCGAAAGGCCTGAAAGCTGGTGACCAGATTCAATCTGGCGTTGATGCTGCAATCAAAACGGGTAACACCCTGCCGATGCGTAACATCCCAGTTGGTTCAACGGTTCACAACGTAGAAATGAAACCAGGTAAAGGCGGCCAGATGGCTCGTTCAGCCGGTGCCTACGTTCAGATCGTTGCTCGTGATGGTTCCTACGTAACTCTGCGTCTGCGCTCAGGCGAAATGCGTAAAGTTCCAGTTGATTGCCGCGCCACCCTGGGTGAAGTCGGTAACGCTGAACATATGCTTCGCGTTCTGGGTAAAGCAGGTGCTGCACGTTGGCGTGGTGTTCGTCCTACCGTTCGCGGTACGGCGATGAACCCGGTAGATCACCCGCACGGTGGTGGTGAAGGTCGTAACTTTGGTAAGCACCCGGTAACTCCGTGGGGCGTTCAGACCAAAGGTAAGAAGACCCGTAGCAACAAGCGTACTGATAAGTTCATCGTACGTCGCCGTAGCAAAAAATAATTAGAGGATAAGCCATGCCACGTTCTCTCAAGAAAGGTCCTTTTATTGACCTGCACTTGCTGAAGAAGGTAGAGAAAGCGGTGGAAAGCGGTGACAAGAAGCCTTTGCGCACTTGGTCCCGTCGTTCAACGATCTTTCCTAACATGATCGGTTTGACCATCGCTGTCCATAATGGTCGTCAGCACGTACCAGTGTTCGTTTCCGATGAAATGGTCGGTCACAAACTGGGTGAATTCGCGCCGACTCGTACTTATCGCGGCCATGCGGCTGATAAAAAAGCTAAAAAGCGCTAAGGTAGGAGGAAGAGATGGAAACTATCGCTAAACATCGCCACGCTCGTTCTTCTGCTCAGAAGGTTCGCCTTGTTGCAGACCTGATCCGCGGTAAGAAAGTGTCGCAAGCTCTGGAAACTCTGACCTACACCAACAAGAAAGCTGCTGGTCTGGTTAAGAAAGTGCTGGAGTCTGCCATTGCTAACGCAGAACACAACGATGGCGCTGACATCGATGATCTGAAAGTCACGAAAATCTTCGTAGACGAAGGCCCAAGCATGAAGCGCATTATGCCGCGTGCGAAAGGTCGTGCAGATCGCATCCTGAAGCGCACCAGCCACATTACTGTGGTTGTGTCCGATCGCTGAGACTCTGGAGACTAGCAATGGGTCAGAAAGTACATCCTAATGGTATTCGCCTGGGTATTGTCAAACCTTGGAACTCTACTTGGTATGCGAATACCAAAGAATTCGCTGACAACCTGGACAGCGACTTTAAAGTTCGTCAATTCCTGACTAAGGAACTGGCGAAAGCTTCCGTTTCTCGCATCGTTATCGAGCGTCCTGCGAAGAGCATCCGTGTGACTATTCACACTGCTCGTCCAGGCATCGTTATCGGCAAGAAAGGTGAAGATGTCGAAAAACTGCGTAAGGTCGTAGCGGATATCGCTGGCGTTCCTGCACAGATTAACATCGCCGAAGTCCGTAAACCGGAACTCGACGCTAAATTGGTTGCTGACAGCATCACTTCCCAGCTGGAACGTCGCGTTATGTTCCGTCGTGCTATGAAGCGTGCTGTACAGAACGCAATGCGTCTTGGCGCTAAAGGTATCAAAGTTGAAGTAAGCGGCCGTCTTGGCGGTGCTGAAATCGCGCGTACCGAATGGTACCGTGAAGGTCGTGTTCCGTTGCACACACTGCGTGCGGACATCGATTACAACACATCTGAAGCGCACACCACTTATGGTGTAATCGGCGTTAAGGTATGGATCTTCAAAGGTGAGATCCTGGGTGGTATGGCTGCAGTTGAACAACCGGAACCGGCTGCTCAACCTAAAAAGCAGCAGCGTAAAGGCCGCAAGTAAGGAGAGTCGCTGATGTTACAACCAAAGCGTACAAAATTCCGTAAGATGCACAAGGGCCGCAACCGTGGTCTGGCGCAGGGTACGGATGTTAGCTTCGGCACTTTCGGTCTGAAAGCTGTTGGCCGTGGCCGTCTGACTGCTCGTCAAATCGAAGCAGCTCGTCGTGCAATGACTCGTGCAGTTAAGCGTCAAGGTAAGATCTGGATCCGTGTATTCCCGGACAAACCGATCACCGAGAAGCCGCTGGAAGTGCGTATGGGTAAAGGTAAGGGTAACGTGGAGTATTGGGTTGCCCTGATCCAGCCTGGTAAGGTCCTGTACGAAATGGACGGCGTGCCAGAAGAGGTTGCCCGCGAGGCATTCAAACTGGCAGCAGCGAAACTGCCGATCAAAACCACCTTTGTAACTAAGACGGTGATGTAATGAAAGCACAAGAGCTGCGTGAAAAAAGCGTTGAAGAGCTGAACACTGAGCTGCTCAACCTGCTGCGTGAGCAATTCAACTTGCGCATGCAGGCGGCCAGTGGCCAACTGCAACAAACTCACCTGTTGAAACAAGTGCGTCGTGACGTCGCACGCGTTAAGACTTTACTGACTGAAAAGGCGGGTGTGTAAATGACTGATATTATCCGTACTCTGCAGGGTCGTGTTATTAGTGACAAAATGGAGAAATCCCTGGTTGTCGCTATCGAGCGCACGGTGAAGCACCCGATCTACGGGAAATTCATCAAGCGTACGACCAAGCTGCACGTACATGACGAGAACAACGAATGTGGTATCGGCGACGTGGTGGAAATCCGCGAATGCCGCCCACTGTCCAAGACTAAGTCCTGGACGTTGGTTCGCGTTGTAGAGAAAGCGATTCTGTAATAGAGTAGCTGGCTCTCACCTAATAAACGGCTCAGAAAATGAGCCGTTTATTTTTTCTACCCATACTCTGGAAGCGGTGTTATAATGCTGCGCCCTCGGTTATGGGGCTTTTCAACGACCTGAAAATTACTTAGGTCTTAAAGTAGTAGTTGACATTAGCGGAGCACTAAAATGATCCAAGAACAGACTATGCTGAACGTCGCCGACAACTCCGGTGCACGTCGCGTAATGTGTATCAAGGTTCTAGGTGGCTCGCACCGTCGCTACGCAGGCGTCGGCGACATCATCAAAATTACCATCAAGGAAGCAATTCCTCGCGGTAAGGTGAAGAAAGGCGATGTGCTGAAGGCGGTAGTGGTGCGCACCAAGAAGGGTGTACGTCGCCCGGACGGTTCTGTCATTCGCTTCGATGGTAATGCATGCGTTATTTTAAACAATAACAGCGAGCAGCCTATCGGTACGCGTATTTTTGGGCCGGTAACTCGTGAACTGCGTAATGAGAAGTTCATGAAAATTATCTCTCTGGCACCAGAAGTACTCTAAGGAGCGAACCATGGCAGCGAAAATCCGTCGTGATGACGAAGTTATCGTGCTTACCGGGAAAGACAAAGGTAAACGCGGTAAAGTAAAAAATGTCCTGTCTGCTGGCAAGGTCATTGTTGAAGGTATCAACCTGGTTAAGAAACATCAGAAGCCGGTTCCGGCCCTGAACCAACCAGGCGGCATTGTTGAAAAAGAAGCTGCAATTCAGGTTTCTAACATTGCTCTCTTCAACGCGGCTACCGGTAAGGCTGACCGTGTAGGCTTTAGATTCGAAGACGGCAAAAAAGTCCGTTTCTTCAAGTCTAACAGCGAAACTATCAAGTAATTTGGAGTAATACGATGGCGAAACTGCATGATTACTACAAAGACGAGGTAGTCAAACAACTGATGTCTCAGTTTGATTACAACTCTGTCATGCAAGTCCCTCGGGTCGAGAAGATCACCCTGAACATGGGTGTTGGTGAAGCGATCGCTGACAAGAAACTGCTGGATAACGCAGCAGCTGACCTGACAGCAATCTCCGGTCAAAAACCGCTGATCACCAAAGCCCGCAAATCTGTTGCAGGCTTCAAAATCCGCCAGGGCTATCCGATCGGCTGTAAAGTAACTCTGCGTGGCGAACGCATGTGGGAGTTCTTTGAGCGTCTGATTTCCATTGCTGTTCCACGTATCCGTGACTTCCGTGGCCTGTCCGCCAAGTCATTCGATGGCCGTGGTAACTACAGCATGGGTGTGCGCGAGCAAATCATCTTCCCAGAAATCGACTACGACAAAGTCGATCGCGTTCGTGGTTTGGATATTACCATTACCACTACTGCGAAATCTGATGATGAAGGCCGCGCGCTGTTGGCTGCTTTTAACTTCCCGTTCCGCAAGTAAGGCAGGGTTACTGATGGCTAAGCAATCAATGAAAGCACGCGAAGTCGTTCGCGTGAAACTGGCTGACAAGTACCGCGCTAAACGCGAGGAATTGAAAGCTATCATTTCTGGTGTGAACTCTTCCGACGAAGATCGTTGGGATGCTGTTCTCAAGCTGCAAACTCTGCCGCGTGATTCCAGCCCGTCTCGTCAGCGTAAACGCTGCCGCCAAACTGGCCGTCCACATGGTTATGTGGGCAAATTCGGGTTGAGCCGTATCAAGCTACGTGAAGCCGCTATGCGCGGTGAAGTACCAGGCTTGAAAAAGGCTAGCTGGTAATTACCAATTGAATCACGGGAGTAAAGACAGATGAGCATGCAAGATCCGATCGCGGATATGCTGACCCGTATCCGTAACGGTCAAGCCGCGAACAAAGTTGCGGTCACCATGCCTTCCTCCAAGCTGAAATTGGCAATCGCCAACGTGCTGAAGGAAGAAGGTTTTATTGAAGATTTCAAAATCGAAGGCGACGCCAAGCCTGTTCTGGAACTGGTACTGAAGTACTTCCAGGGCAAGGCAGTGGTAGAAAGCATTCAGCGTATCAGCCGTCCAGGTCTGCGAATCTATAAGAAAAAAGATGAGCTGCCAAAAGTTATGGCCGGTTTGGGTATCGCTGTTATTTCTACCTCTAAAGGTGTTATGACCGATCGTGCAGCTCGCCAGGCTGGTCTTGGTGGCGAGATTATCTGCTACGTAGCTTAATTCGGGAGGAAAGAATGTCTCGTGTTGCAAAAGCACCCGTCGTCATTCCTGCCGGCGTAGAGGTAAAACTCAACGGTCAGGTTATTTCGATTAAGGGTAAGAACGGCGAGCTGACTCGTACTGTCCACGACGCCGTTGAAGTGAAGCAAGAAGCTAACGCACTGACTTTCGCCCCGCGCGAAGGTTTTGCTAACGCCTGGGCCCAAGCGGGTACTACGCGCGCTCTGCTGAACGCAATGGTAGTTGGTGTTACCGAAGGCTTCACCAAGAAGCTTCAACTGGTAGGTGTTGGTTATCGTGCTGCCGTAAAAGGCAACGTGGTGAATTTAGCCCTGGGCTTCTCTCACCCTGTCGATCACCAGCTGCCAGCAGGTATTACTGCTGAATGCCCAAGCCAAACTGAAATCGTGCTGAAAGGCGCTGATAAGCAGGTTATTGGCCAGGTTGCTGCAGATCTGCGTGCCTACCGCCGTCCTGAGCCTTACAAAGGCAAGGGTGTCCGTTACGCCGACGAAGTCGTGCGTACCAAAGAGGCTAAGAAGAAGTAAGGTAACACTATGGATAAGAAATCTGCTCGTATCCGTCGTGCGACCCGCGCACGCCGTAAGCTCAAAGAACTGGGTGCAACCCGCCTGGTGGTACATCGTACCCCGCGTCACATTTACGCACAGGTAATTGCTCCAAACGGTTCTGAAGTTCTGGTAGCCGCTTCTACTTTAGAAAAAGCTATCACTGAGCAACTGAAGTATTCCGGTAACAAAGACGCAGCAGCAGCAGTGGGCAAAGCCCTGGCTGAGCGCGCGTTGGAAAAAGGGATTGCGAAAGTATCCTTTGACCGTTCCGGTTTCCAATATCATGGTCGAGTCCAGGCACTGGCAGATGCTGCCCGTGAAGCTGGCCTTCAGTTCTAAGGAAGAGGTTTAAGATGGCTCACATCGAAAAACAAGCTGGCGAACTGCAGGAAAAGCTGATCGCGGTAAACCGCGTATCCAAAACCGTAAAAGGTGGCCGTATTTTCAGCTTTACCGCACTGACTGTAGTTGGTGATGGTAACGGTCGCGTAGGTTTTGGCTACGGCAAAGCTCGCGAAGTTCCAGCAGCGATCCAGAAAGCGATGGAAAAAGCCCGTCGCAACATGATGAACGTCGCGCTGAACAGCGGCACCCTGCAGCACCCTGTTAAAGGTGCTCATACGGGTTCCCGTGTGTTCATGCAGCCGGCTTCCGAAGGTACCGGTATTATCGCCGGTGGTGCAATGCGCGCCGTCCTGGAAGTCGCTGGGGTGCACAACGTATTGGCTAAAGCTTATGGTTCCACCAACCCGATCAACGTGGTTCGTGCAACTATCGATGCTTTGGCAAATATGAAGTCCCCTGAAATGGTCGCTGCCAAGCGTGGTAAATCCGTTGCAGACATTCTGGGGTAATTGACCATGGCTAAGACTATCAAAGTAACACAAGTTCGCAGCTCCATTGGCCGTCTGCCGAAGCATAAAGCTACACTGCTCGGTCTGGGTCTGCGTCGTATTGGTCACACCGTAGAGCGCGAGGATACTCCTGCTGTTCGCGGTATGGTCAACCTGGTTTCCTACATGGTTAAAGTTGAGGAGTAACAGATGCGTTTAAATACTC
The DNA here is from genome assembly GCF_900187015.1 of Serratia ficaria. NCBI lineage: Bacteria > Pseudomonadati > Pseudomonadota > Gammaproteobacteria > Enterobacterales > Yersiniaceae > Serratia > Serratia ficaria. The sequence goes on along the minus strand of NZ_LT906479.1, from coordinate 4,802,631 downwards.
TGTCTCCGGCTGAAGGTGCCAAGCATGCGCCGAAGCGTGTAGGTCGTGGTATTGGTTCTGGCCTGGGTAAAACCGGCGGCCGTGGTCACAAAGGTCAGAACTCACGTTCTGGCGGTGGCGTACGTCGCGGGTTTGAAGGTGGTCAGATGCCTTTATATCGTCGTTTGCCGAAATTCGGCTTCACCTCTCGCAAAGCTATGATCACGGCAGAAGTTCGTCTGTCTGAGCTGGCTCTGATCGAAGGCGACGTAATCGACCTGAACGCGCTGAAAGCCGCTAACGTAGTTGGTATCCAGATCGAATTCGTGAAAGTTATGCTTTCTGGCGAAATCGCTCGTCCGGTTACCCTGCGTGGTCTGCGTGTCACCAAAGGCGCTCGTGCTGCTATCGAGGCTGCTGGCGGTAAAATTGAGGAATAAGTAGCAGATGGCTAAGCAACCAGGATTAGATTTTCAAAGTGCTAAAGGCGGGCTCGGCGAGCTGAAGCGCAGACTTTTGTTTGTCATCGGCGCGCTGATTGTCTTCCGTATCGGCTCTTTTATTCCGATTCCTGGTATCGATGCCACTGTGCTTGCCAAATTGCTTGAGCAGCAGAGAGGCACTATCATTGAAATGTTTAACATGTTCTCTGGTGGTGCCCTCAGCCGTGCTTCTATCTTTGCCCTGGGGATCATGCCGTATATTTCGGCGTCGATCATCATCCAGCTGTTAACGGTGGTTCATCCGGCGTTGGCAGAAATCAAGAAAGAAGGGGAGGCTGGCCGTCGCAAGATTAGCCAGTACACCCGTTACGGTACGCTGGTATTGGCCATATTCCAGTCGATCGGTATTGCTACCGGTCTGCCGAATATGCCTGGTATGCAGGGCCTGGTGTTAAACCCAGGCTTTGCATTCTACTTTACTGCGGTTGTGAGCCTGGTGACCGGGACGATGTTCCTGATGTGGCTGGGCGAGCAGATTACTGAGCGTGGTATCGGCAACGGTATCTCAATCATTATCTTCGCGGGTATCGTAGCGGGACTTCCGCCGGCAGTGGCCCATACTATCGAGCAAGCCCGGCAAGGCGACCTGCACTTCCTCCTGTTGCTGTTGGTTGCAGTATTGGTGTTTGCAGTAACCTTCTTCGTTGTTTTCATCGAACGTGGTCAACGTCGTATCGTCGTTAACTATGCGAAACGTCAACAAGGTCGTCGTGTTTACGCAGCACAGAGCACACACTTACCGTTGAAAGTGAACATGGCAGGGGTTATCCCGGCAATCTTCGCTTCCAGCATTATTCTGTTCCCGGCCACGATCGCATCATGGTTTGGGGGCGGTACCGGTTGGAACTGGCTGACAACGATTTCGCTGTATTTGCAGCCAGGGCAACCGCTTTATGTGTTACTCTATGCGTCTGCAATCATCTTCTTCTGTTTCTTCTACACGGCGTTGGTTTTCAACCCGCGTGAGACAGCAGATAACCTGAAGAAGTCCGGTGCCTTCGTACCAGGAATTCGTCCGGGAGAGCAAACGGCGAAGTACATCGATAAAGTAATGACGCGTTTAACCCTGGTGGGCGCGATGTACATTACTTTCATCTGCCTGATCCCGGAGTTCATGCGTGATGCAATGAAAGTACCATTCTACTTTGGTGGTACCTCGCTACTGATCGTGGTTGTCGTCATCATGGACTTTATGGCTCAAGTGCAAACTCTGATGATGTCAAGTCAGTACGAGTCTGCATTGAAGAAAGCAAATCTGAAAGGCTATAACCGCTAGTCAGATTCGTTTGAGAAGTTACGGAGAGTAAAAATGAAAGTTCGTGCTTCCGTCAAGAAATTATGTCGTAACTGCAAAATCGTTAAGCGTAACGGTGTCGTTCGTGTGATTTGCAGCGCCGAGCCGAAGCATAAACAGCGTCAAGGCTGATTATCTCGCATATTTTTCTTGCAAAGTTGGGTTGAGCTGGCTAGATTAGCCAGCCAATCTTTTGTATGTAGCTGCAACATTATTTGAGTATCCTGAAAACGGGCTTTTCAGAATGGTGTTGCCGTATAAAATAGTAGGAGTGCATAGTGGCCCGTATAGCAGGCATTAACATTCCTGATCATAAACATACCGTTATCGCCTTAACCGCGATCTTCGGCATCGGTAAAACCCGTTCACAGTCTATCTGTGCATCTACGGGCATTGCTGAAAATGTTAAGATCAGTGAGCTGTCTGAAGAGCAAATTGAACAGCTGCGTGAAGCAGTCGCCAAATTCACCGTAGAAGGTGATTTGCGTCGTGAAGTTACCCTGAGCATCAAGCGTCTGATGGATCTTGGTACATATCGTGGTTTGCGCCATCGTCGTGGTCTGCCAGTTCGCGGTCAGCGTACTAAGACCAACGCACGTACCCGTAAGGGTCCGCGTAAACCGATCAAGAAATAATCGGGGTGATTGAATAATGGCAAAGGCACCTGTTCGTACACGCAAGCGTGTAAGAAAGCAAGTCTCTGACGGCGTGGCTCATATCCATGCTTCTTTCAACAACACCATTGTTACTATTACCGATCGTCAGGGTAATGCTTTGGGTTGGGCAACTGCCGGTGGTTCCGGTTTCCGTGGTTCTCGTAAGTCAACTCCGTTTGCAGCTCAGGTTGCAGCCGAACGTTGTGCTGAAGCAGTAAAAGAATACGGTATCAAGAACCTGGAAGTTATGGTTAAAGGACCTGGTCCTGGTCGTGAGTCTACTATCCGCGCTCTGAACGCGGCTGGTTTCCGCATCACTAATATTACTGATGTGACTCCGATCCCTCATAACGGTTGTCGTCCGCCGAAAAAGCGCCGCGTATAACGCCGCCGCTTTTCGGATTGTTGGAGAAAGAAAATGGCAAGATATTTGGGTCCTAAGCTCAAGCTTAGCCGCCGTGAGGGCACAGACCTGTTCCTGAAGTCTGGCGTTCGCGCGATCGATTCAAAATGCAAAATTGAGCAACCGCCTGGTCAACACGGTGCGCGTAAACCGCGTCTGTCTGACTATGGTGTACAGTTACGTGAGAAGCAGAAAGTTCGCCGTATGTACGGTGTTCTGGAGCGTCAATTCCGTAACTATTACAAAGAAGCAGCACGCCTGAAGGGCAACACCGGTGCAAACCTGTTGCAACTGCTGGAAGGTCGTCTGGACAACGTTGTTTACCGTATGGGCTTCGGCGCTACTCGTGCAGAGTCACGTCAGCTGGTTAGCCACAAAGCAATTATGGTAAACGGTCGCGTTGTTAACATCGCTTCTTATCAGGTATCTCCGAATGACGTAGTCAGCATCCGCGAGAAGGCTAAAAAGCAGTCTCGTGTTAAAGCTTCTCTGGAGCTGGCTGAGCAGCGTGAAAAGCCGACTTGGCTGGAAGTTGATGCTGCTAAGATGGAAGGCGTGTTCAAGCGTATGCCTGAACGTACCGATCTGTCTGCGGACATTAACGAACACCTGATCGTCGAGCTTTACTCCAAGTAAAGCTTAGTACCAAAGAGAGGACACAATGCAGGGTTCTGTGACAGAGTTTCTAAAACCGCGCCTGGTAGATATCGAGCAAGTCAGTTCGACGCACGCCAAGGTGACCCTTGAGCCTTTAGAGCGTGGCTTTGGCCATACTCTTGGCAACGCACTGCGCCGTATTCTGCTTTCATCTATGCCGGGTTGCGCGGTGACCGAGGTTGAGATTGATGGTGTACTGCATGAGTACAGCACCAAAGAAGGCGTACAGGAAGATATCCTGGAGATCCTGCTCAACCTGAAAGGGCTGGCGGTGAGAGTTCAAGGCAAAGACGAAGTTATTCTTACCCTGAATAAATCTGGCATTGGCCCTGTGACCGCTGCCGACATCACCCATGATGGTGATGTCGAAATCGTCAAGCCTCAGCATGTGATCTGCCACCTGACCGATGAGAACGCTGCTATCAGCATGCGTATCAAAGTTCAGCGCGGTCGTGGTTATGTGCCGGCTTCTGCCCGAATTCATTCGGAAGAAGATGAGCGCCCGATCGGTCGTCTGTTGGTTGACGCCTGCTATAGCCCTGTAGAGCGTATTGCCTACAATGTTGAAGCAGCGCGTGTAGAACAGCGTACTGACCTGGACAAGCTGGTAATCGAGATGGAAACCAATGGCACGATCGATCCTGAAGAGGCGATCCGCCGTGCGGCTACCATTCTGGCTGAACAACTTGAAGCTTTCGTTGACCTGCGTGACGTGCGTCAACCGGAAGTTAAAGAAGAGAAACCAGAGTTCGATCCGATCCTGCTGCGCCCTGTTGACGATCTGGAATTGACTGTCCGCTCTGCTAACTGCCTCAAGGCAGAAGCTATCCACTACATCGGTGATCTGGTACAGCGTACCGAGGTTGAGTTGCTGAAAACGCCGAACCTGGGTAAAAAATCTCTTACCGAGATTAAAGACGTGCTGGCCTCACGTGGTCTGTCTCTGGGCATGCGCCTGGAAAACTGGCCGCCGGCAAGCATTGCTGACGAGTAACCGGATCACAGGTTAAGGTTTTACTGAGAAGGATAAGGTCATGCGCCATCGTAAGAGTGGTCGTCAACTGAACCGTAACAGCAGCCATCGCCAGGCTATGTTCCGTAACATGGCCGGCTCTTTGGTTCGTCATGAGATCATCAAGACGACCCTGCCAAAAGCGAAAGAGCTGCGTCGCGTTGTTGAGCCGCTGATTACTCTTGCCAAGACCGACAGCGTAGCTAATCGTCGTCTGGCATTCGCCCGTACTCGTGATAACGAGATCGTGGCAAAACTGTTTAACGAGCTGGGCCCGCGTTTCGCGAGCCGTGCCGGTGGTTACACTCGCATTCTGAAGTGTGGCTTCCGCGCAGGCGACAACGCGCCGATGGCATACATCGAGCTGGTTGATCGTGCTGAGTCTCAAGCAGAAGTGGCAACTGCAGAGTAATCTGTAGACGCGTAAAAAAACCGGGCTTGCCCGGTTTTTTTACGTCCAAAGCCAGCCAAACGTGCTGTCTTTTCCCCGCCAGTCTTAAGATCCCCATCCCTATCCGCTATGCTATGGCTATTAATCAGGCTAACTGGGGCGGCATGCCATGTGGTTACTCGATCAATGGGCGGAACGTCATATTCACCAAGCCCAGGAAAAGGGCGAGTTTGATAATTTGCCGGGTCAGGGCCAGCCGCTGGCGCTGGATGATGACAGTGCGGTGCCCGCCGAGCTGCGCGCCGGCTTTCGCCTGCTGAAGAATGCCGGCTATGTGCCGCCGGAGTTACAGGCTCGCAAAGAGGCGTTAACCTTGGCCAAATTGCTGCAAGAGATCGGCAGTGAGCATCCGGACTATGCCGAGCTCGGCAAGCGCATGGCGCTCCTCGAATACCGTTTGCATCAGGCGGGAATGAGCACCGACTTCCTGCATGGAGAATATCAGCGTGCGTTGGATGGCAAATTTACCCGGGAGGAAAAGTGATGTTCAAAATCGGCCAATTGGCCAAGCTGGCTGATGTGACGCCGGATACCGTGCGCTACTACGAGAAGCAGGGCATGATGGATCATAACGTCCGTACCGAAGGCGGCTATCGGCTCTATAGCGATCAGGATCTGCAGCGCCTGCGGTTTATCCGCTATGCTAAACAGCTGGGCTTTACGCTGGAAACGATCGCCGAGCTGCTGTCGATCCGCGTCGATCCTGAACATCATACCTGCCAGGAGTCGAAGTCGATTGTCGACGCGCGCCTCAGTGAAGTGCAAAGCAAGCTGGCTGAATTGAGCCGGATGCGGGACTCATTGCAAAGATTGAGCGATGCCTGCTGCGGCACGGCCCACACCAGCAACTATTGCTCTATTCTGGAAGCGCTGGAACAGGGCGCCAGTGACGAAAAATGTAAAAAAGGCGGCTGATGCCGCTTTAATTTTTATGCGGCCGGCAGTATTATCGCCAGGCGTTATAACCATACCTTTAACAGGAGCATTACCATGACAAAGTATCGTCATACCAAAGGCCAGATTCAGGATAACGCCATTGAGGCGCTGTTGCATGACCCGTTATTCCGCCAGCGGGTAGAAAAGAACGTCAAAGGGAAAGGCAGCTACCGGCGTAAAGACAAACACGCTAAAGGCGGCAGCTGGGAGGCCAGTGGTAAACGATCAGGCGATAATTTACCACTGGCCTTCTGGTTTTGAGACATTAAAAAAGCCATCTTGATAAGATGGCTTTTTATTTGAATGGCCTAATCCGTTTTACAGTTTTGGCTGTTGCTGTTGGCTCAGCAAATCACGAATTTCAGTCAGCAGCTTCTCTTCTGCAGTCGGTGCCGGAGGGGCTGCCGGCTCTTCCGCCTGTTTGCGACGCATTTTGTTCATCAGCTTAATTGCCAGGAAAATAGCGAAGGCAACAATAACGAAATCAAAAACGGTCTGGATGAACGAACCGTAGTTCATTACCACTGCCGGTACGGTGCCTTGAGCTTCACGTAATACCAGGTGGAACTGTTTGAAATCAACGCCGCCGATCAATAAACCCAGCGGCGGCATGATGATATCGGCAACGAATGACGATACGATCTTACCGAATGCCGCACCGATAATCACACCCACCGCCAGATCGACCACGTTGCCACGCATGGCAAATTCGCGGAACTCTTTTAACATACTCATAGAACGCACCCCTTGCAGAATTAATAACTCAAGTTTAACAAAGCAATTTCCCTTTGCCATAAAAGGAGAGAAAAGTTTTATCTCTTTCCACGGCAGAGAACAACCTCGCAATTATAGACTATCCATGCCGGCATTTGTTCTACAGGAAGAATGGGCTCGGCTGGAACAGCCGCTCAACGTCCGGTACGAATTTTTTGTCGGTAATAAACATGATGACGTGATCGCCCTGTTCAATTTTGCTGTTGCCGTTGGCGATGATAACGTCGTCGCCGCGCACGATCGCACCGATGGTGGTACCCGGCGGCAGTTTGATATCTTCGACGATGCGGCCGACCACTTTCGAGGTGCTTTCATCACCGTGAGCAATGGCCTCAATCGCTTCGGCCACGCCGCGGCGCAGTGAAGAAACGCTGACGATATCCGCCTTGCGCACGTGGCCCAATAAAGCCGAAATCGTCGCCTGCTGCGGTGAAATGGCAATATCGATCACGCTGCCCTGCACCAGGTCGACATAGGCGCGGCGCTGGATCAGCACCATCACTTTCTTGGCGCCCATGCGCTTGGCCAGCATCGCCGACATGATGTTGGCTTCATCGTCGTTGGTGATGGCGATAAACACGTCCACCTGTTCGACGTGCTCTTCCGCCAGCAGTTCCTGATCGGAAGCGTCGCCATAGAATACGATGGTATCGTGCAGCTGCTCGGCCAGTTCGGCGGCGCGCTGCTGATTACGCTCAATCAGCTTCACGTTGTAAGATTTTTCCAACCGCTGGGCCAGGCCGGCGCCGACGTTGCCGCCGCCGACGATCATGATGCGCTTATAGGGTTTTTCCAGCCGCTGCAGTTCGCTCATTACCGCGCGAATATGCTGCGAAGCGGCGACGAAGAACACTTCGTCACCGGCCTCGATAATGGTTGAACCCTGCGGGCGAATCGGCCGATCCTGGCGGAAAATAGCGGCGACGCGGGTATCGATGTGCGGCATATGCTCGCGCATGGAGGACAGCGCATTGCCGACCAGCGGGCCGCCGTAATAGGCCTTGACCGCCGCGATGCTGACCTTGCCTTCGGCAAAGTTCACCACCTGCAGCGCCCCCGGGTATTCGATCAGCTTGTAGATGTAATCGATAACCAGCTGTTCCGGCGAGATCAGGTGATCAATCGGCACCGCTTCGGGCTGGAACAGCTTTTCCGACTCGCGAATATATTCCGGCGCGCGAATGCGGGCGATGCGGTTGGGGGTATTAAACAGAGAATAGGCGATCTGGCAGGCGACCATATTGGTTTCGTCAGAGTTGGTGACGGCAACCAGCATGTCGGCGTCTTCTGCGCCGGCTTCGCGCAGTACGCGCGGGTGAGAGCCGTGTCCCTGAACCACCCGCAGGTCAAATTTGTCCTGCAGCTGCCGCAGGCGGCCGGAGTCGGTATCCACCACGGTGATATCGTTATTTTCGCCCACCAGGTTTTCCGCCAGCGTGCCGCCAACCTGACCTGCACCAAGAATAATTATTTTCATTTGGTTCTCTGCTTCACACCGAAAGACTCAGGGCGCGGGAGCACGCCCTGAAGCATTACATTTTAATCAGCTTAGCGTAAAAGAAGCCATCGCCATCCTCAGGATGAGGAAGGTTCTGCCGGGCCGGCTCAACCAGCCTGGCATCGGCATGGCTTTGCAGGAAGGCGGCAATCTGCTCGCCGTTCTCTTCAGGCAGTATGGAACAGGTCGCATAAACCATCACGCCGCCGGATTTCAGATGCGGCCACACCGCCTGCAGAATTTCCGCCTGCAGGGCGGCCAGTTCGGCGATGTCGCGATCGCGGCGCAGCCACTTGATGTCGGGGTGGCGGCGGATCACGCCGGTGGCAGAGCAGGGAGCGTCCAGCAGAATGCGATCGAACTGCTTATCGCCGCACCACTGTTGCGGCGTGCGGCCATCGCCCAGTCTGACTTCGGCATGCAGACGCAGGCGCTGCAGGTTTTCGTTGACCCGCGCCAATCGCTGTTCGTCGATATCGACGGCCATCACGTGCGCCTTGGGCGCGGCTTCCAGAATATGGGTGGTTTTACCCCCCGGCGCCGCGCACAAATCGAGGATCTGTTCGCCATCCTGCGGATCCAGCAGGGGGATACAGCCCTGCGCCGAAGCATCCTGCACGGTAACCCAACCTTCGGCAAAGCCCGGCAGACTGGTTACGGCGCACGGCGCCAGCAGGCGCAGCGCGTCAATATACTCGGGGTGCGGTTCGGCGGCGATACCGGCCTGGGCCATCAGCTGCAGGTAGCCCTCGCGGGTATGATGCAGACGGTTGACGCGCAGCCACATCGGCGGCTTTTGGTTATTGGCGTCGACCAGCTGTTCCCACTGCGCAGGGTAAGCTTGCTGAATGCGTTTCAACAGCCAGCTCGGGTGCAGATAGCGGCTGTCGTTATTGGCGGCACGCTGCAGCAGCTCTTCCTGCTGGCGTTGGAATTGGCGCAATACGCCATTGATCAGCCCTTTTAGCTGCGGCCGCTTCAGCGCGACGGCGCCTTCTACGGTTTCCGCCAGCACTGCGTGCGGCGGAATACGGGTATACAGCAGCTGGTACAGCCCGACCATCAGCAAATAGTGCAGGGTGCGCTGTTTGCCGGTCATCGGCTTGGCCATCAGCTGTTGAATGCACCACTCAAGCTGGGGCAGCACGCGCAGGGTGCCGAAGCACAGCTCCTGCAGCAGCGCGCGATCCTTTTCGCTGATAGCGTTTTGCAGTGCCGGCAGGACAGTGCTGAGCGACTGACCCTGATCCAGCACCTGGCCGATGGCTTTGGCAGCGAGGCTTCGGAGATTGTAATTGTTTTTCATAGGCTAAAGCTGACCACTATCGGCATTAAGAAAGAAACGGCCCGGCGTTTAACGGCCGGGCAGTGGAGGGGGTTACAGCCGATTGCCCGGGGTAAACCATTCTCGACGTGAATTCAGTAAATCCTGCGCCGACATCGGTTTTTTGCCCGCCGGCTGCAGCTGGGTCAGGTTAAGAACGCCGTCGGCGGTCGCCACCTGAATGCCCTGCCTGTCGGCGTGCACCACGGTGCCCGGCTCGGCATCGGTGGTTACCGCCAACACCTTGGCCTGCCACACCTTCACCGGCTGATCGTCGATGACGAAGTAGCTGACCGGCCAGGGGTTGAAGGCGCGAATGCAGCGCTCCAGTTGGGCGGCGGACAGGCTCCAGTCCAGGCGCGCCTCTTCCTTGCTCAGCTTCTCGGCGTAGGTCACCAGCGATTCATCCTGCACTTCGCGCTTGGCGCTGCCGTCCGCCATCTGCCGCAGCGTGGTCAACATGCCCTGCGGGCCGAGCTGCGCCAGTTTGTCGTACAGGCTGGCGCTGGTATCGTCGGCTTCAATCGGGCAGGCGACCTTGTGCATCATGTCGCCGGTATCCAGCCCCACATCCATCTGCATGATGGTGACGCCGGTTTCACCGTCGCCGGCCCAAAGCGAACGCTGGATCGGCGCCGCGCCGCGCCAGCGCGGCAGCAGAGAACCGTGCACGTTAATGCAGCCCAGGCGCGGCATGTCCAACACCGCTTTCGGCAGGATCAGGCCGTAGGCCACCACCACCATCACGTCGGCGTTAAGATCGGCAACCAACCGCTGGTTCTCTTCCGGCCGCAATGACTTGGGCTGAAATACCGGCAGTTGATGCTGCTCCGCCAATAGTTTGACCGGGCTTGGCGTCAGCTTGTTGCCGCGGCCGGCCGGCCGATCGGGCTGGGTGAATACGCCGACAATCTGGTGCCCGGATGACAACAGCGCGTCAAGATGACGCGCTGCGAAGTCTGGCGTTCCGGCGAAAATAATCCGTAAAGAGTCAGACACGTTGATTTCCTGATCGGTTAGGCGCGGGCGTTAAGCTTGGCCATTTTTTCCAGTTTCTGACGGATACGCTGACGCTTGAGCGGCGACAGGTAATCGACGAACAGCTTGCCTACCAGGTGGTCCATCTCGTGCTGGATGCAGATCGCCAACAGATCGTCCGCTTCCAGCTCGAAAGGTTTGCCGTCGCGATCCAGCGCGCGGATCTTCACGTTGGCGGCGCGCGGAACCAGAGCGCGCTGTTCGGGAATGGAAAGGCAGCCTTCTTCGATGCCGGTTTCGCCGCTTTTTTCCAGCAGCTCCGGGTTGATCAGCACCAGGCGCTGATCGCGGTTCTCGGAAACGTCAATCACGATAATGCGCTGATGGATGTCCACCTGAGTCGCAGCCAGGCCAATGCCTTCCTCTGCGTACATGGTTTCAAACATATCATCCACGATGCGCTGGATATCTGCATTGACTTCTTTTACCGGCGCAGCAACTTTGCGCAGCCGGTCGTCTGGGAAATGTAATACCTGCAAGACTGACATATATCTTTAGATCTGTATCCGAGTGATAAACGAGGTTTAGCTTCTATTCTAGACATTTCTCGGCCTGATTGACAGCATTGCGCACCAATTGCTCGAATGGGTCATACCACCGCTTTTTGCGAGGGAACAGGCGATGCGGCCAGAAGAAATCAGCTTACGGATGCGCGGAGTGGCGGGGCTTGGCGCCGCATTGGCCAGCCGAATGATACGGCAATTAGCGGCGGCCGGCGGCCAGCCCCGCAGGCTGCTGCGCGAGCTGGGCCTGAATGACCGGCAGCGGGCGCAGTTTCTGCAGGCGGATCCCCAGTATCTGGCCGCTACGCTGCGTTGGCTGGAACAGACGGGCTGTCGGATGCTGAGCTATGGCGAGGCCGGCTATCCTGAACGGCTGAGCCATATCGACGATGCGCCGTTATGGTTATTGGTGCAGGGCAACCCCCAGGCGCTGCTGCAGCCGCAAATCGCCATGGTCGGCAGCCGCCGGTTCAGCCACTACGGCGAGCGCTGGGCCCGTTACTTCGCCGGCGAGCTGACGCACTGCGGCTTTACGGTCACCAGCGGGTTGGCCATCGGTATTGACGGTATTTGCCATCGCGCCGCCCTGGAGGCCGAAGGCTGCACGGTGGCGGTATTGGGCAGCGGGCTGGCCAACGTCTATCCGCGCCGGCATCGGCGGCTCGCCGAACAGATTGTCGATCAGGGCGGGGCGGTGATTTCCGAGCATTTGGTTACCGATTTGCCGCTGGCCGATCATTTTCCGCGCCGTAACCGCATTATCAGCGGGCTGAGCCTGGGCGTACTGGTGGTTGAGGCCTCGTTGCGCAGCGGCACCCTGATCACCGCCCGCTATGCCCTGGAGCAGGGGCGGGAGGTTTTCGCTTTGCCCGGTGCGCTGGGCAACCCGATGAGCGAAGGCACGCACTGGCTGATTCAGCAGGGGGCTTATCTGGTCACCGGCCCGAAAGACATCGCTGAACAGCTGGGAAGCGGTCTGAATTGGCTGCCACTGGACGAAAATACAACTATTTGTGCGTCTGAGGCCGAAGTTGAATTGCCATTTGCCGATGTGTTGGCTAACGTAGGAGATGAGGTGACACCTGTTGACGTCGTCGCTGAACGTGCCGGCCAACCTGTGCCAGAGGTGGTAATCAAGTTACTCGATCTGGAGTTAGCAGGGTGGATCGCAGCTGTACCCGGCGGCTATGTCCGTATAAGGAGGGCAGGCCATGTTCGACGTACTCATGTACTTGTTTGAAACTTATATCCACAATGAACCAGAGATGCGCGTCGATCAGGATCAGCTGACCGATGATCTCGCTGAGGCGGGGTTTCATCGGGATGATATCTACAACGCGTTGAATTGGCTTGAAAAACTTGCTGACCTGCAGGAAGGCGAAAATGCGCCTTACTTTATGGATGCCGATCCGCTGGCGATGCGGATCTACACCGAAGAGGAAGGCATGCGTTTGGATGCCGGTTGCCGTGGTTTCCTCCTGTTCCTGGAACAGATTCAGGTATTGAACCTCGAAACCCGTGAAATGGTTATCGATCGTGTTATGGCTTTGGATAACACGGAATTCGATCTCGAAGATCTGAAATGGGTGGTGTTGATGGTGCTGTTTAATATCCCCGGATATGAAAGCGCTTATCAACAAATGGAAGAACTGTTGTTTGAAGTAAACGAAGGTTATCTGCACTGAGCCGGTAACACGCATAGAAGAAGTTATGACAAAAACAGCGATTTTTGCCGCGAGGCAAAATGAACCCTGTCCAGAATGCGGGGCCGAGCTGGTGATCCGCAGCGGTCGCCACGGCCCCTTTCTTGGCTGTTCCCGTTATCCCGAATGCCAGCATATTCGGCCGCTTAAAGCGCAGGCCGATGGCCACATCGTCAAGGTGCTGGAGGGGCAGCAATGCCCGAAGTGTCAGGCGACGCTGGCGCTGCGCCAGGGGCGTTACGGCATGTTCATCGGCTGCAGCAATTACCCGGAATGCGTTCATACCGAAGCGATTGATAAACCGGATGAAACCACCATCACCTGTCCGCAATGCGGCCAGGGCAAGCTGTTGCAGCGCAAGTCGCGCTACGGCAAGGTATTTCATTCCTGCGATCGCTACCCGGAATGTCAGTTCGCCCTTAATTTCAAACCCGTCGCCGGCGAGTGCGCCTACTGCCACTATCCGCTGCTGATGGAGAAGCGTACGGCAAAAGGCCCGACCCTTTGCTGTGCCAGTAAACTGTGCGGAAAACCCGTCGCAACCACAGAATAATCACACCATGAGCTCAGAACTTACCTCCGCCCTCGCGTCTATTATCGACGCTCTGAATAATCAACAGGTGATCGCTTATCCTACCGAGGCCGTATTCGGCCTGGGATGCGATCCCGACAGCGAGCAGGCGGTCAATGCGCTGCTGGCCTTGAAGCAACGGCCGTGGGAGAAGGGGTTGATCCTGATCGCCGCAGACTATGCGCAGCTAGCGCCTTATATAGATGACAGTGCGCTGAATGAACGGCAACGCGCCGCGATATTCTCCAGCTGGCCAGGCCCGGTGACCTGGGTGATCCCTGCACGGCCGGAAACGCCGCGGCTGCTGACCGGGCGTTTCAGCTCGCTGGCGGTGCGCGTCAGCGACCATCCGCTGGTGCAGCAGCTGTGCCGGCAGTACGGCAAGCCACTGGTGTCGACCAGCGCCAATCTCAGTGGGCAGGAACCTTGCCGCAACGCGGATGAAGTGACGCAGCAGTTTGGCGCCGCGTTCCCGGTATTGGCCGGCAGCGTTGGCGGCCGCCTTAACCCTTCAGAAATCAGAGATGCCCTGACCGGCGAACAGATCCGCCAGGGCTAGAGGTATGTGCATGGAGAAGTTTGCGGTATTCGGCAACCCTATCGGCCACAGCAAGTCGCCGCGAATTCATGCGCTGTTCGCTGCGCAGACCGGGATTGATCATCCGTATGGTGCGGTGTTGGCGCCGTTGGAGGGGTTCGAAACCAGCCTGCAGGCGTTTATCGCTGCCGGCGGTCAGGGCGCGAACGTAACCGTGCCCTTTAAAGAACAGGCCTATGCAGCGGCAACGGAGCTGAGCGAACGCGCCTCGTCTGCCGGGGCGGTGAACACGCTTAAACGGTTGCCGAACGGGGGGCTGTTGGGGGATAACACCGACGGTATCGGCTTGCTGACCGATCTGGAACGTCAGCAGTTGATCCGGCCCAAGGATCGTATTTTGCTGGTGGGCGCCGGCGGCGCGGCGCGCGGCGTGATTTTGCCGCTGCTGTCCTTTGGCTGTGAGTTGACGATCGCCAACCGGACGTTCAGCCGGGCGCAAGATCTGGCGCAGGCGTTCAGCCATCTTGGCGGGATCTCGGCATTGCCGTTGGATCAGCTTGGGCAACGGTCCTTCGATCTGGTGATCAACGCCACGGCTTCCGGCATCAACGGCGAGGTCCCCGCGTTGCCGAACGGCGTGGTTAACCGCCATACCCGTTGCTACGACATGTTCTATCAACGGGGGCCAACGCCCTTCCTGGCCTGGGCGCAACAGCAGGGGGCAACCGACTATGCCGATGGTTTGGGGATGCTGGTGGGGCAGGCGGCCCATGCGTTTCTGCTTTGGCATGGCGTAATGCCGGAGATCGAACCGGTGCTGCGTCAGCTGCGCAGCGAACTGGCGGCATAAACGGGGCCCGTTCCCGCCAGGGAACGGGAGCTTGTCAGATATCTTCCGACAGGTATTCGTCTTTCCAGCGCACATAGTTAGTTGAAGAGTAGACAAGCCCTTCCAGCTCGGCGGCGGTTAACGGGCGAACCTGGCGTGCCGGGCTGCCCATATAGAGATAGCCGCTGACCAGTCGTTTACCCGGCGCCACCAGGCTACCGGCGCCAATCATCACATCGTCTTCTATTACCGCACCGTCCAGCAGGATCGATCCCATACCTACCAGTACCCGGTTGCCGATGGCGCAGCCGTGCAGCATGGCCTTGTGGCCCACGGTCACGTCTTCTCCAATCAGCAAGGGGTAGCCTTCGGGATTATGTTCGGATTTGTGGGTCACGTGCAGCACGCTACCGTCCTGGATATTGCTGCGCGCGCCGATCTTTACCGCATTCACGTCGCCACGAATGGCGACCAGCGGCCAAACGCTGACGTCATCGGCCAGCTCAACGTTGCCGATCACCACGCTGGAGGGATCGATCATGACGCGTTGACCGAGTTTGGGAGAGTAATGAAGATAAGAGCGTACTGCATCGGACATGGTGATAGCCTCACGTCGGGATCATATTTACCGGCAATACTAGACGCTGCTGATGGAATTACAACCAGTCACAGCGGCGGAACCTGTGAAAAACGGCCCCGATCGCGCAAGATCCACCCGAAAGGACTGAAAAGTGTGCAAACGGAAAGAAAAGATCAAAAAAGGGGTTGTGCAAAAAACTCGGATCCCTATAATGCGCCTCCATCGACCGGGCACAACGGCAAGTGATTCGCTTCACGAGGCGGCCAGGAAGAAAGAGAAAAAATCCTGAAAATTAGGGTTGACTCTGAAAGAGGAAAGCGTAATATACGCCACCTCGAGTTAGCAAGCCAACGCGGCTAACTCACTGCTCTTTAACAATTTATCAGACAATCTGTGTGGGCACTCCACAAGACGATATCCAGTACCTTCGGGTACGAAAAAATATCAAGTCTTGAAGAGTGACTAACTGAAGTAAAATTCATGCAGTAACCTTTGAGCATCGCTTCACGAGTTGAAGCAAATCAAGCTTTTAATTGAAGAGTTTGATCATGGCTCAGATTGAACGCTGGCGGCAGGCCTAACACATGCAAGTCGAGCGGTAGCACAGGAGAGCTTGCTCTCTGGGTGACGAGCGGCGGACGGGTGAGTAATGTCTGGGAAACTGCCTGATGGAGGGGGATAACTACTGGAAACGGTAGCTAATACCGCATAACGTCTACGGACCAAAGTGGGGGACCTTCGGGCCTCACGCCATCAGATGTGCCCAGATGGGATTAGCTAGTAGGTGGGGTAATGGCTCACCTAGGCGACGATCCCTAGCTGGTCTGAGAGGATGACCAGCCACACTGGAACTGAGACACGGTCCAGACTCCTACGGGAGGCAGCAGTGGGGAATATTGCACAATGGGCGCAAGCCTGATGCAGCCATGCCGCGTGTGTGAAGAAGGCCTTCGGGTTGTAAAGCACTTTCAGCGAGGAGGAAGGGCGATGTCTTAATACGGCAGCGCATTGACGTTACTCGCAGAAGAAGCACCGGCTAACTCCGTGCCAGCAGCCGCGGTAATACGGAGGGTGCAAGCGTTAATCGGAATTACTGGGCGTAAAGCGCACGCAGGCGGTTTGTTAAGTCAGATGTGAAATCCCCGCGCTTAACGTGGGAACTGCATTTGAAACTGGCAAGCTAGAGTCTCGTAGAGGGGGGTAGAATTCCAGGTGTAGCGGTGAAATGCGTAGAGATCTGGAGGAATACCGGTGGCGAAGGCGGCCCCCTGGACGAAGACTGACGCTCAGGTGCGAAAGCGTGGGGAGCAAACAGGATTAGATACCCTGGTAGTCCACGCTGTAAACGATGTCGATTTGGAGGTTGTGCCCTTGAGGCGTGGCTTCCGGAGCTAACGCGTTAAATCGACCGCCTGGGGAGTACGGCCGCAAGGTTAAAACTCAAATGAATTGACGGGGGCCCGCACAAGCGGTGGAGCATGTGGTTTAATTCGATGCAACGCGAAGAACCTTACCTACTCTTGACATCCAGAGAACTTAGCAGAGATGCTTTGGTGCCTTCGGGAACTCTGAGACAGGTGCTGCATGGCTGTCGTCAGCTCGTGTTGTGAAATGTTGGGTTAAGTCCCGCAACGAGCGCAACCCTTATCCTTTGTTGCCAGCGATTCGGTCGGGAACTCAAAGGAGACTGCCGGTGATAAACCGGAGGAAGGTGGGGATGACGTCAAGTCATCATGGCCCTTACGAGTAGGGCTACACACGTGCTACAATGGCGTATACAAAGAGAAGCGAACTCGCGAGAGCAAGCGGACCTCATAAAGTACGTCGTAGTCCGGATTGGAGTCTGCAACTCGACTCCATGAAGTCGGAATCGCTAGTAATCGTAGATCAGAATGCTACGGTGAATACGTTCCCGGGCCTTGTACACACCGCCCGTCACACCATGGGAGTGGGTTGCAAAAGAAGTAGGTAGCTTAACCTTCGGGAGGGCGCTTACCACTTTGTGATTCATGACTGGGGTGAAGTCGTAACAAGGTAACCGTAGGGGAACCTGCGGTTGGATCACCTCCTTACCTAATGATATCGATTCGCGTGAAGTGCTCACACAGATTGTCTGATGAAAAAGTAACGAGCAATGCGCACCTGTTGATGTAATGAGTCTCTGACTCATGCTGATGCGAACCGATTAAAACGTTCAGTTTAATCGGATTTTCGTGTCCCCATCGTCTAGAGGCCTAGGACACTGCCCTTTCACGGCTGTAACAGGGGTTCGAATCCCCTTGGGGACGCCATTCCGATAATGAGTGAAAGACATTATCACCGGTCATGCGTGACCAAAAAATCTTAAAGATGACTCTTGCGAGTCGTGTTTAAGATATTGCTCTTTAACAATCTGGAACAAGCTGAAAATTGAAACATGACGGCTGAAACTTGTCCCTCCGTAGAAATATTGGGATAAGGAGTAACCCGTCATAGAGTCTCTCAAATGTTTGCAATGCGAAGTGTCGATTATTCATAAAAGACGCCTTCGGGTTGTGAGGTTAAGTGACTAAGCGTACACGGTGGATGCCTAGGCAGTCAGAGGCGATGAAGGGCGTGCTAATCTGCGAAAAGCGTCGGTAAGGTGATATGAACCGTTATAACCGGCGATACCCGAATGGGGAAACCCAGTGCAATTCGTTGCACTATCGTTAAGTGAATACATAGCTTGACGAGGCGAACCGGGGGAACTGAAACATCTAAGTACCCCGAGGAAAAGAAATCAACCGAGATTCCCCCAGTAGCGGCGAGCGAACGGGGAGCAGCCCAGAACCTGAATCAGTTCTTGTGTTAGTGGAAGCGTCTGGAAAGTCGCGCAGTAAAGGGTGATAGCCCCGTACACTAAAATGCATTGACTGTGAGTTCGATGAGTAGGGCGGGACACGTGACATCCTGTCTGAATATGGGGGGACCATCCTCCAAGGCTAAATACTCCTGACTGACCGATAGTGAACCAGTACCGTGAGGGAAAGGCGAAAAGAACCCCGGCGAGGGGAGTGAAATAGAACCTGAAACCGTGTACGTACAAGCAGTGGGAGCACCTTCGTGGTGTGACTGCGTACCTTTTGTATAATGGGTCAGCGACTTATATTTTGTAGCAAGGTTAACCGTATAGGGGAGCCGTAGGGAAACCGAGTCTTAACTGGGCGAATAGTTGCAAGGTATAGACCCGAAACCCGGTGATCTAGCCATGGGCAGGTTGAAGGTTGGGTAACACTAACTGGAGGACCGAACCGACTAATGTTGAAAAATTAGCGGATGACTTGTGGCTGGGGGTGAAAGGCCAATCAAACCGGGAGATAGCTGGTTCTCCCCGAAAGCTATTTAGGTAGCGCCTCGTGAACTCATCTTCGGGGGTAGAGCACTGTTTCGGCTAGGGGGCCATCCCGGCTTACCAAACCGATGCAAACTCCGAATACCGAAGAATGTTATCACGGGAGACACACGGCGGGTGCTAACGTCCGTCGTGAAGAGGGAAACAACCCAGACCGCCAGCTAAGGTCCCAAAGTCATGGTTAAGTGGGAAACGATGTGGGAAGGCATAGACAGCCAGGATGTTGGCTTAGAAGCAGCCATCATTTAAAGAAAGCGTAATAGCTCACTGGTCGAGTCGGCCTGCGCGGAAGATGTAACGGGGCTAAACCATGCACCGAAGCTGCGGCAGCGACGCTTAGGCGTTGTTGGGTAGGGGAGCGTTCTGTAAGCCGTTGAAGGTGGCCTGTGAGGGTTGCTGGAGGTATCAGAAGTGCGAATGCTGACATAAGTAACGATAAAGCGGGTGAAAAGCCCGCTCGCCGGAAGACCAAGGGTTCCTGTCCAACGTTAATCGGGGCAGGGTGAGTCGACCCCTAAGGCGAGGCTGAAAAGCGTAGTCGATGGGAAACAGGTTAATATTCCTGTACTCGGTGTTACTGCGAAGGGGGGACGGAGAAGGCTAGGCTAGCCGGGCGACGGTTGTCCCGGTTTAAGCGTGTAGGGGGGTGTTCCTGGTAAATCCGGAACGCTATCAACCCTGAGGCGTGATGACGATGCACTACGGTGCAGAAGTAGTTGATGCCAAGCTTCCAGGAAAAGCCTCTAAGCATCAGGTAACACAGAATCGTACCCCAAACCGACACAGGTGGTCAGGTAGAGAATACCAAGGCGCTTGAGAGAACTCGGGTGAAGGAACTAGGCAAAATGGTGCCGTAACTTCGGGAGAAGGCACGCTGGCGCGTAGGTGAAGTCCCTCGCGGATGGAGCTGAAGCCAGTCGCAGATACCAGCTGGCTGCAACTGTTTAATAAAAACACAGCACTGTGCAAACACGAAAGTGGACGTATACGGTGTGACGCCTGCCCGGTGCTGGAAGGTTAATTGATGGGGTCAGCCGCAAGGCGAAGCTCTTGATCGAAGCCCCAGTAAACGGCGGCCGTAACTATAACGGTCCTAAGGTAGCGAAATTCCTTGTCGGGTAAGTTCCGACCTGCACGAATGGCGTAATGATGGCCAGGCTGTCTCCACCCGAGACTCAGTGAAATTGAACTCGCTGTGAAGATGCAGTGTACCCGCGGCAAGACGGAAAGACCCCGTGAACCTTTACTATAGCTTGACACTGAACATTGAGCCTTGATGTGTAGGATAGGTGGGAGGCTTTGAAGCGTGGACGCCAGTCTGCGTGGAGCCAACCTTGAAATACCACCCTTTAATGTTTGATGTTCTAACTCGGCCCCGTAATCCGGGGTGAGGACAGTGTCTGGTGGGTAGTTTGACTGGGGCGGTCTCCTCCCAAAGAGTAACGGAGGAGCACGAAGGTTAGCTAATCACGGTCGGACATCGTGAGGTTAGTGCAAAGGCATAAGCTAGCTTGACTGCGAGAGTGACGGCTCGAGCAGGTACGAAAGTAGGTCTTAGTGATCCGGTGGTTCTGAATGGAAGGGCCATCGCTCAACGGATAAAAGGTACTCCGGGGATAACAGGCTGATACCGCCCAAGAGTTCATATCGACGGCGGTGTTTGGCACCTCGATGTCGGCTCATCACATCCTGGGGCTGAAGTAGGTCCCAAGGGTATGGCTGTTCGCCATTTAAAGTGGTACGCGAGCTGGGTTTAGAACGTCGTGAGACAGTTCGGTCCCTATCTGCCGTGGGCGTTGGAAGATTGAGAGGGGTTGCTCCTAGTACGAGAGGACCGGAGTGAACGCACCGCTGGTGTTCGGGTTGTCATGCCAATGGCACTGCCCGGTAGCTAAGTGCGGAAAAGATAAGCGCTGAAAGCATCTAAGCGCGAAACTTGCCTCGAGATGAGTCTTCCCTGGACCTTTAAGGTCCCTGAAGGAACGTTTAAGACTAAGACGTTGATAGGCTGGGTGTGTAAGTGCAGCGATGCATTGAGCTAACCAGTACTAATGATCCGTGAGGCTTAACCTTACAACACCGAAGGTGTTTTAGAGAGACGAATAATTTTCAGCGAAGTTCTTAGATTGGTTCTGGTGGTTACGCGAGTAACGGCCAAGAATGAAACAGAATTTGCCTGGCGGCAATAGCGCGGTGGTCCCACCTGACCCCATGCCGAACTCAGAAGTGAAACGCCGTAGCGCCGATGGTAGTGTGGGGTCTCCCCATGCGAGAGTAGGACACTGCCAGGCATCAAATTAGTGTGCTGATATGGCTCAGTTGGTAGAGCGCACCCTTGGTAAGGGTGAGGTCCCCAGTTCGACTCTGGGTATCAGCACCACTTTATTTAAAGTGGGTTTAGAAGTTCGGCAAAAAGAATCAAAAGAATTTGCTTGGCGGCAATAGCGCGGTGGTCCCACCTGACCCCATGCCGAACTCAGAAGTGAAACGCCGTAGCGCCGATGGTAGTGTGGGGTCTCCCCATGCGAGAGTAGGACACTGCCAAGCATCAAACAAAGTACAAAGCCTCATGCGAAAGCATGGGGCTTTTTACTTTGTCTGTTATTCAGTGCGCTGCTCGAGCATGGGCATGCGACCCATCCGTCGGGAACGGATGGGAACGCCGCTGGCGGCGGCCCTGCAGGGGTGAGTCTCAGGATGAGACGAATATTGCAGGACACAGCCAAGCATCAATTAAGCCAAGAGGCCACCCGCAAGGGTGGCCTTTTTGCTTTGCGCCTGCCAACCGCGCGCTCTGGTGCAATGAAACATTTTCACCTTCCCGTTGAAGACTCGACATCCGGTTAAAAAAACGCTATCTTCGGGCATCTAGAAGTCTAAACGTATAAACGGATGTGTGAGGATTAAGCAATGCCGATTCGTGTGCCTGATGAGTTACCTGCAGTCAGTTTCTTGCGCAATGAGAATGTCTTTGTCATGACATCCTCTCGGGCAAAAACACAGGAAATCAGGCCGTTGAAAGTGCTGATCCTCAACCTGATGCCAAAGAAGATCGAGACGGAAAATCAGTTTCTGCGTCTGCTCTCCAATTCTCCGCTGCAGATTGATATCCAGCTGCTGCGCATCGACAGCCGCGAGTCGAAGAACACGCCGGCCGAGCATCTGAACAACTTCTACTGCGATTTTGAAGACATTCAGGAGGAGAACTTCGACGGCCTGATCGTTACCGGCGCCCCTCTGGGGCTGGTCGATTTCTGCGACGTCGCCTATTGGCCGCAGATTGAACGCGTCATCGACTGGGCCAAAAACCACGTCACCTCCACGCTGTTCGTTTGTTGGGCGGTACAGGCGGCCCTGAACATCCTGTACGGCATTCCCAAGATGACGCGCGAAGAGAAGCTGTCCGGCGTTTATCAGCATCAGACGCTGCAGCAGCATGCGTTGCTGACGCGCGGTTTTGATGAAACCTTTCTGGCGCCGCATTCGCGCTATGCGGATTTCCCGACCGAAATTATCCGCCGCTATACCGACCTGGATATTCTGGCCGAGTCCGAGCAAACCGGCGCTTACCTGTTCGCCAGCAAGGACAAGCGCCTGGCGTTTGTAACCGGTCACCCGGAGTACGACGCACTGACCCTGGCGGGCGAGTATTGTCGCGATTACGCTGCCGGCCTTAACCCCGGTGTACCGCTCAACTACTTCCCCGACGACAACCCCGAACTCCCCCCGAAAGCTTCCTGGCGCAGCCATGGCCACCTGTTGTTTTCCAACTGGCTCAACTATTACGTCTACCAGATCACGCCATTCGATCTGCGCCGCATGAACCCCACTCTCGAGTAACCTTGTTCCCTGGCCGGCGGCTGAATCGAGGCCGCCGCGCCGCTATGCCCTCTTCAGGATCCTTCCCGCGCTTTCGATCTTTTGCCAAAACTCGTTTCACAACAACGCATTAACTACCTCCTCCTTGGTTATTGGAACCGGTTTCCTTACCGTTTTTTCATGTTATTAAAGCTAACAAATTGATAAATATAGGTTAATAAAATATTTTTCAATAAAATGGAAATCGTTTTTGATTTTTGTTTTTAGTTGAGTATTCTAGATCTATCGGGATGTGATCTGACCAGTTGAGGATCGTTTCATTCGCCCTGATCCACAGTGATTTCTGATGAAAAGGCGCCGGTCGCGGCGGTAATCGCGGCGCGCAACGAGAGGAAGGAGCAAGGCCATGACGCAACAGACAGTAGGCACGGAGTTAACGTTTACGCAGGGTTTCACCGCTGCAGAGCGGCAGGTGTTAACGGATGACGCGGTCGAATTCCTGGCGGAGCTGGTAGGGAAGTTTACGCCACGCCGCAACGAACTCTTGGCGGCGCGCGCCAGCGCGCAGCACAAGATCGACCAGGGTGCACTGCCTGATTTCATTTCGGAAACGGCTTCCATTCGTGATTCCGAGTGGAAGATCCGCGGCATACCGCAAGACCTGCGTGACCGCCGGGTGGAGATCACCGGGCCGGTAGAACGCAAGATGGTGATCAACGCCCTGAACGCCAATGTGAAGGTGTTTATGGCGGACTTCGAAGATTCTCTGGCGCCAAGCTGGGACAAAGTGATCGAGGGTCAAATCAACCTGCATGATGCGGTCAACGGCACTATCTCCTACACCAATGAAGCCGGCAAAATTTACCAGCTGAAGCCGAACCCGGCGGTGTTGATCGCCCGGGTGCGCGGCCTGCACCTGCCGGAAAAGCACGTGCTGTGGCGGGGCGAAGCCATCCCCGGCGGCCTGTTCGACTTCGCGCTGTACTTCTTCCACAACTACCGTCAATTGCTGGCCAACGGCAGCGGCCCTTACTTCTACCTGCCGAAGACCCAATCCTGGCAAGAGGCGGCCTGGTGGGGTGACGTGTTCAGCTTTACCGAAGATCGTTTCGATCTGCCGCGCGGCACCATCAAGGCCACGGTGCTGATCGAAACGCTGCCCGCGGTATTCCAGATGGACGAGATCCTTTATCACCTGCGCGATCATATCGTCGGGCTGAACTGCGGCCGCTGGGATTACATCTTCAGCTATATCAAGACGCTGAAAAACCACGGCGATCGGGTATTGCCGGATCGTCAGTCGGTGACCATGGAAAAATCTTTCCTCAGCGCCTATTCACGCCTGCTGATCAGGACCTGCCACAAACGCGGCGCCTTCGCCATGGGCGGCATGGCGGCGTTTATTCCGAGCAAAGACGCAGAGAAAAACGCCTGGGTGCTGAACAAGGTGCGGGCCGACAAAGAGCTGGAGGCTAATAACGGCCACGACGGCACCTGGGTGGCGCATCCGGGGCTGGCGGATACCGTGATGGAGGTGTTCAGCGGCGTGTTGGGCAACCGCCAGAACCAGCTGGAAGTGCTGCGCGAAAGCGACGCGCCGATCAGCGCCGCCCAGCTGCTGGAGCCCTGCGAAGGTGAACGCAGCGAAGCGGGCATGCGCGCCAATATCCGCGTGGCGGTGCAATACATCGAAGCCTGGATCTCCGGCAACGGCTGCGTGCCGATTTACGGCCTGATGGAGGATGCGGCGACGGCGGAAATTTCCCGCACCTCAATCTGGCAGTGGATCCACCACGAGAAAAGCCTGAGCGACGGCCGCCCGGTGACCAAGGCGCTGTTCCGCCAGATGCTGCAAGAAGAGATGTTGGTGGTGCGTGAAGAAGTGGGGGAAGCGCGCTTTAACGCCGGCCGGTTTGAAGAGGCGGCGCGCCTGATGGAGCGCATCACCACGCAAGACGAATTAATCGATTTCCTGACCTTACCCGGCTATGAACTGCTGGCCTGAACCCTTTCCTGACCTTTAACCCTACATGACTGAAAAGGATAAAAATTATGTCTACCTCTCGCAGCCAACAGATTCAGCAGCTGGAACAGGAATGGAAATCGGCCCGCTGGGAAGGCATCACCCGCCCTTACAGCGCCGAAGAGGTGATCAACCTGCGCGGCTCGGTGAACCCGGTTTGCACGCTGGCGCAGAACGGCGCCGCCAAACTGTGGGCATTGCTGAACGGCAAGGCGCGCAAAGGCTACGTCAACTGTCTGGGCGCCCTGACCGGCGGCCAGGCGCTGCAGCAGGCCAAGGCCGGCGTCGAGGCTATCTACCTCTCCGGGTGGCAGGTGGCGGCGGACGCCAACAGCGCGGCCGCGATGTATCCGGATCAGTCGCTGTATCCGGTAGACTCGGTGCCAAAGGTGGTGGAGCGCATCAACAATACCTTCCGCCGCGCCGATCAGATCCAGTGGGCCAACAAGATTGAGCCGGGCAGCAAAGGCTACACCGATTTCTTCCTGCCGATCGTGGCGGATGCCGAAGCCGGCTTCGGCGGCGTGTTGAACGCCTTCGAACTGATGAAGGCGATGATTGAAGCGGGCGCCGCCGGGGTGCACTTCGAAGACCAACTGGCGGCGGTGAAAAAGTGCGGCCACATGGGCGGCAAGGTGCTGGTGCCGACGCAGGAAGCGGTGCAGAAGCTGGTTGCCGCCCGCCTGGCGGCCGACGTGCTCGGCGTGCCGACGCTGGTGATCGCCCGCACCGACGCCGATGCGGCTGACCTGCTGACGTCCGACTGCGACCCGTACGACAGCGCCTTCGTGACCGGCGATCGCACCGCCGAAGGTTTCTTCCGCACCCATGCCGGCATCGAGCAGGCGATCAGCCGCGGTCTGGCCTACGCCCCTTACGCCGACATGGTGTGGTGCGAAACCTCTACGCCGGATCTGGCGGCGGCCCAGCGCTTTGCCGACGCCATCCACGCCGAATTCCCGGGCAAGCTGCTGGCTTACAACTGTTCGCCGTCGTTCAACTGGAAGAAGAACCTGGACGACCAGACCATCGCCCGCTTCCAACAGGCGCTGTCGGATATGGGCTACAAATACCAGTTCATTACCCTGGCGGGCATCCACAGCATGTGGTTCAACATGTTCGACCTGGCGCACGCCTACGCGCAGGGCGAGGGCATGAAGCACTACGTCGAGAAAGTCCAGCAGCCGGAATTCGCCGCCGTCGAGCGCGGTTACACCTTCGCCTCGCACCAGCAGGAAGTGGGCACCGGCTACTTCGACAAGGTCACCACCGTCATCCAGGGCGGCGCCTCCTCGGTCACCGCGCTGACCGGTTCGACGGAAGAGCAGCAGTTCTGAAGCGGCAACGCTGACAAGGTATAACCCGGAGCCTGCGTTTGCAGGCTCTGTTTTCTGGCGAGGGTAAAGATGGCGGCAAAACTGGAGTTATTGATCGCACAGACGATCCTGCAGGGCTTCGATGCGCAGTACGGCCGCTTTCTCGAGGTGACCGCCGGCGCGCAGCAGCGCTTCGAGCAGGCGGACTGGCCGGCGGTGCAGCAGGCGATGAAAAAGCGCATCCATCTGTACGACCATCACGTCGGCCTGGTGGTGGAACAGCTGAAGTGCATCACCGGGCAGCAGGTTTTCGACGCCGGCTTTCCCAGCCGGGTGAAGGCGGTCTATACCGACCTGCTGCCGGACTACCCGCGTTTCGAGATTGCCGAAAGCTTCTTCAATTCGGTTTACTGCCGGCTGTTCCGCCATCGCGAGCTGACGCCGGAAAAGCTGTTCGTGTTCAGTTCGCAGCCTGAGCGGCGCTTTCGCGACATTCCGCGCCCGCTGGCGCGCGATTTCACCGCCGAGGGCGACCTGCCCGCCATGCTGCGCAGCCTGCTGACCGATCTGCCCTTGCGCCTGCCGTGGGAGGATCTGGCGCGCGATATCCGTTACATCACGCAGGCGCTGCAGCAAACCTTCAGCGCCCGGCAGCTGGCCGGGGCGACCTTCCAAATCGCCAACGAACTGTTTTACCGCAACAAGGCCGCCTGGCTGGTCGGCAAGCTGCGGTTGACGGACGGCGTCTACCCGTTTCTGTTGCCGATCCACCACAGCGATTCGGGCGCGCTGTTTATCGATACCTGCCTGACCAGCAAGGCCGAGGCCAGCATCGTGTTCGGCTTCGCCCGCTCCTATTTTATGGTTTACGCCCCGCTGCCGGCGGCGATGGTCGAATGGCTGCGCGAGATCCTGCCGGGCAAGACCACCGCCGAGCTGTATATGGCGATCGGCTGCCAGAAGCACGGCAAAACCGAGTGTTACCGCGAATACCTGACGTTTATGGCCCGGTCGCAGGAGCAGTTCATCATCGCGCCGGGGGTCAAGGGCATGGTGATGCTGGTGTTTACCCTGCCGTCGTTCGATCGGGTGTTCAAGGTGATCAAAGACGAGTTCGCGCCGCAAAAAGAGGTCACCCAGGCGCAGGTGATGGCCTGCTATCAGCTGGTCAAGGAGCACGACCGCGTCGGCCGCATGGCGGATACTCAGGAATACGAAAATTTCGTGGTCGACAAGGCGCGCATCAGCCCGGAGCTGTTGGCCGAGCTGCAGCGCGAGGTGCCGGGCAAGCTGGAAGATCTCGGCGACCGTATCCTGATCAGGCACCTGTATATGGAACGGCGCATGACGCCGCTGAACCTGTACCTGGAGCAGGCCAACGAACAACAGCTGCACGACGCGATCGAAGAGTACGGCAACGCCATCAAGCAGCTGGCGGCCGCCAATATCTTCCCCGGCGACATGCTGTTCAAGAACTTTGGCGTCACCCGCCACGGGCGGGTGGTGTTCTACGATTACGACGAAATTTGCTATATGACCGAGGTGAATTTCCGCGATATTCCGCCGCCGCGTTACCCGGAAGATGAGCTGGCCAGCGAGCCCTGGTACAGCATTTCACCGAACGACGTGTTTCCGGAGGAGTTTCGCCATTTCCTGTGCGGCGACCGGCGCATTCGCCAGGTATTTGAAGAGATGCACAGCGATCTGTTCGAGGCGGACTACTGGCGCGGCCTGCAGCAGCGCATCCGCGAAGGGCATGTGGAGGACGTATTCGCCTACCGCAAGAAACGGCGGTTCAGCCAGCGCAGCGGGGCGGCATTGCCGGCCACCTCCGCCGCGCTGTAACCCGGGGCTGTCAGGCGACGGCACCCGCCACGGCGGCGCGCGCCAGTTCGGTGATGCGCGCGTAGTCGCCGCTTTCCAACGCATCCGCCGGCACCAGCCAGGAACCGCCGATGCACAGCACGCTGTTCAGCGCCAGGTAGCTGCGGTAGTTGTCAGGGGAAATGCCGCCGGTCGGGCAGAAGCGCACCTGCGGGAACGGGCCGCCAATCGCCTGCAGCGCCTTCACGCCGCCGTTGGCCTCCGCCGGGAAGAACTTGAACTCGCGTAGCCCATGGTCCATGCCGAGCATCAGCTCGGAAACGGTGCTGATGCCCGGAATCAAAGGAATTGAACCGGCGGTCGCCGCCTGCAGCAGATCGGCGGTCAGGCCCGGGCTGATGGCGAACTGCGCACCGGCCTCGGTCACTGCCTGCAGCTGCTGCGGGTTGATCACCGTCCCGGCGCCGATGATGGCGTCAGGCACCTCTTTGGCGATGGCGCGGATGGCCTCCATGGCGCAGGCGGTGCGCAGCGTCACTTCCAGCACCCGCACGCCGCCGGCGACCAGGGCTTTCGCCAACGGCACGGCGTGTTCCAGCTTGTTGATCACGATGACCGGCACCACAGGGCCCGCGGTCATGATTTGCTCAGCGCTTGTCTTCCAATTGTTCATTATGACGTTCTCCGGTTATGGCCGCCGCCACCGGGCTGCGCGGCCATGCTGTCGTTAGAATTTGATGCAGCAGGCGCCCTGTTCGGCGCCGGAAAGCTGGCTGCGCAAGGCGCCGAACAGCTCGCGGCCGCAGCCGATGTGTTCGGCGCTCAGGTCCGGCTGGCACGGCGCGCGCTGCGCCAGCGTCTCGGCATCGACCAGCAGCTCCAGTTCGCCGCTGCGGCCGTTGACGCGGATCGGGTCGCCGTTTTGCACCTTCGCCAGCACGCCGCCGGTATAGGCCTCCGGCGTCACGTGGATGGCGGAAGGCACCTTGCCGGAGGCGCCGGACAGGCGGCCGTCGGTCACCAGCGCCACCTTGAAGCCGCGGTCCATCAGTACCCCCAGCGGCGGCATCAGCTTGTGCAGTTCCGGCATGCCGTTGGCCTGCGGCCCCTGGAAGCGCACCACCACCACGCAGTCGCGATCCAGCTTGCCGGCTTCGAAGGCCGGCACGATGTCGTGCTGGCTTTCGAATACCACCGCCGGCGCTTCGATAATCTGGTTATCGGCGGGCACCGCCGAGGTTTTCATCACCGCACGGCCCAAATTGCCGGCCAGCACCTTGGTGCCGCCGTGGTGTTCGAACGGCCGCTCGACGCTGGCGATAACCCCGGCGTCGAGCGAGGTTGCCACGCCTTCGCGCCAGGCCAGCCGGCCGTTATCCAGCCAGGGCTCCTGGGTGTAGCGCTGCAGGCCGAAACCGGCCACGGTGTGCACGTCTTCATGCAGCAGGCCGTGCTGGAGCAGTTCGCGCACCACCAACGCCACGCCGCCGGCGGCCTGGAACTGGTTGATGTCGGCCGGGCCGTTGGGGTAGATGCGGCACAGCAGCGGCACCGCGTCCGACAGCTCGGAGAAGTCGTCCCAGTTGATGATGATGCCGGCCGCGCGCGCCATCGCCACCATATGCATGGTCAGGTTGGTGGAGCCGCCGGTGGCCAGCAGCGAAACGATGCCGTTGACCACCACTTTCTCGTCCACCAGTTGGCCGATCGGCAGATAGTTGCCGGCGGTTTCGGTCAGGCGGGTCACCTGACGGGCGGCGGCGTCGGTCAGCGCATCGCGCAGCGGGGTATCCGGGTGCACGAAGGAGGCGCCCGGCAGATGCAGGCCCATCACTTCCATCACCATCTGGTTGGTGTTGGCGGTGCCGTAGAAGGTGCAGGTGCCGATGCCGTGATAGGAGGCGGCTTCGGCCTCCAGCAGCGCCAGGCGGTCGGCCTTGCCTTCGGCGTACAGCTGGCGCACGCGCACTTTTTCCTTGTTCGGCAGGCCGCTGCTCATCGGGCCGGCCGGCACAAACAGCGAAGGCAGATGGCCGAAGGACAGGGCGGACATCACCAATCCCGGCACGATTTTGTCGCAGATGCCGAGGAACAGCGCGCCGTCGAACATATTGTGCGACAGGCCGACCGCGGCCGACATGGCGATGACATCGCGGCTCATCAGCGACAGCTCCATGCCGTCCTGGCCCTGGGTCACGCCGTCGCACATCGCCGGCACTCCGCCGGCCACCTGGCCGACCGCGCCGACGGCCTTCAGCGCCTGTTTCAGCCGCTGCGGATAGTGCTCGTAAGGCTGGTGGGCCGACAGCATGTCGTTATAGGCGGTAATGATGGCGATATCGCTGCGCACCATGTTTTTCAGCGCGGCCTTGTCATCCGGCTGGCAGGCGGCGAAGCCGTGCGCCAGGTTGCCGCAGGCCAGCTGCGCGCGGTGCACGGTCTGGGAGCGCGCCGCGTCGATGCGCGCCAGATAAGCGGTGCGGTGGGGTTTGGAGCGGTCGATGATGCGCTGTGTGACACGGGCCAGGGTTGAATTAATCATGCCTTCCTCACATTGCTGTTGTTATAGACGCCGCCTGTGGCGGTGCCCCCGGTGGTGAAATGCAGCCCTGGTGAGCCATGGCCGGGGGCGGATTATGTCGTTATGGTTTAGAACATCGTGAACGCAATCATGCCGATAATGCCGCCTACGCTGCCCAGCAGGGTTTCCATCACCGTCCAGGTTTTCAGCGTTTGCAGTTCGTTGGCGCCGGTGAATTTGCCGAACAGCCAGAAGCCGGCGTCGTTGACGTGGCTCAACACGATCGAACCGCCGGCGATGCAGATGGCCAGCGCGGCCAGCTGCCCGCCGCCGAGTCCGAGCTGGCTGGTCACCGGCAGCACCAGGCCGACGGTGGTCAGGCAGGCGACGGTGGCCGAGCCCTGAATGACCCGCACCATGGCGGAGAGGGCAAACGCGGCCACGGCGATCGGCAGGCCGGTGCCTATCATGGCGTCACCCAGCGCCGGGCCGACGCCCGAGTCCACCAGGATCTGCTTGAACACGCCGCCTGCGCCGGTCATCAGCAGGATGATGCCGGCCGGTTGCACCGCGGCGGAACAGATGGCCAGCGTTTGTTCGTTGGTCATGCCGCGCGGTTTCGCCAGGCCGTAAATCACGATCAGGCAGGCCAGCAGAATGGCGGTGAACGGGTGGCCGATAAACTCCAGCCACTGCTGCAGCTGCGAGCCGGGCGTCACCAGGCGCGCACCGATGGTCTTCATGCCGACCAGCACCAGCGGGCACAGCACCAGCGCCAGGCTGAAGCCGAACGACGGCAGGTTGCCCTTGCCGAGCGCCGGCTCGTTTTCATCGGCCGGCATTGGCCAGTTGACGTAGCGGCTGATGAAGCTGCCGTACAATGGGCCGGCAATCAGCATGCCGACCACCGCGGCCACCAGGCCGATGGCGATCATCCAGCCGAAGTCGGCCTTCATTTGCGACGCCAGCAGCATCGGCACCGGCCCCGGCAGCAGGAAGGAGGCGGCCGCCGCCACGCCGGCGAACAGCGGAATGGCCAGCTTGACGATATTGCCGTCGGTGCGGCGCGCCACGGCGAATACGATGCCGATCAGCAGCACCACCGCCACGTCGAAGAACAGCGGCAGGGCGCAGATCAGGCCGGCGATGCCGAGCGCATAGTGCGCCTTGCTTTTCCCGAATCGTTTCAGCAATTGCGCCGCAATTTGATCGAGCGCACCGACCTCATGCAGTATCTTGCCGAACATCGCCCCCAGCGCCACCACGATGGCCAGGAAGCCCAGCGTGTCGCCCATGCCTTTCTGCATGGTGTCGGCGATGCGATCCAGCGGCATGCCGGAGAAGATGCCGGCGGCGATGGACACCAGCATCAGCGCGACGAAGGCGTGCATGCGCGCCTTCATCACCAGGAATAACAGCAGTAAAACCGAGCCGACTGCGGTACCGACCAGTGTGAGCGTACTCACGCGCACACGTCCTGCGGCAGGAAGCTCTGGATATGCTGCACGGTATCGGCAATCACGCCTGCCAGCGGCTGGTTGATGTCGATGGCCATCACGTCGCTTTCGTCAATGCCCGGCTGCTCCAGGGCGGCAAACTGGGTGACCAGCATCTGCGGCTTGAAGAAGTGGCCGTTGCGCGCCGCCAGGCGGGCCTCGATCACCGGGAAATCACCGTGCAGGTAGATGAACGACAGGTTGCCGTTGCCGGCGCGCAGGCGGTCGCGGTAATGCTTTTTCAGCGCCGAGCAGACGATGATCGACACGCCGTGGGTGCGCTGCATGGCGAAGGCGGCGTCGTTGAGCGCGGCCAGCCACGGGGCGCGGTCATCGTCGTTCAGCGGTTCGCCGGCGGCCATTTTCAGGATGTTGCTGCGCGGGTGCAGGAAGTCGCCGTCGAGGAACCCGGCGGAGAGTTGGCGGGCCGCCGCGGCGGCCACGGCGGATTTGCCGCTGCCGGAAACGCCCATGATGACGTAGATTCGGTTTTGATTATTGGTCATGGCTTAGCTCCAAAACGACAGATGGCGTTACCTTGCGTAGGTTGTTACCGGTAACATGTTATCGGTAACATTGTCGAAGGAAGTTTCGCCGGTTGCAATGGGCTTTAGCGATGAGGATCGTTAACTGTGATCGGCTTCAAGTTTTTATCCGATGGAGGAAACAGGAACCCGATGGTCTGTTACATGCTGACAACAGCGAGGGAAAACCGGCGGGGCGCGGCGACGGCGCCCCGAAGGCGGGGAATGTCAGCGTACGCCGCCGTATTCCAGGCTGATTTCTTTCGCCGCGTGGATCACCAGCGCACCCAGTTCAATCACGCGGTTATCGGTAATGCGCGACACCGGGCCGGAGATGGAGATGGCGGCGAAGGCTTCGCGGTGTTCGTCGAAGATGCAGGCCGCTACGCAGCGCAGGCCGAGCGCGTGCTCTTCATCGTCAAAGGAAAAGCCCTGTTTGCGGATCTGCGACAGACCCTCTTTCAGGTTGTGCGGCGTCAGGGTGTGCTGGGTATAAGTTTGCATGCCCTTTTTGTGCAGCAGCTTGGTCACCAGGTCGTCCGGCAGGGTGGCGAGAAACGCCTTGCCGGCGCCCGAGGCGTGCATCGGCAGCTTGCCGCCGATCGGCGCCGACATGCGCATCAGCGCGGTGCACTGCACCTGATCGATGATGATCGCCTGGTGTTCGGCCTGATCCAGCACCGCCAGGTTGACCGTTTCGCCGGACTCTTCCATCAGGCGGCGCAGCGTCGGGTGCACCATCGCCAGCAGGTTGCGGCTCTGCAGGAAACTGCTGCCGACCACAAAGGCGTGCGAGCCGATGGTCCACAGGCCGAGATCGCCGACCTGGCGCACGAATCCCTGCTGTTGCATGGTGGTGAGCAGCCGGTGGGTGGTGGAGTTGGGCAGCCCGGCCTGCTGGGCCAGATCGGTCAGCGCCACGTTGCCCTGGGCCTCGGCGATGTATTCCAGCAGCTTCAGGCCGCGGGTCAGCGACTGTACCTGACCGGTCGCCGCGCTGGCGGCCGGGGCGGCGGCGCGGGGCTTCTTGCCGCGTTTGGCGGGAGCGGGGGTGGCCATGGTGTGCGTTCCTCTTTCCGTATGATGGAATTCATTTTCGTTTTTTACCGATGAATTGCAAGCCGTCCGTCATCTCATCGGAGGTGTTGCCGGGCAACCTGAAAAACTCTCAATCGCCGTGCGCCACTTTGCCCCTGCAAGCTGTGCTAGGATGACCGATACCCGTCGTCTTTCAAGCCGCAGCGTTGTTGCCTGCGCTGGTTCACCCCAGTCACTTACCTTGAGTAAGCTCCGGGGGATGAACAAGCTGGGCGCCTAGCTGC
This sequence comes from Serratia ficaria, assembly GCF_900187015.1. Taxonomy (NCBI): domain Bacteria; kingdom Pseudomonadati; phylum Pseudomonadota; class Gammaproteobacteria; order Enterobacterales; family Yersiniaceae; genus Serratia; species Serratia ficaria. The sequence continues at coordinate 4,769,164 of NZ_LT906479.1, read as the reverse complement.
AACTTGAAATCCACAGGGTATGCAACATTTTAGCGATGGTGAAAGAGTGTGGCTTAAAAGATAAAGGGGATCATGGGTGACAAATCGAGTAGAACAACTGCGCCGGCAGTTAGCGCAGCGCATTTTGGTGCTGGACGGCGGCATGGGCACCATGATCCAGAGCTACCGGCTGGAAGAAAGCGACTTTCGCGGTGAACGTTTTGCCGACTGGCAGAGCGATCTGAAGGGCAATAACGACCTGTTGGTGCTGACCAAGCCGGAGGTGATCACCGCCATTCACTATGGCTACCTGGAAGCCGGCGCCGATATTCTCGAAACCAACACCTTCAACTCCACCACCATCGCCATGGCCGACTACCATATGGAGTCGCTGTCCGCCGAGATAAACTATCAGGCCGCCTGCCTGGCGCGCGCCTGCGCCGACGAATGGACCGCGCGCACGCCCGAAAAACCGCGCTACGTCGCCGGGGTGCTGGGGCCGACCAACCGCACCGCTTCAATCTCGCCGAACGTCAACGACCCGGCGTTCCGCAACGTTTCGTTCGATGAGCTGGTGGCGGCCTACCGCGAATCGACGCGCGCGCTGGTGGAGGGCGGGGTCGATCTGATCATGATCGAAACCATCTTCGACACCCTGAACGCCAAGGCCGCCGCCTTTGCGGTGGAAACCGAATTCGAAGCGCTGGGGGTGGCGCTGCCGATCATGATTTCCGGCACCATCACCGACGCTTCCGGCCGCACCCTGTCCGGCCAGACCACCGAAGCCTTCTACAACTCGCTGCGCCACGTGAAGCCGCTGACCTTCGGCCTGAACTGCGCGCTGGGCCCGGATGAGCTGCGCCAGTACGTCGCCGAGCTGGCGCGCATTTCGGAAAGCTACGTTACCGCGCACCCCAACGCCGGTTTGCCGAACGCCTTCGGCGAATACGATCTGGACGCGCAAGAGATGGCGAAGCAGGTCGGCGAGTGGGCGCACGCCGGCTTCCTCAATATCATCGGCGGCTGCTGCGGCACCACGCCGGAGCATATTGCGGCGATGGCTAAAGCGGTTGAGGGCGTGCCGCCGCGCCGGCTGCCGGAGATCCCGGTCGCCTGTCGTCTGGCGGGCCTGGAACCGTTGAACATCGACGCCAGGACCCTGTTCGTCAACGTCGGTGAGCGCACCAACGTCACCGGTTCCGCCCGCTTCAAGCGGCTGATCAAAGAAGAGAAATACAACGAAGCGCTCGACGTGGCGCGCCAGCAGGTAGAGAGCGGCGCGCAGATCATCGATATCAACATGGATGAGGGGATGCTCGACGCCGAAGCGGCGATGGTGCGTTTCCTCAATCTGATCGCCGGCGAGCCGGACATCGCCCGGGTGCCGATCATGATCGACTCCTCCAAGTGGTCGGTGATCGAAAAGGGCCTGAAGTGCATTCAGGGCAAAGGCATCGTCAACTCGATCTCGATGAAAGAGGGTGAAGAGGCCTTTATCCACCACGCCAGGCTGGTGCGCCGCTACGGCGCCGCCGTGGTGGTGATGGCGTTTGACGAAGTCGGCCAGGCGGATACCCGCGAGCGCAAGTTCGAGATCTGCCGCCGCGCCTATAAAATCTTGACCGAGCGCGTCGGCTTCCCGCCGGAAGACATCATTTTCGACCCGAACATTTTCGCCGTCGCTACCGGCATCGAAGAACACAACAACTACGCCGTCGACTTTATCGAAGCCTGCGCCGACATCAAAACGCACCTGCCGCATGCGATGATTTCCGGCGGGGTGTCCAACGTATCGTTCTCGTTCCGCGGCAACGATCCGGTACGCGAAGCGATCCACGCGGTGTTCCTGTACCACGCGATCCGCAACGGCATGGACATGGGCATCGTCAACGCCGGGCAGTTGGCTATCTACGACGATCTGAGCGCCGAGCTGCGCGACGCGGTGGAGGATGTGATCCTCAACCGCCGCGACGACGGCACCGAGCGGCTGCTGGAGCTGGCGGAAAAATACCGCGGCAGCAAAGACAACGACGCGGCGGTGCAGCAGGCCGAATGGCGCGGCTGGCCGGTGGAGAAACGGCTGGAATACTCGCTGGTGAAGGGCATCACCGAGTTTATCGAGCTGGATACCGAAGAGGCGCGGCAGAATGCCGATCGCCCGATCGAAGTGATCGAAGGGCCGTTGATGGCCGGGATGAACGTGGTCGGCGATCTGTTCGGCGAGGGCAAGATGTTCCTGCCGCAGGTGGTGAAGTCCGCCCGGGTGATGAAGCAGGCGGTGGCCTATCTGGAGCCGTACATCGAGGCCAGCAAGCAGAAGGGCTCCACCGCCGGCAAAATCCTGCTGGCGACGGTGAAGGGCGACGTGCATGACATCGGCAAGAATATCGTCGGCGTGGTGCTGCAGTGCAACAACTATGAAATCGTCGATCTGGGCGTGATGGTGCCGACGGAGAAAATCCTCAGGACCGCGCGCGAAGAGCAGGTGGACATCATCGGCCTGTCCGGGCTTATCACTCCGTCGCTGGATGAAATGGTCAACGTGGCCAAAGAGATGGAGCGTCAGGGCTTTACCCTGCCGTTGCTGATCGGCGGCGCCACCACCTCCAAGGCGCATACCGCGGTGAAGATCGAGCAGAACTACAGCGGCTCCACCACCTATGTGCAGAACGCCTCGCGCACCGTGGGCGTGGTGTCGGCGCTGCTGTCCGCCACCCAGCGCGACGATTTTGTGGCGCGTACCCGCAAAGAATACGAAACCGTGCGCATTCAGCATGCGCGCAAAAAGCCGCGCACGCCGCCGGTCAGCCTGCAGAAGGCGCGCGACAACGCCATGGCGCTGGACTGGGAAAGCTACCGGCCGCCGGTGCCGCAGCAGCTTGGGGTGCATGCGGTGGAGGCCGATATCGGCACCCTGCGCCGCTACATCGACTGGACGCCGTTCTTCATGACCTGGTCGCTGGCGGGCAAGTACCCGCGCATTCTGGAAGATGAGGTGGTGGGGGAAGAGGCCAAACGGCTGTTCGCCGACGCCAACCAGATGCTGGACATGCTGGCCGCCAACCGCAGCCTCAACCCGCGCGGCGTGTACGGCCTGTTCCCGGCCAACCGGGTCGGCGACGACGTGGAAGTGTATCGCGACGAAAATCGCGACGAGGTGCTGGCGGTCAGCCGCCATTTGCGTCAGCAAACGGAAAAAACCGACTTCCCGAACTACTGCCTGGCGGACTTCGTGGCGCCGAAAAGCAGCGGCAAAGCCGACTACTTCGGCGCCTTCGCCGTCACCGGCGGGCTGGAGGAAGACGAGCTGGCGGCGGCTTACGACGCGCAGCACGATGATTACAACAAGATCATGGTCAAGGCGCTGTCGGACCGCCTGGCCGAAGCCTTCGCCGAGTATCTGCACGAGCGGGTGCGCAAGCTGCACTGGGGGTTCGCCGCCGACGAGAACCTGAGCAACGACGAGCTGATCCGCGAGAATTATCAGGGCATCCGCCCGGCGCCGGGGTATCCGGCCTGCCCGGAGCACACCGAAAAAGCGGAGATCTGGCGCCTGCTGGACGTTAACCGCCATACCGGCATGGTGCTGACCGAGTCCTTCGCCATGTGGCCGGGGGCGGCGGTGTCCGGCTGGTACTTCAGCCATCCGGAGAGCAAGTATTTTGCGGTGGCGCAGATCCAGCGCGATCAGGTGGAGGACTATGCGGCGCGCAAAGGCATGAGCGTCGGCGAGGTCGAACGCTGGCTGGCGCCCAACCTCGGCTACGACGCCGACTGACTCTCTCCCTCAAGGGCGCAGCGATGCGCCCTTGTCATTTACCGGGCTTCGACGTCAATGTGCAGCGCGTCGTAGCGCCAGTACTCCAGGTCGCAGTCAATCACCCGATCGTGCTGATCGCGGTTCACCCGGGTAATGAACAGCGCCGGGCTGCCGTAGGTGACCTTCAGCATGGCGGCGGCCTGCTGCGGCAGCAGGGTGGGCAGCATGTCGAAGCGCACCCGGCCATAGCGAATGTCGTAGCGTTCGGCGTACAGCCCGGTCAGCGACTGGGTCAGATCCTCACTCAGGATGCCGGCGAAGTAGGCCGGGTTCAGATAGTGCTCGCAATACAGCACTGCGCGGCCGTCGATGTAGCGCAGCCGGCGGATGCGGTAAATTTTCGCGCCCTCCGGCAGCTCCAGCCGGCGCGCCAGGGCGGCGTTCGCCGTCACGCGGCCGCTGTCGATCACTTCGGTATGAGCGTCGCGCCCCTGCTGCTGCGCCATGGCGTGAAAGTGGCTGCGCTGCAGCGGGTTGTAGATCAGGCGCGGCGGCGAGATAAACCAGCCGCGGCGCATCTGCCGGTAGATCACGCCCTGCGCCTCCAGTTGGCCGAGCGCTTCCTGCAGGGTGATGCGGGTGGTGGAGAACTGTTCGCTCAGGGCGCGCTCGGAGGGCAGCTTGCCGTCGGCGCTGAACTCGCCTCCGGCGATACGGGCGGTCAGCGTCCGGCAGATCGCCGCCACCGTGGTCGGTACATCATTCATGCAACAGGTGCCCCATTTCAGTGCGTTTCGCCTTGGTTAAGGTAGACCAGCAGAACGATTTACGGGACGCAAAATGCGATAAAGCCGCTGCTTTTTTAGGCTGACATATAATTATCACATTCGTCCGTTAGATTGGCTTGGTTCTTGCTGGACTAGTCCAGCGCCCCCATACCCTACCACCCGGAGCATCAGTTATGAAACGTTTGTGCGCTTCTGTGTTAAGCAGTGCCATGCTACTGACCAGCCAGATGAGCTGGGCCGCAGATACCGATCTGGCGGCGCTGGAGCAGGCGGCCAAGAAGGAAGGCGAGGTCAACAGCGTCGGCATGCCGGACAGCTGGGCCAACTGGAAAGGCACCTGGCAGGATCTGCTGAGCAAATATGGCCTGAAGCATGTCGATACCGACATGAGCTCGGCGCAGGAAATCGCCAAGTTCGATGCGGAGAAGGGCAACGCCACCGCGGATATCGGCGACGTGGGCGCGGCCTTCGGCCCGATCGCGGTGCAAAAAGGGGTGACGCAGCCGTACAAACCCTCCACCTGGGAGCAGGTGCCGGACTGGGCGAAGGATAAAGACGGCCACTGGGCGCTGGCCTACACCGGCACCATCGCTTTCATTATCAATAAGCAGCAGGTCAAAGACATTCCGCACAGCTGGGCCGACCTGCTGAAAGGCAGCTATCAGGTCACCATCGGCGACGTCGGCACAGCTTCGCAGGCGGCCAGCGGCGTATTGGCGGCCACCTACGCCATGGGCGGCAACGAAAAGAACCTGAAGCCGGGCCTGGAGTTCTTCGGCAAGCTGGCCAAGGCCGGGCGCCTGAGCCTGAGCAACCCGGTGATCGCCTCGCTGGAGAAAGGCGAAGTGCAGGTTGGCGTGGTATGGGACTTTAACGGCCTGAACTACCGCGATCAGATCGACAAAACCCGTTTCGACGTGCTGATCCCGTCGGACGGCTCCATCACCTCCGGCTACACCACCATCATCAACAAATACGCCAAACACCCGAACGCCGCCAAGCTGGCGCGTGAATACATCTTCTCCGACGCCGGCCAGATCAACCTGGCGCGCGGCTACGCCCGCCCGATCCGCGCCGAGCATCTGACCCTGCCGGATGACGTCAAGGCCAAGCTGCTGCCGGCCGAACAGTACAAGAATGCCCATCCGATCGCCGATCCGGCGGCCTGGGAGCAGAGCGCCAAAACGCTGCCGCGCCAGTGGCAGGAAAACGTCATCATGTTTATGCAGCAGTGAGTCAAGCCATTATGAAAACGATCCTCGTGCTGCTGGACGGCCTCAACTATCAAGTGGCGCACGACGCCATGGGGTATCTGCAGGCCGAATGCGCGGCGGGGCGTGGACGGTTGTATCAGCTGGAGAGCGAGTTGCCCTCGCTCTCCCGGCCGCTGTATGAATGCATCCTCACCGGCGTGACGCCGGTGGAGAGCGGCGTGGTGCATAACCAGGTGTCGCGTCTCTCGCAGCAGCAAAGCGTATTCCACTACGCGCGCGCTGCCGGGCTGACCACCGCCGCCGCCGCCTACCATTGGTTCAGCGAGCTGTATAACCGCACGCCGTTCGACGCCGCGCGCGATCGCCATACCGACGACGCCGAACTGCCGATCCAGCACGGCCATTTTTATTACGACGACGGCTACCCCGATACGCACCTGTTCGACGACGCCGAAAACCTGCGCCGCCGCCATCAGCCGGATTTCCTGTTGATTCACCCGATGAATATCGACGACGCCGGCCATCGCTTCGGCCTGTCGTCGCCGCAGTACCGCAACGCGGCGCGCCATGCCGACGGCGCGCTGTCGCGCTATCTGCCCGACTGGCTGGCCGCCGGCTATCAGGTGATGGTCACCGCCGATCACGGCATGAATGACGATCGCAGCCACGGCGGGGTGCTGCCGGAAGAGCGGCAGGTACCGCTGTTCGTGTTCGGCGCGGCGTTCAGCCAGAACGACGCCGATCCGCTGCAGACCGAGCTGTGCGGCACCCTGTGCGATCTGCTGCAGGTGGCGCATGACAAACCGCGCTGCCGGGCGTTGTTGGCGCAGGGTGAAAGATGAGCGCCAAATGGATTGCCGCGCTGTGCCTGCTGCCGTTTATCCTGCTGTTCGGCGCCTTCCAAATCGCGCCGCTGGTGTGGATCGCCGTCAGCAGCTTCTTTAGCGAAACCGGCGGCTGGGGCTGGGGCAACTACGTTGACGTACTGACCTCGCCGTTTTATCTGCAGGCGTTTCAGTTCTCGCTGGAGATCTCCTGGTGGTCCAGCGTTTACGGCTTGCTGATCGCCCTAGTGGGCAGTTACTCACTGCGCCAGCTGGGCCAGACGCGGTTTCATGATTTCGTGATGTCCTTTACCAACATGACCAGCAACTTTGCCGGGGTGCCGTTGGCGTTCGCCTTCGTCATCCTGCTGGGGCTGAACGGCTGCCTGACGCTGCTGCTGCGCAAATACGGCCTGATGGAGAGTTTTAACCTCTATTCGAAGGGCGGTCTGATCGTGCTGTACACCTACTTCCAGATCCCGCTGGGCGTGTTGCTGTTGTACCCGGCGTTCGACGCGCTGCGCGAGGACTGGCGCGAATCGGCCTCGCTGCTCGGCGCCAGCCCCTGGCGTTACTGGCGCCACATCGGCCTGCCGGTGCTGGCGCCGGCGCTGATGGGCACCTTCGTGATCCTGCTGGCCAACGCGCTGGGCGCCTACGCCACCGTGTATGCGCTCACCACCGGCAACTTCAACGTGATCCCGATACGCATCTCGGCGCTGGTAGCCGGTGACATTTCCCTCGATCCCAACCTGGCCAGCGCGCTGGCGATGCTGCTGGTGGCGATGATGGTCTTCATCACCCTGATCCACCAGTGGCTGTTGCGCAGGAGCTACCTCAATGCGCGCTCATAACTTCCCGGAGGACGGCCATGTCGCCCATTGAACGCCTCTACCATCGCACGGTGACCTGCCTGCTGTTGCTGATCTTGTTGCTGCCGCTGGCGGCGACCCTGATTTACGCGCTGGCCACCCAGTGGGGCGCCACCATTTTGCCGGACGGCTTTACCCTGAAGTGGCTGCTGGCGCTGTGGAGCGACCCGCGCTTCCTGCTGGCGTTAGGGCATTCGCTGCTGATCTGTTTCGGCACGCTGGTGCTGGCGGTGGTGGTGATTTTGCCGACGATGTTTGTGATCGCTTACTACTTCCCTAAGCTCGATGCGGTAATGAACGTGCTGATCCTGCTGCCGTTCGCCGTGCCGCCGGTGGTCTCGGCGGTCGGGCTGATGCAGCTGTACGCCGCCGATCCGCTGCCGCTGCTGGGCACCCCCTGGATCCTGATCGGCTGTTACTTCACCATCGCGCTGCCGTTTATCTATCGCGCCATCAGCAATAACCTGCAGGCCATCAACCTGCGCGACCTGATGGACGCCGCGCACCTGCTGGGCGCCAGCACCTGGCAAGCGGCGCTGCTGGTGGTGCTGCCAAACCTGCGCAAGGGCGGGATGATTGCGGTGCTGTTGTCGTTTTCGTTTCTTATCGGCGAGTTCGTGTTCGCCAACCTACTGGTGGGCAGCCAGTATGAAACGCTGCAGGTCTATCTGTTCAATATGCGCAACGGCAGCGGTCATTTCACCAGCGCGCTGGTTATCTCCTATTTCGCCGTGGTGCTGTTAGTCACCTGGCTGGCGAATCTGCTGAATAAAAACAAGGGCTAACCCGATGGCTTATCTCAACGTCACCCGTTTGAACAAACGCTATGGCCAGACCCAGGTGTTTGCGGATATCGATTTCAGCGCCGAAGAGGGCGAGTTCGTCACCCTGCTGGGGCCGAGCGGCTGCGGCAAGTCGACGCTGCTGCGCTGCCTAGCGGGACTGACCCCGGTCGACAGCGGGCAAATCCTGCTGCAGGGCCAGGATCTGGTGCCGCTGGCGCCGCAAAAGCGCGGCATCGGCATGGTGTTCCAAAGCTATGCGCTGTTTCCCAACATGACGGTGGATGGCAACGTGGCCTTCGGCCTGAAGATGCAGAAGCTGGCGGCGGCGCAGACTCGCCAGCGGGTGCAGGAGGTGCTGGCGCTGGTGGAGCTCACCGAACTGGCCGGGCGCTACCCGCACCAGCTGTCCGGCGGCCAGTGCCAACGGGTGGCGCTGGCGCGATCGCTGGTGACCCGCCCGCGCCTGCTGCTGCTCGACGAGCCGCTGTCGGCGCTGGACGCGCGCATCCGCAAGCACCTGCGCGAACAAATCCGCCGCATCCAGCGCGAGCTGAACCTGACGGCGATCTTCGTCACCCACGATCAGGAAGAGGCGCTGACGCTGTCGGACCGCATCGTGCTGATGAATAAGGGCCAGATCGTGCAGAGCGGCGATGCGGAAACCCTGTATACCCAGCCGGCCGACGCCTTCGCCGCCGGGTTTATCGGCAACCACAACCTGCTCAGCGCCGAACAGGCCGCGCTTTTGACCGGCGGCCCTTACCACGGTAAGGTAGCTATTCGCCCCGAATCCATCGGTTTGCTGCCTGCCGGGCAGGGGATCGCTGCGGTGATCCTCAACCACAGCCTGCTGGGCAATGTGGTGCGCTACCGCGTTCAGGCGCGTGGCGTGGAGCTGCTGGTGGACGTGCTGAACCGCTCGGTAGCCGATTTGCACGCCGACGGCAGCGAGATTGGGCTACACTTGGAAACTGTTACATTACGGGAAGTTGCATGACTTTTTCAGGCTGAAAGCAGGGGCAATCCTTTCTCAGCGACAGTCTGCCGCCCGTGCCGCTGTCCTGTTCTTTTAACGCCTGGCAGGCAGGATAAGCCATCGAGCCGGGCGTTAATGGAGCGTATCTTCCGTGCTGACCCTTCTTCACCTGCTTTCCTCCGTGGCGCTGCTGGTGTGGGGCACCCACATCGTGCGCACCGGCATCATGCGGGTCTATGGCGCCAATTTGCGCCGCGTGTTAAGCGACAGCGTTGAAAGAAAACCGCTGGCCTTCGTTTCCGGCATCGGCGTCACCGCGCTGGTGCAAAGCAGCAACGCTACCGCGCTGCTGGTCACTTCGTTTGTTGCGCAGGGGCTGGTGGGGCTGGCGCCTGCGCTGGTGATCATGCTCGGCGCCGACGTCGGCACCGCGCTGATGGCGCGGGTGCTGACCTTCGATCTGTCCTGGCTGTCGCCGCTGCTGATCCTGGTCGGGGTATTCCTGTTCCTCAGCCGCAAGCAGACCCGGGTTGGCCAGATGGGCCGGGTGTTCATCGGCCTTGGGCTGATCGTGCTGGCGCTGGAACTGATCGTTGCCGCCGCTACGCCGATCACTCAGGCGGCCGGCGTCAAGGTGCTGTTCTCGTCGCTGACCGGCGACGTGATGCTCGATGCCCTGACCGGCGCGCTGTTCGCCATCGTCAGCTATTCCAGCCTGGCTGCGGTGCTGCTGACCGCCACCCTGACCGCCTCCGGCGTGATCTCGCTGAAGGTGGCGTTGTGCCTGGTGATCGGCGCCAATCTCGGCAGCGGCCTGCTGGCGGTGATCAACACCAGCGGGCAAAACGCCTCAGGCCGCCGGGTGGCGCTCGGCAGCCTGCTGTTCAAGCTGATCGGCTGCGTGCTGGTGCTGCCGTTCGTCTCTTATCTGGCGGACGCGATGAGCCGGCTGCCCGGCGGCAACGAAGAGCTGGTGATCTACTTCCACGTGTTCTACAACCTGATCCGCTGTCTGGTGCTGATCCCGCTGGCCGGGCCGATGGCGCGCCTGTGCGAAACGCTGATCGCCGACGTGGCGGCCGACGATCCGCGCCTGCGCCCGCGGCACCTGGACGCCAGCGCGCTGGATACGCCGACGCTGGCGCTGGCCAACGCGGCGCGCGAAACCCTGCGCATGGGCGATGTGGTGGAGCATATGATGATCCTGCATCGCGAAGTGCTGCACGGCAAGCAGGGGCAGGATAAAGAGGTGCGCCGGCTGGACGATGACGTCGACGTGCTGTACACCGCCATCAAGCTGTATCTGGCGCAGATCCAGAAGGAGGATCTGGGCGAGGAAGATTCCCGCCGCTGGGCGGAGATTATCGAGATGGCGCTCAACCTGGAGCAGGCGGGCGACATTATCGAACGCATGGCCGGCGACGTGGGGGCGAAATCGCACGCGGCGCGGCGGGCCTTCTCTGCCGAAGGGCTGGCGGAGCTGGATGCGTTGCATGAGCGTCTGATCGGCAATTTGCGGCTGGGTCTGTCGGTGTTCCTGTCCGGCGACCTCACCAGCGCCAAGCGGCTGCGTCGCTCCAAGCACCGTTTCCGCATCCTGGACCGCCGTTACGCGCATGCGCACGTCGACCGCCTGCATCAGCAGAACGTGCAGAGCATCGAAACCAGCTCGCTGCATCTGGGGTTGTTGGGAGACATGAAACGCCTGAACTCGCTGTTCTGCGCGGTGGCTTACAACGTGCTGGATCAGGATGAGAGGGACGACGATCGCGACTGGGAAGACACCCCGAGCACGCTGTAATGACGGGGCGCAGCCGTTTGCGCCCCGGTGAGAGGGTTATTTCTTCTTGATCGGCCGGCCGGACCAGTAACCCGCCAGCAGCGAGCCGGACAGGTTGTGCCAGACCGAGAACAGGGCGCCCGGCAGCGCGGCCAGCGGCGAGAAGTAAATCTTGCCCAGGGTGGCCGCCAGACCGGAGTTCTGCATGCCGACCTCGATCGCCAACGTGCGGCAGGTGGATTCGTCGAAGCCGAACAGCTTGCCGCCCCAATAGCCGCTCAGCAGCCCGATGGCGTTGTGCAGGATCACCGCGATGATCACCACCAGGCCGACCGAGGCGATATGGCTCTGGCTGCCCGCCACCACCGCGCTGATGATCGCCAGAATGCAGACCATCGACAGCGCCGGCAGCAGCGGTTCAACCCGCTTGACGGCTTTGGTGAAGGCGTGATGGACGATCAGGCCAAGGCCGATCGGGATCACCACGATCTGCAGAATGCTCAGCAGCATGCCCATGATATCGACGCTGATTTTGGCGTCGACGTACAGGCGGGTCAGCAGCGGGGTGGCGAATACGCCCACCAGGGTGGATACCGCCGAGATGGTGACCGACAGCGCCACGTCGCCCTTGGCCAGATAGATCATCACGTTGGAGGCGGTGCCGCTGGCCACGCTGCCGACCAGCACCATGCCGGCGGAAAGATCCGGCGGCATGCGGAACAGCATCGCCAGGATCCAGGCCGCCAGCGGCATGATCAGATAGTGCAGGAAGATCCCGGCGGCCACCGGCCCGGGGCGCGACAGCACCCGTTTGAAGTCATCCAGCCGCAGCGTGACGCCCATGGCGAACATGATCAGCATCAGCAGCGGGCTGACGTAGGGGCCGATGCCGGTAAAGGTGGTCGGCGTGTAATAGGCGGCGACGGACAGCAGTATCGCCCACAGAGGGAATAAGCGCGTGAGTTTTGCCAGCATTGACGTGGGATTCCTTAGCCAAATTAAGAACGATGGTTGTGTTTGTGGTTGTGTTTGTGGTTGTGTTTGTGGTTGTGTTTGTGGTTGCGTTTTTGCGGGAAATCCCTGCGCGTTATATACCGTTTATTGTTGGCGCAGGGGCGCGGCAAGCCGCGCCCGCTGGAAAAGATAATAACTTATTCGAACAGGTTGTGGTGCAGGGTGCGCACCACCTGCTCGGCGTCGTCGCCCGGCACCAGGAAGCACAGGTTGTAGCTGCTGGCGCCGTAGCAGATCATGCGGATGTTGAACGGGTCGAGCACGCCGAACACCTCTTTGCCCACGCCGCAGGCCTGGGACAATTTGTTGCCGATGATCGCCACCAGCGCCAGGTTTTCTTCCACTTCCACCCGGCACAGCGACGACAGCTCGGTCAGCAGCGAGGTGGTCAGCAGGCTGCCGCCGGTGGAGGTGGAGCCGGTGGTGTCCATGGTCAGCGCCACGCTGACTTCCGAGGTGGTGATCAGGTCAACGGAGATGTTATGGCGCGCCAGAATGCTGAACACTTCGGCCAGGAAACCGCGCGCATGCAGCATGTTCAGGCTGTGCAGGGTCAGCAGGGTTTGCCTGCGGCGCAGCGCCAGCGCGCGGAACAGCGGCGGGTTTTCGGTGGTGTTGCACACCAGCGTGCCGCCGGCGGCCGGATCCTTGCTGGAGCCGACGAATACCGGAATATCGCTGCGCACCGCCGGCAGCAGGGTGGCCGGGTGCAGCACTTTGGCGCCGAAGGTGGCCATTTCGGCCGCTTCTTCAAAGGTTATCTTGTCGATGCGCTTGGCCGCCGGCACCACGCGCGGGTCGGTGGTGTAAATGCCCGGCACGTCGGTCCAGATATCCACCCGGCCGGCGTGCAGCGCTTCGCCCAGCAGCGCGGCGGTGTAGTCGCTGCCGCCGCGGCCCAGGGTGGTGGTGCGGCCTTTCGGTTCGCAGCCGATAAAGCCCTGGGTGACCACCAGGGCTTCCTGCAGACGCGGCTTCAGCAGCGTCTGGGTCAGCTCGCTCAGCGCGGCGCTGTCCGGCACCGCCCGGCCGAAGTGATCGTCGGTGCGCATCACTTTGCGCACGTCGAACCATTCCGCCGGCACTTGACGCGCGCGCAGCACCTCGACGAACAGCAGGGTGGACATCAGTTCCCCATGGCTGACCAGTTCGTCGGTCAGCGCGGTGGAGTTGGCCAGCGCCGCGGCCTCCGACAGCATGGCGATATTTTCCAGCATGCGGTCGATTTCTTCGCGGATCACCTCCGGCGCGTTCAGGCGCTCGAGGATGGCGTACTGGATGCGGCGGATTTCATCGAGCCGGTAGCTGCGCTTGTCGGCATCGCAGCCTTCGGCCAGCGCCACCAGCAGGTTGGTGACGCCGGCGGAGGCGGACAGCACCACCAGGCGCACCTGCGGGTTGGAGAGCACCACGTCGGCGCTGCGGTTCATGGCTTCAAAATCGGCAACGCTGGTGCCGCCGAACTTGGCCACCAGGGTAGAATGTTGGGGTACTGCTAGGGTCATGTAAAACCTCGTGTCAGGGATGCCGTCTTCAGAGGGCACTTTATTTCATAGCCTTGGCACAAGGGGAGAGCGGTAAACAGGGAGCAGGCGTAGAGGTTAAAGCTACGGTACACCCAGAAGCGCCCCACCTTGCCAACCGCCCTACGGGGCGGTTCTGGTGACAACCCAGGGGATTCAGCCCCTGTAGCCGATACGATGATCGCCGCGCATCATCCTACCTCGGCGTCGCTCCCCCTCCTGTGTCGTCGTCGGAATACGGCTCCTCTGACACTCTACCTGGGCGACGCGCCTCTTCTGGCTTGCGCACCGGGTGCGCAAGTAGGCTGTTAGGAATAGCCGGTTATCGCCTTTCTGTCAACGGGCAGACGCTGAGGGATTTTCATCTTGCACCAATGCGATCAGCGTGCAGGGCATGGCCGGCGCCGATCCGGCGCCGATCGGCTGCAGCGAACCGTCTTCGCGTTGGCAGAACAGCGGGATCACCCCCTGATGCTTTTCCAGATATTCCAGCCAGCCAAAGTTCTCGTTCAGCTTGGTCGCCTTGATGGCGGCGCCTTTGGCGATCAGGCTGCTCAACCGGCCGTAGGTGGCCTCCTGGTTGAACAGGATCTCGTGCCGGCGGAAGCGCGAGCTTTCGCCGCTGTTGCCGCGGCCTTTCAACGGCGCGCCGGAGCGGATGGCGAACACGTGATCCTCACCGAAAATATGCCCGAAGTGATAGACCGCCAGCGCGTTCTGATGGCGGTTGGGCGACAGCGCCAGCACCTGGGCGGTGTCGCTCAGGTCGAGGTAGTTTTCGGCATGTTCGGAGTAGGCGTGGCCGTAATAGGCCGGGATGCCTTCCATGCGCGCCTGCCGGTAGTATTCCCAGCTGCTGTCGGTGACGATCACCGGGATATTCATTTTCATCAGCGCCTGCGCCAGCATGCGCGCCACGCCGTTGGCGCCGACGATCAGCACGCCGCGCGGCTTTTGCTGCTGCACCCGCAGCCAGCGGGCCATCATGCCGCTGGTCAGGCTCTGCAGCACCACGGTGCCGATGATGATGGCGAACACCACCGTCACCAGCCGGTCGGCGCCCTGATAGCCGCTGCGCTGCAGCGTCAGCGCGAACAGCGAACTGACCGCGGCGGCGACGATGCCGCGCGGCGCGATCCAGCACAGCAGCAGCCGATCGCGCCAGTGCAGGGAGGAGCGCCAGGTCGACACCGCGATGCACAGCGGACGGGCGATAAACTGCACCGCCAGCAACAGCCCCAGCAGCGGCCAGCCCATGTGCCACAGCGCGTTGATGTCCAGCCGCGCCGCCAAAATGATAAACAGCGCCGAAATGAGGATCGCCGACAGCTCTTCCTTGAACGCCAGAATATCGCTGGTGTCCACGTCGCGCATGTTGGCCAGCCAGATGCCCATCACCGTGACGGTCAGCAGGCCGGATTCATCGGCGATGGCGTTGGAGACGCCGAAGGCGGTCAGCATGATCGCCAATACCGCCAGGTTTTGCAGATAGCGCGGCAGCCAGACGCGGCGCAGCGCCAGCCCCAGCAGATAACCGAACAGCGCGCCGGCGATCAGGCCGACGGCGGCGGTGGTGCCCAGCGTCCAGAACAGGTGGGTATAGGATTCCGCATTCTGTTTGAGCACGATAAATTCGAACACCAGCAGGGTGAAGATGGCGCCGACCGGGTCAATGACGATCCCTTCCCAGCGCAGCACCTGGTTGATGTTGGCGTTTGGCCGCACCACGCGCATCAGCGGGGCGATCACCGTGGGCCCGGTCACCACCGTCACCGCGCCGATCAGCGCCGCCAGCTCCGGCGGGAAATCCAGCAGCCACCAACTGGCGACGCTGATGACCAGAAAGGTCACCAGCATGCCGATGCTCACCAGGTTGCGCACCACGCCGCCGAGGCCGCGTATTTCCTCGACCCGCAGCGTCAGCGCGCCCTCAAACAGAATGATCGCCACCGACAGCGACACCAGCGGAAACAGCAGATCGCCGAACAGCAGGTCCGGCTGCACCAGGTGCGCCGCCGGCCCGAGCACGATGCCGAACAGCAGCAGCGGCAAAATGGCCGGCAGCCGCAGCAGCCAGGCCAGCCACTGCGCCAGCAGCGAACTGAGGCCGATGACCACCAACATTAACGGGGCAGATAATTCCATAGAGGAGATCCCTTTCAAATACGGTATGAACGACAAAATGGCACATTCCAGTGACAATTCTGCAGCCCTGATAACAGGCTGTCAGCCAAAAGTATAGGGGAAAAGCTGAAACGATGCGGCACGCGTTGACAGTTAGCGCCTATCGCAAGAAAAGAGATCATAATCACAGTCGAACAGGCTACAATCGGACAACCACGTCACCTTTATTCTCAAGCCTAAGAGTGTTGCTATGAAAAATATCAATCCTAGTCAAACCGCTGCTTGGCAAGCCCTGCAGCAACATTTTGCACAGATGAAAGACGTCCGCATCGCCGATCTGTTTGCGCAGGACAGTGAGCGTTTCACCAAGTTTTCCGCCACCTTCGACGACCAGATGCTGGTGGATTACTCCAAAAACCGCATCACTGAAGAAACCCTGGAAAAACTGCAGGCGCTGGCGAAAGAGACCGATCTGCAAGGCGCGATCAAGTCGATGTTCGCCGGCGAGAAAATCAACCGCACCGAAGACCGCGCGGTGCTGCACGTTGCCCTGCGCAACCGCAGCAACAGCCCGATCGTCGTCGACGGCAAAGACGTGATGCCGGAAGTGAACGCGGTGCTGGCAAAAATCAAACAGTTCTGCGGCCGGGTGATCGGCGGCGATTGGAAAGGCTACACCGGCAAGCCAATCACCGACGTGGTGAACATCGGCATCGGCGGTTCGGACCTCGGCCCTTATATGGTCACCGAAGCGCTGCGCCCGTATAAAAACCACCTGAACATGCATTTCGTCTCCAACGTCGACGGCACCCATATCGCCGAGACGCTGAAACCGCTGAACCCGGAAACCACGCTGTTCCTGGTGGCGTCCAAGACCTTCACCACCCAGGAAACCATGACCAACGCCCACAGCGCGCGCGACTGGTTCCTGAACAGCGCCGCCGACCCGCAGCACGTGGCGAAACACTTCGCCGCGCTGTCGACCAACGGCAAGGCGGTGGCCGAGTTCGGCATCGATACCGACAACATGTTCGAGTTCTGGGACTGGGTTGGCGGCCGTTACTCCCTGTGGTCGGCGATCGGCCTGTCGATCGCGCTGTCCGTGGGCTACGACAATTTCGAACGGCTGCTGAGCGGCGCGCATGCGATGGATCAGCACTTCGCGAACACCCCGGCGGAGAAAAATCTGCCGGTGCTGCTGGCGTTGATCGGCATCTGGTACAACAACTTCTTCGGCGCCGAAACCGAAGCCATCCTGCCTTACGATCAGTACCTGCATCGCTTTGCCGCTTACTTCCAGCAGGGCAACATGGAATCCAACGGCAAATACGTCGATCGCAACGGCAACCCGGTCGATTACCAGACCGGCCCCATCATCTGGGGCGAACCGGGCACCAACGGCCAGCACGCGTTCTATCAGCTGATTCACCAGGGCACCAAGCTGGTTCCCTGCGACTTTATCGCCCCGGCGGTCAGCCATAATCCGCTGAGCGACCATCACGCCAAGCTGCTGTCGAACTTCTTCGCGCAAACCGAAGCGCTGGCGTTCGGTAAATCGCTGGAGGTGGTGGAGGCCGAATTCGCCGCGCAGGGCAAGACGCCGGAAGAGGTCAAGCACGTGGCGCCGTTCAAGGTGTTCGAAGGCAACCGCCCGACCAACTCCATCCTGCTGCGTGAAATCACCCCGTTCAGCCTGGGCAGCCTGATCGCGCTGTACGAGCACAAAATCTTTACCCAGGGCGCGATCCTGAACATCTTCACCTTCGACCAGTGGGGCGTGGAGCTGGGCAAACAGCTGGCCAACCGCATCCTGCCCGAGCTGGCGGGCGGCGAGAAAGTCAGCAGCCACGACAGCTCAACCAATGCGCTGATCAACCGCTTCAAGGAATGGCGCTAATCGCCGCCTGAATTGAAGCCAATAAAAAACCCGCCGCGGCGGGTTTTTTTAGCTCTGCAGATTTTACAGATCGATCGGCACTTCGAAGCTGACGCCGGCGCCCACGTCGTCCGCCGTGCTGGCGTCGCTGTTGGTGTACCACAGGCTGGTATCGAATTTGACTGCGGAAGGGAAGGTGTAGCCCCAGCCGAGCTGAACGCCTTTCAGCGTGTCGGATTTCGGGAACGCCTGGTTGATGGACTGATTGACCGGGTTCACCTTGGCGTACACCAGACGGGTGCTCCAGCGCTGGCTGTCATCCAGCACCAGCTCTACGCGGCCGGACAACATCTGGCCGTCGCCGCCCATGGCGTGGCCCAGCGGGTAACCCTGCTGGTAGTAACCACCCTTATAGGTGTAGTGGTTATACACGTAATTTTTGCGGTTACGGTCGGCGCGGGTGTCCGCCCCTTCAATCGACCAGTTAATGGTGGATGAACCCCACTCCGGGTGACCTTCCAGGCCCAGAAGATAGGTGTTCTTCGACGGCAGCATGCCGGCTTCGTCTTCACCCACCAACTGGCCGTACAGGCTGACCGGCATGCCGATCAGCGGCTGCATTTTCAGCTTGAAATCGAAGCCGGCGAGCTGGTTGCCCGGATCGTTGCCCTGGCCGGAATCATCGTTGTCTTTACCGGTTGCCGCATCCCAGAAAGAGCTCCAGGATTGCGGACGGCCTTCACCGCCCCATTGCATGATGCGCGAGGCGCCCAGTTCGAGGAAGTCGGTCGGCATCATGGTAAAGCGGCCGCCGATCAGTTTGGTGTGAGGTACTGCGGTATATTGCGACAGCTGGCCGGCGGTCAGCTGGTACTGCCAGCGGCCAATCCACGACAGCCATGGCGTTTCGAACGGCGACTGGTCGGCGCGCTGCAGCAGGAAGCCGGTGACCGGGCGCGCGGCGTCGGAGCGGATCAGGCTGCCGTCATAGCCAGGGCCCCACCATTGGGAAACTTCACCGAAGGACAGCCACTGGTTCCAGATCTTCACCGCACCGTAGGAACCCTGCATATTGAATTTGGAGCCGTCGCTGACGCGCTGATCGCCTTCGACCGACCCCTGCAGACGCACGTCCCAGAATTCGCCGTTGGCGCCGGCGCCGATGGTCAGGCGATCGTCGGCGTATTCATTCTGACCGAAACCCTGCGGAGTGCCGGGCTTGTCGGTGGAAGCGTAACCGCTGACGCGGATATTGGCTTTTAACGCATCAACGCGGCGTTGCACGCGATCGATGACGTTCTTTTCGGTATTGGTCACCGGTTTGGCCTGGGCGATGACCGAGCTGATTTCTTCCTGGCTCAGCGGCCAGGTGGACAGGCTGACGTTAATCACGCCGCGGTCGGACAGCCACGCGAGATCGTTGCGCAGATCGTTGTCAGGGGTCACCAGACCGGCGGCATGGCCGGTTAATGCACAGGTAAACAGGCCCGCCGCGACCAGTCCGTTAAGTTTAGCGCGCATAAAGAATTCCCTTGTTAATTCGAGGTTATTGGTTTTATGTAAAGATCTATGTCCCATCATAGTTGACATTTCAATTTGCTACAAATATATCCACCAGAAATATCTTAATGTAACCAGTTGAATTGAATTAGGTTTAAAGTGCTTCCGCAGGGCGGGCAAATTTTAAGATAATGCCTATGTCAGGATTTATGGGTAATTTCAGCGCTATTTATGAGGGGGTTTTATGGCGAAAACATCGCGTTCGATAATGATTGCAAAGGGACTGCAGCGGGTGCTGAACGTTGGCCTGCTGCTGTTGGCGGCTATCCTGGTGATTTTTCTGGTTAAGGAAACCATTCACCTGGCGAAAGTATTATTTGTCAACAGCGAGGAGTCATCCTCCTACCTGCTGATTGAAGGCATCGTGATTTACTTCCTGTACTTCGAGTTTATCGCCTTGATCGTAAAGTATTTTGAGTCGGGTTATCATTTCCCGCTGCGCTATTTCATTTATATCGGCATTACCGCGATTATTCGTTTGATCATAGTGGATCATAAAAATCCCTTTGATACCTTAATTTATGCTGGCGCGATATTGTTGCTGGTGGTGACGCTCTACCTGGCCAACACCGACCGACTAAAGCGCGAGTAACTGCCCGTTATCTGCGTGGTTGGATGCCATAAAAATGGCGGCCCCTGGGGCCGCCGAAGACACAGGCAAGTACATCAAGCGCATTGCAGTGGCACAAATTTAGCCTTTCACCCCGCCGGCCGTCAGGCCGCCCACCAGCCAGCGCTGCGCCAGCAGGAACACGGCGGTAATCGGGATGGCCGACAGCACCGCCGCGGCGGCGAAGTCGCCCCACAGATAGTTCTGCGGATTGAGATATTGCTGCATGCCGACCGCCAGCGTGTAGCTGTTCACGTCGCGCAGCAGCAGCGAGGCCACCGGCACTTCGGTGATGGCGGCGATAAACGACAGAATGAACACCACCGCCAGAATCGGCACCGACAGCGGCAGCAGCACCAGGCGGAAGGCCTGCCAGGGGCTGGCGCCATCCAGCGCCGCCGCTTCCTCCAGCGAATTATCGATGGTCTCGAAGTAGCCTTTGATGGTCCAGACGTGCAGCGCAATGCCGCCCATGTAGGCGAAGATCACCCCGCCGTGGGTGTTCAGGCCGATAAACGGCAGGTACTGGCCCAGCCGATCGAACAGGGCGTACAGCGCCACCAGCGACAGCACCGCCGGGAACATCTGGAAAATCAGCATGCTTTTCAGCAGCGTGCTTTTGCCGCGAAAGCGCATGCGGGCAAAGGCGTAGGCGCAGGTGGTGGACAGGGTGACGATGCCGATGGCGGTGATCACCGCGATCTTGATCGAGTTCCACAGCCACAGCAGCACCGGGAACGGCGGCGGCGTCACGCTGCCGTCGGCGTGGGTAACGCTGAGGCCGAGCGCCAGCCGCCAGTGATCCCAGGAAATCTGCTCGGGTATCAGGCTGCCGGTGGCGAAGTTGCCGGAGCGCAGCGAGATGGCCACCACCATCAGCAGCGGGAACATGATCAGGGCGATAAAGCTCAGCATCAGAATATGGGTGATCCACAGACGCAGGCGCTGGGATTTGGGTTGAACCATGGCCATTATTATTCTCCCTAATCAAAGTTCATCTTGCTGGCTTTCAGATTCAGAATCGCCAGCGCGCCCACCAGCAGGAAAATCAGCGTGGCGATGGCGGCCGCCAGGCCGAAGTCTTGCCCGCCGCCGCCTTCGAAGGCGATGCGGTAGGTGTAGCTGACCAGCAGGTCGGTAGAGCCGGCCGGCGTGGTGGTGCCGATCATGTCCGGGCCGCCGTTGGTCAACAGCTGGATCAGCACGAAGTTGTTAAAGTTGAAGGCGAAGCTGGCGATCATCAGCGGCGTCAACGGCTTGATCAGCAGCGGGAAGGTAATGCGGAAGAAGTTCTGCAGCGGGCTGGCGCCGTCCATCGCCGAAGCCTCGTACAGATCGTCGGGTATCGCTTTCAGCAACCCCATGCACAGGATCATCATGTACGGGTAGCCCAGCCAGGTGTTGACGATCAGAATCATGCTCTTGGCGGTGATCGGATCGCTGAACCAGGCCGGTTTGATGCCGAACAGGTGGCTGAGCATCATGTTGATCTCGCCGAAGCTTTGGTTGAACAACCCCTTGAAGATCAGAATCGAAATAAACGACGGTACCGCATAGGGCAGGATCAACAGCACGCGATACGCCGCCTTGCCTTTCAGCGCTTCCCACTGCACCACGCAGGCCAGCACCATGCCGACCGCCACGGTGAGGATCACGGTCATCACCGAGAACAGGATGGTCCAGATGAAGATTGAAATGAACGGTTTTTTGATGCCCTCATCCTGCAGCACCCGCAGGAAGTTTTTCCAGCCGGTGGTGACGGTATAGCCCGGGCTGAGGGTTTCCTGCCCCCAGTTGCCGTCGGCGTTGACCGCCTGATAGAAGCCGATTTCGGCGTTTGGCCGATACGTCACCCGGGTCTGATTATTGGTCAGCGCGCCATCGTCTTTGTTCAGCGCATACAGCGGGCTGGTGCCGGAGAACTGGCGCAGGGAACTCATGCGCAGCTCGCCGCCGTCGGGCAATTGGGCGACCAGCTGGTTCAGCGCCTGACGATTCTGCGTGATCACCCGCAGCGTGGCGCGTTCGCCCGCCGGCTCGGCGCTTTCCGCCGTCAGCTTCAGGGTCTGCGGCGCCGCGGGGTCGAAGCGGAAAGGTTCGGAGATAAGCCGCTCGCCGCTGTCCGGATGGGTCAGCTGCAGTCGCCACTGCTGGTTGTCCGCCGGATACAGGCCGAAGCTGAAGGTTTTCCCGGTCTGGAACTGGCGCTGCATCAGCACCGACTGCGCGCGTTCGAAGGTCAGCTGGTTGGTGCTGCTGTAGTTGGTAAAGGCGATGGCGATGGTGCAAATCAGCGGGAACAGGACAAACAGCCCCATGCCGGCGACGCCCGGATACACATAGCGCCAGGCGTAGGCGCGGCGGTTGGCGAAGACGTACAGCCCGGCGCTGACCAGGATCAGCGTCATGATGGCGAACAGATATTCACCCTGTGCATACATCAACACAATCAGATAGCAGGTGATCAGGCTGAACAGGCCGATAACCAGCCATTTCAACCCCTCACTCTGCCACCACTTCGACTTTTTTCGCACAGCCGAGCCGGCGTGAGCTAATTGCATAGGGCGTTCCTTTCTGTGGAGCGACAGCGGGGCACCGTGGCGCCCCGCACGGCGTCGTTACTTGGTGATGCGGGTCTGCACGTCATCCAGCGCGGCTTTCACCGTCTGGCGGCCGCTGACGGCGTTGATCACCGCACTGCGTTCGGCGTACCAGAAGGCGCTCATCTGCGGAATGTTCGGCATGATTTCGCCGTTTTGCGAGTTCTGCATGGTGGCGGCGATCTTCGGATCTTTCGCCAGCACCTCCTGGTAGGACTTCAGCGCCACGGCGCCCAACGGTTTGTCTTTGTTGACGTCCGCCAGGCCTTCGTTGGTCAGCAGATAGTTTTCCAGGAATTCGGTCGCCAGCTCCTTGTTCGGGCTGGCGGCGTTGATGCCGGCGGTCAGCACGCCGACGAAGGGTTTGGACGGCTTGCCTTTAAAGGTCGGCAGCAGGGTCACGCCGTAGTTGATCTTGCTTTGCTCGATGTTGCTCCAGGCCCAGGGACCGTTGATGGTCATGGCGGTCTGGCCCTTGTTGAACGCCGCTTCGGCGATCGAGTAATCGGTGTCGGCGTTGACGTGCTTGTTCTTCACCAGATCGACGATGAACTGCAGGCCGGCCTGCGAGCCGGCATTGGCCACGCCGACGTCCTTGATGTTGTACTTGCCGTTCTCATACTTGAAGGCGTAACCGCCGTCGGCGGCGATGATCGGCCAGGTGAAGTAGGGTTCCTGCAGGTTCCACATGATGGCGCTCTTGCCGCTGGCGCGCAGCTGCTTGTCCAACGCCGGGATCTCTTCCCAGGTCTTCGGCGCCTGCTTGATCAGGTCCTTGTTATAAATCAGCGACAGCGCTTCAACGGCGATCGGGTAGCCGATCAGCTTGCCGTCATAGCGCACCGCGTCCCAGGTGAACGGGAACAGTTTGTCCTGGAAGGCCTTGGACGGGTGGATTTCGGCCAGCAAGCCGGATTGCGCATAGCCGCCGAAGCGGTCATGGGCCCAGAAGATGATGTCCGGGCCGTCGCCGGTGGCGGCCACCTGCGGGTATTTTTCTTCCAGCTTGTCCGGATGCTCGATGGTGACCTTGATGCCGGTGTCTTTCTCGAACTTTTTGCCGACCTCGGCCAGGCCGTTATAGCCCTTGTCGCCGTTGATCCAGATAACCAGTTTGCCTTCCTCGATCTTGGCGAAGGCGGAAGAAGAGAGCACCAGGGTGGTCAGAGCCGAAAGCACCAGCGTGCGGGCGGTGGTAATGCTGCGAGTCATAATCCGGTCCTTTTTATTGTGGGCACATAAATCGAGGAGAGCAGTTTCGCGGTAATAGTGGGTCACAAAGCGACACATTCTCATCCTCCCCCCGTCTACGCCCCATGCCGACGTAGTGTGATCCAGTTAACATTGCGCTCTATTCTGTGGCGTCAGGCACAAAATGGGGGGACGATTTTTGCCGGGTTGATCACAGATTTGCCTTAAGCGGGGAACTTCTCAGCGCCGCGGTCGTTCTCTCATCCTCCCGTCTCCTCCCCCATGAAAAATCCTGTTACGGATGATTACCCTTTCCGGCAACTCCCGCACTATCGGCCACATTGATTTTCAACGCCACGCGCAGCAGGGAACCTGATTTATGTCGCCAACGCCTATCGTCGCTCAGCCCACCCTGTACCGGATCCATCCGGTCAGTTTCCGCGATGGAAACGGCGACGGCGTGGGCGACGTGCACGGCATGCTGGCGGCGTTGCCCTACCTTAACGCGCTGTCGATCGATGGCCTGCTGCTGCCGCAGGCGCTGCCGCCGGAGGCCAGCGCCGCGGTGGCGGCGCAAGGGTTGGCGCTGTGGTATTGCGACGGCGGCAGCTACGTTCGCCACGCCGTCGCGCCGCAGCAGTATGCCCGCAGCCCGCTGGCGCTGGACGTGGTGCCGTTCAGCGTGGAAAAGCTGGTGGCGGTGCTGCACGCTCGCCGCGCTACCCTGGCGGACAGCCTGTGGAGCACCGGCGACGCCGATCAGCCGCGGGTGGTCAGCCATTGGGGGCAGGGCGATCTGCGCTCCGCCGACGCTTTTTTGACGCTGCTGGCGATGCTGCCGGCGCCGATCTGCCTGTATCAGGGCGAGGAGCTGGGATTGCCGCACGCCGCCGGGCTGCAGGACCCGCGGGGCGCGCAGACGCGCATGCCGTGGCATGAGGCCCCCGAACAGGTGACCGCCGGTGAAATTGACTGGTATCAGCAGGTGGCTATCGAGCACCGCGCGCTGGCCATCAGCCGCCAGCAGCACGACAGCCACTCCACCCTGCGTTACTGCCAGTCGCTGCTGGCGTTGCGTCGCTCACCGCTGATCCAGCGCGGCGAACTGAACGCGGTCAGCCAGCGAAATGGCGTGGTTCGCTTACTTATTACCCATCAGGATCAATGCCTTGAAGCGCTGATTAACCTGCAGCCTTATACTCAGGCGGCCGCGCCGTCTGAGGCGACCTTGCCATTGGCATGGCAGCACGGCGCGCAGCAAGAGGGTCATCAATGGGTTTTGGCGGGCTTTGCGTCCGCCATTTTTACACGAAATGTTAACTGCGAAAGCAGGGGAGTAACGCATGGCTAGCGTCACACTGCGCGGCGTTTATAAGGCCTTCGGCGAGGCTGTGATTTCCAAAGACGTCAATCTGACCATCGATGACGGCGAGTTTGTGGTGTTTGTCGGGCCCTCGGGCTGCGGCAAATCGACGCTGCTGCGCATGATCGCCGGGCTGGAGGACATCACCTCCGGCGAGCTGCTGATCGGCGAAAAACGCATGAACGACGTGCCGCCTTCCGAGCGCGGCATCGGCATGGTGTTCCAGTCCTACGCGCTGTATCCGCACCTGTCGGTGGCGGACAACATGTCGTTCGGCCTCAAATTGGCCGGCGCGAAGAAGGCCGATATCGCCCAGCGGGTGAACCAGGTGTCGGAGGTGCTGCAGCTGGCGCACCTGCTCGATCGGCGGCCGAAGGCGCTGTCCGGCGGGCAGCGTCAGCGCGTGGCGATCGGCCGCACGCTGGTGGCCGAACCGGACGTGTTCCTGCTCGACGAGCCGTTGTCCAACCTCGACGCCGCGCTGCGGGTGCAGATGCGCATCGAGATCTCCCGCCTGCACAAGCGCCTGCAGCGCACCATGATCTACGTGACCCACGATCAGGTCGAAGCGATGACGCTGGCCGACAAGATCGTGGTGCTCGACGCCGGGCGCGTGGCCCAGGTCGGCAAGCCGCTGGAGCTGTACCACTATCCGGCCAATCGCTTCGTCGCCGGGTTCATCGGCTCGCCGAAAATGAATTTCCTGCCGGTCAAGGTGACCGCCGCAGAGCCACAACGGGTGCAGGTCGAACTGCCGAACCGCCAGCTGGTGTGGCTGCCGGTGGAAGGCGCCGAGGTTCAGCCCGGCACCAATCTGTCTTTGGGCATCCGCCCGGAGCATCTGCTGCCCGGCGACGCTTCCGAAGTTCGTCTGACCGGTGATGTACAGGTGGTCGAGCAGCTCGGCAACGAGACGCAAATCCACATCCAAATCCCGGCAATCCGTCAAAACCTGGTGTACCGCCAGAACGACGTGGTGCTGGTAGAAGAAGGTGCAACATTCGCCATCGGCCTGCCGCCTCACCGCTGCCATCTGTTCCGTGAAGACGGTACGGCATGTAAACGGCTGCACCAGGAGCCGGGCGTTTAAAGCATCACAGTCTGTATAACAGGAGAATAATGATGACTACTCTGCGCAAACTTCCTCTGGCACTGGCAATCGCCGCCGGTGTGCTGACCACCCAGGCCATGGCCGTCGATTTTAAAGGCTATGCCCGTTCCGGCATCGGCTGGACCGGCAGCGGCGGTGAGCAACAGTGCTTCCAGGCCACCGGGGCCTCGAGCAAATACCGTCTCGGCAACGAATGCGAAACCTACGCCGAACTGAAACTGGGGCAGGAAGTGTGGAAGGAGGGCGACAAGAGCTTCTACTTCGATACCAACCTGGCCTACTCCGTTTCGCAGCGTTCCGACTGGGAAGACGTGACGCCGGGCTTCCGCGAAGTGAACG
The DNA here is from genome assembly GCF_900187015.1 of Serratia ficaria. Taxonomy (NCBI): domain Bacteria; kingdom Pseudomonadati; phylum Pseudomonadota; class Gammaproteobacteria; order Enterobacterales; family Yersiniaceae; genus Serratia; species Serratia ficaria. The sequence goes on along the minus strand of NZ_LT906479.1, from coordinate 4,742,875 downwards.
TGCAGGGTAAAAACCTGATCGACTGGCTGCCGGGCTCCACCATGTGGGCCGGTAAGCGCTTCTATCAGCGTCATGACGTCCATATGATCGACTTCTACTACTGGGATATTTCCGGCCCGGGCGCCGGCCTGGAAAACATCGATCTGGGCTTCGGCAAGCTGTCCGCCGCGGTGACCCGCAACTCCGAATCCGGCGGTTCTTACGGTTACCTGGATAACGAGTGGGATCAGCGCCCAACCGTCAACGACACCTTCGACGTGCGTCTGGCCGGCCTGGAGCTGAACCCGGGCGGCACCCTGGAGCTGGGCGTGGACTACGGCCGCGCCAACGTGCAGGACGGTTACAGCCTGGCCGACGGCGCCAGCAAAGACGGCTGGATGTTCACCGCAGAACATACCCAAAGCATCCTGAGCGGCTACAACAAGTTCGTGCTGCAGTACGCCACCGACTCCATGACCTCGCAGAACAACGGCCGCAACCAGGGCGCGACCATCGACAACAACGGCAAGATGATCCGCGTGCTGGATCACGGCGCCATCGACTTCAACGATAAATGGGCGCTGATGTACGTCGGCATGTTCCAGGACATCGATCGCGACAACGACAACGGCACCACCTGGTACACCCTGGGCGTGCGGCCGATGTACAAATGGACGCCGATCATGAGCACCCTGCTGGAAGCCGGCTACGACAACGTCAAGTCCCAGCGCACCGGCGATCGCAACGGCCAGTACAAAGTGACCCTGGCGCAACAATGGCAGGCGGGCAACAGCATCTGGTCGCGTCCGGCCATCCGCGTGTTCGCCACCTACGCCAAGTGGGACGAGAAATGGGGCTACGCCACCAACAGCGATACCGGTTACGCCACCGGCACCGCCTATAACGACACCAGCATGCACACCTTCAGCCGCGGCAATGACGATGAAGTCACCTTCGGCGCCCAGATGGAAATCTGGTGGTAATGACAGGACGGGGAGAGCCGCGTGCTTTCCCCAACATGTATTCGCCGACGCCGGCTCTCTTGCCTGACCTGCGTCGGCGCCGATAGAGGGTATAACAATGAAAAAAAATCTGCTGTCGCTCTGCCTGTCGCTGGCGCTGAGCCTGGGTGCGCCGCTGGCGGCCTATGCCGATACGCCGGCCAACGTCTCCGTCGCGCCGGCCATCAGCGCCGCCACGCTGCAAAGTCTGCCGTGGCAACCGCTGCAGCCGCCGGTCACGCAGGAGGTGAAACTCGATAACGTCAGCCCGCAGATCAACCAGGGCGACATTCAGGGGGCCATCGCCGCCTATACGCTGCCGGCCGATCGCGGATCGCTGGAAGTCACGCTGAGCAGCATCAGCAAGAATAATTCGATTTATGCGCCGAGCGTACTGGTGCTGGATGAACACCTGCGGCCGGCGGCCTATTACCCGAGCAGCTACTTCCCGTATCAGCCGCCGGGCGCGATGTCTTCCGATCGGCTGGAGGGCACGCTGAAGCTGACCCCGGCGCTGGGGCAAAAGCAGATTTACCTGTTGGTGTACACCACCCGCCAGGATTTGGCCAAAACCACCCAGCTGACCAACCCGGCCAAGGCCTATGCCGCCGGCGTAGGCAACGCGGTGCCGGATATCCCGGACCCGGTCGCCAGCCACGGCACCGGCGGCACGCTCAGGCTGAAAGTGACCGCCGAGCAGGGCAGCGGCAACGTGATGATCGGCATGCTGCAACCGGCGCCGACCGCGACGCCGGTGGTGGTGGGGTCAACCGCGCCTGTCGCAACGGCGGCTGCGGCTCCGGCGCCCGCGCCGGCCAAACCGGCGGAGCCGATGCTCAACGACACGGAAAGCTATTTCAATAACGGCATCAAACAGGCGGTGAAGGCGGGGGATATCGATAAAGCGCTGAAGCTGATGAATGAGGCCGAGAAACTGGGTTCCACCACAGCGCGTAAAACCTTTATCAGCAGCGTTAAAGGCAAGGGGTAGTACCCGACGCTGCCGATGCTGGCTCTATGACTGGTGCGCTTCGGCGCACCTTTTTTCATCCGCGGGCCAGGGTTTCGCCGCTCGGCGTCAGCAGGCGGGCGTTATCCACCCGCCGCTCCGGCATGCCGCGCGTCATCGCCCCCTCCAGCGCCACATCCACATAATATTCCCCGCCAGTGACCAGCTGCGGCACCGGCAGCGAAGGCGAAACTTTGCCGAGGATCACGGAATCACCGCCGTAACGGCTCCCGAAGGTAGAGAAAACCGCGGGCAAAAAAGATGACAGCCCGGGCATTTTTTATCGCGGTTCAACCTATTCTGACCCCACGAATCAGCCTGCCGCTTTTGCATTTCTGCGTTACAATGGAGGCCTGTTAACGGTTTGTATCGTCTGGCGCGGCACGCAGCGTGCGGCCTCAGGCGTGGAGTAGAGCAATGTCTGGCAATAGGGACTCGATCCTGCCGCCGCTTGAGTGGTTATCCGATCGGCATTCGCCGCCGCCCGCCGCCGTGAGCGACTGGCTGATGGAATTAGGCTCCATGACCCGTCGTTTTGAACGTCATTGCGCGCGGGTGCACGTTGAACCGCAGCGCGAATGCTTCGTGAGCCGTGACGAGCTGGGGGAAGAGGCGGAGCATCTGCCCGCAAGCCCGCGTTACTGGCTGCGCGAAATCGTGCTGCTGGGCGATAACCGGCCCTGGCTGCTGGGGCGCACGGTGATCCCGCAGGAAACCCTGACCGGCCCCGACCTGGCGCTGGTGGACCTGGGCACGCTGCCGCTGGGGCGTTATCTGTTCAGCAGCGGCGAACTGACCCGCGATTACATTCACATCGGCCGGCAGGATGCGCTGTGGGCGCGGCGTTCTCGTCTGCGGCTGGCGGGCAAACCGCTGCTGCTGACCGAGCTGTTTTTACCGGCTTCACCGCTGTATGCGGCGGATCCCGCTTAAAGAGGAGAGGAAAGACCTTGGAGGGAAGCGTGACTCAAAGCAAATGGCGGGCTTACAGCCATCTGATGCGCATCGATAAGCCGATCGGCAGCCTGCTGCTGCTGTGGCCGACGCTGTGGGCGCTGTGGCTGGCCGGGCAGGGCGTGCCGCCGCTGTCGATCCTGCTGGTGTTCGTGCTCGGCGTGTTCCTGATGCGCGCCGCCGGCTGCGTGGTGAACGACTACGCCGACCGCGCGGTCGACGGCCACGTGAAGCGCACCGCCGGGCGGCCGATGCCGAGCGGCCGGGTGAGCGAGAAAGAGGCCAAGGTGCTGTTCGTGGTGCTGGTGCTGATCTCGTTTGGTCTGGTGCTGACGCTGAATGCCATGGCCATCTGGCTGTCGCTGGCGGCGCTGGCGCTGGCGTGGGTTTATCCGTTTATGAAGCGGGTGACCAACCTGCCGCAGTTCGTGCTGGGCGCCGCCTTCGGCTGGGGCATTCCCATGGCCTACGCCGCGGTCAGCGAAGCGCTGCCGCTGAGCTGCTGGCTGCTGCTGCTGGCCAACATTTGCTGGACGGTGGCTTACGACACGCTGTATGCGATGGTGGACCGCGATGACGACCTGAAAATCGGCGTCAAATCCACCGCCATCCTGTTTGGCCGCTACGACAAGCTGATCGTCGGGTTGCTGCAGTTCGCCACCCTGCTGCTGCTGCTGTGGGTCGGGTATCTGGCGCAGCTGGGCGGGGCGTTTTACTGGTCGCTGCTGCTGGCGGGCGCGCTGTTCATCCATCAGCAAAAGCAGGTCGCCACCCGCGAGCGCGAAGCCTGCTTCAGGGCGTTTCTGCACAATAACTACGTCGGGCTGGTGGTGTTTATCGGCATCGCGCTGAGTTATTTGCCGGCTTAAGCGCCGCGAGCAATAAAAAAGGCACCCGAGGGTGCCTTTTGCATTTCCGGTTCGCGCGGATCAGCCTTCTTTCTCTTCCTCTGCGGTCGCCTCTGGCAGCGCATTGGTTTCCGCCGGCATGCTGACGCTCTCGATGGTCAGCTTGATCTCCGGGGTGATCAGATCGCTCAGCATGCTGTACACCTCGAGGGTGTGCTCGCGGATGGCATCGCCGATGTCGTTGATGTAGCCCTCTTCACGCAGCGTCGCCACCAGGGTGGAGAACACCGCCTTGTCGAAGAACTCCGGCGCGTTGATGCCGTGCAGCACCGACAGGCGCTGCGCCATGATGCGGCTCTCTTTCTCCAGCGCGCCGCGGTTGATGCTCGGGTTGGTGCTGAGGATCGACATGGTGATGGCGTAGCGTTGCAGGGTTTCGCGCACGCCGGCGGCCAGCAGCTGCAGCGGACGGATGCGCGCCGGGTTCAGCACCAGATCCTCGCCTTTGCCGCAGATCAGCTGTTGGCGGATCATTTCGCCGATCAGCGGCTGCAGCACCTGTTCCAGCTGTTCCTTGTCGTTATGCAGGAACAGCTCGGCTTTCAGCATCGGGTAAATCAGACCGATCTGCCGCAGCAGCTCGGCGCGCGACACCTTGCGGTGGTGCATCACGATGGTGGCGATCAGGGAAGGCAGCACCAGCAGGTGATGGATATTGTTGCGGTAATAGGTCATCAGCACCGCCTGCTCGCGCGGCAGGATGATGATATCGCCGATGTTGTCCTTCTCCACCTCGAACTTGTTCATGTTCAACGCGTGATCCAGCAGCTCATCCGGCGTCTGGGTCGGCACCGTGACGTCGTGCGCGTAAGGCACGTTGCGCATCAGTTGCAGGTAGCACTCGAGCTGTTCGAGCAGCTGCTCGCGGGTCAGCGAACGCTGGCGCGAGGCCAGCAGCGCGGTGGAGCACAGATTCATGGCGTTGGCCGCGGCGGCGTTGTTGATGCGCACCATGATTTTGGCCGCCAGATCGTTGACCGTCGGCGTCAGCCAGCTTGGGCGCTGGGCTTCGATCGGGTCGATCGATTCGCGCCACTGCGGCACGTGCTGGTTCAGATAGGCGGTCAGCGGCAGCGGATCGCCGAAGTTGACGTAGCCCTGGCCCAGGTTGCGCAGCTTGCGCAGGCCGCGCAGCATCTGCAGCAGGCTCTCTTTTTCCTTGGTGGCGCCGCGCAGCTCTTTGGCGTAGGTGCCCACTTCCATCACGTGCTCGTAGCCGATGTAGATAGGCACCAGGGTGATGGGACGGGTGCCGCCGCGCAGCATCGCCTGGATGGTCATCGACAGGGTGCCGGTCTTCGGTTCCAGCAGGCGCCCGGTGCGCGAGCGGCCGCCTTCGACGAAGTATTCCACCGAGTAGCCGCGGGTGAACAGTTCGCCGAGGTACTCGCGGAATACCGTGGAGTACAGCTTGTTGCCCTTGAAGGTGCGGCGAATGAAGAACGCGCCCAGGCGGCGGAAGATCGGCCCGGCCGGCCAGAAGTTGAGGTTGATGCCGGCCGCGATGTGCGGCGGCACCAGGCCCTGGTGATACAGCACGTAGGACAGCAGCAGGTAGTCCATGTGGCTGCGGTGGCAGGGCACGTAGACGATTTCGTGGCCGTCCTGCGCCAGCTGGCGCACGCGTTCGGCGTTGGTGACGTTGATGCCCTGATACAGCCGGTTCCAGGTCCAGCTCAGCACGCGGTCGGAGAGGCGCACGGTCTCGTAGGAGAAGTCGGCGGCGATCTCTTCCATCAGCGCGATGGCGTTCTGCTGGGCTTTTTCGTGGGAAATCTTCTTGCTGCGCGCCTCGTCCTCGACCGCTTTTTCGATCGCCTTGGACGCCAGCAGCTTGTTGAACAGATCCTGACGCGCCGGCAGGCTTGGGCCGACCGCGGCCAGGCGCTGGCGCGAGAAGTGCATGCGCGCCACGCGCGCCAGCTTCTGCGCGATGATTTTATCCGTGCCGTGTTCGGAGGCCATGCGGCGCAGCGAGACGGTATTGGAGAAGCGCACGAAGCTGTCGCGGCCGAGCCACAGCACGGCGAAGAATTTCTGCACGCCGTTCAGCAGGCGCAGATGCGGCGTGCCTTGCCCTTCGCGGCCCGGCGAGCGGCCAAACATCACCGAGACCGGCAGCATCTGGATGTCGAGATCCGGATTGTTGCGGTGCAGGTCCAGGTAGTCGTGGAACAGCTTTACCGACTCTTCCTTCGGCGTGTAGTAGCGGAACACGCGCGGGCCGTCGTGAATGAACACGTGGCTCGGCAGCACCGTGCCGTCAATTTCCAGCGGGTTGAGGGGGTCGGGCAGATCCTGCGCCAGGCACTGAGTGCGCAGCGTCAGCAAATCCGCCTTGGAATTATAAGGCAAAACATACAAAATCGGCCGTGAGGGATCCAACCCTAATTCCGTGACCGGATCTGAAGGGATAACCTTACTTCTTACCAACAATTTGAGTGGTAAATTCAATAATTTATAATAAATTTTACGCCAACCTGACATAACAACGTGAAGCCTCTTGTTAGCAATGCGCCGCAAGCATACCAGAAACCGGGTAGCAGATCTGTGGTGTTGGAAAACCGAGAGCCGATAACGCTGGCTGATCTAGACTCTTTTTATTATGACTTACCTCTGAGAAAGGCACCGAAAACATGGCGAACCAAGCAACCGGCCTGACCCGTATTATTAAAGCCGCCGGCTACTCTTATAAAGGACTTTCCGCCGCCTGGCAGCACGAGGCGGCGTTCCGCCAGGAGCTGGTGGCGACCCTGCTGGCCATCATACTGGCGATCTGGCTGGATGTGGGTGCGATAGCGCGCATTTTGTTGATCGGATCGGTGGCGCTGGTGATGATCGTCGAGATCCTGAACAGCGCGATCGAGGCGGTGGTCGACCGCATCGGCAGCGAGCATCATGAGCTCTCCGGCCGGGCGAAGGACATGGGGTCGGCGGCGGTGTCGCTGGCGATCCTGCTGGCGCTGTTCGTCTGGGGCTCGGTGCTGTGGCAACACTTCCTTTGAGCGGGGCGCTAATCCCTGATTTTTATTCATTCTTCGGTTCCCAATCCGCGCTTACCTGTATATACTCACAGCAAGACTGTATAAACAAACAGGGGGCGGAATGAAAGCACTAACTACCAGACAGCAAGAGGTCTATGATCTGATTCGCGATCATATTTCGCAGACGGGCATGCCGCCGACGCGTGCCGAGATCGCTATGCGTCTGGGGTTCCGCTCGCCAAATGCCGCCGAAGAACACCTGAAGGCGCTGGCGCGCAAAGGGGTGATCGAGATCGTCTCCGGCGCGTCACGCGGCATCCGCCTGCTGATGGAAGATGAAGAAGGCCTGCCGCTGATCGGCCGGGTGGCCGCCGGCGAGCCGCTGCTGGCGCAACAGCATATCGAAGGCCACTACAAGGTGGATCCTTCGCTGTTCAAACCGAACGCGGATTTCCTGCTGCGGGTCAACGGCATGTCGATGCGCGACATCGGCATTCTGGACGGCGATCTGCTGGCGGTGCACAAGACTCAGGACGTGCGCAACGGCCAGGTGGTGGTGGCGCGCATTGAGGACGAAGTCACGGTCAAACGCCTGAAAAAACACGGCAACGTGGTTGAACTGCTGCCGGAAAACAGCGAATTCCAACCGATCGTGGTCGATCTGCGTCAGCAGAATTTCACCATCGAAGGCCTGGCGGTCGGCGTGATCCGCAACGGCGACTGGATTTAACCGCCGCGCCCGAACGGTCGTCCCCCGATTTAAATCGCCCCTGCTTTGGGGCGATGTCATTTCTGATTCAATATCGTGCCCAATCGCTTTCAATGCGCAGCCGACACGCCTGCAGCTTGGTAAGATGAAGGGTATCCACGGGAACATTTCACCATGCGCCTGATCTCCGCCTTTTCCGCCTTCACCAGCGACACCGATAAAGCCCTGTGGCGTCTCGCCCTGCCGATGATTTTTTCCAATATTACCGTGCCGCTGCTCGGGCTGGTGGATACCGCGGTGATCGGCCATCTCGATAGCCCGACCTATCTCGGCGGCGTGGCGATCGGCGCCATGGCCACCAGCTTCCTGTTTATGCTGTTGCTGTTCCTGCGCATGAGCACCACCGGCTTGGCCGCACAGGCGCTGGGGGCGCAGAACCCGCAGGCGCTGGCGCGCGCCTTTATGCAGCCGCTGCTGTTGGCGGTGCTGGCCGGGCTGGCCATTGTGCTGTTGCGCCAGCCGCTGATTGATGCGGCGCTGGGGATCGTCGGCGGCGACGCCGAGGTACTGCGGCAGGCGCGGCTGTTTCTTGAGATCCGTTGGCTGAGCGCCCCGGCGGCGCTGGCCAATATGGTGATCCTCGGCTGGCTGCTCGGCGTGCAGTACGTGCGCGCGCCGGTGATCCTGTTGATCGTCGGCAACCTGCTGAACATCGTGCTGGATATCTGGCTGGTGATGGGGCTGGGCTGGAACGTGCAGGGGGCGGCGACGGCGACCGCCATCGCCGAATACGCCACGCTGCTGCTCGGGCTATGGCTGTCGTGGCGCGTGATGCGGCTGCGCGGCATTTCACCGCCGATGCTGCAGCAGGCCTGGCGCGGTAACCTGCGGCGCCTGCTGGCGCTAAACCGCGACATTATGCTGCGCTCGCTGTTGCTGCAGCTGTGCTTCGCCTCTCTGACCATTTTTGGCGCGCGCCTTGGCAGCGAAGTGGTGGCGGTGAATGCGGTGCTGATGAACCTGCTCACCTTTACCGCCTATGCGCTGGACGGTTTCGCTTACGCGGTGGAGGCGCATTCGGGCCACGCCTACGGCGCCCGCGACGACCGCCAGCTGAGGAGGATATGGCGCGCCGCCTGCCGTCAGGCCTGCCTGGTGGCCCTGGCCTTTGGCGCGGCTTACGCCGTTGCCGGCCAGCAGATCGTGGCGGCGCTGACCTCGCTGCCGGAGCTGCGCGCGTTGGCCAATCACTATCTGCCGTGGCAGGTGGCGCTGCCGTTGGTCGGCGTATGGTGCTACCTGCTGGACGGCATGTTTATCGGCGCCACCCGCGGCGCGGAAATGCGCAACAGCATGGCGGTGGCGGCGGCAGGTTATGGGCTCACCTTGTTCAGCGTGCCGCTGCTGGGCAACCATGGGCTGTGGCTGGCACTGGCGGTCTTTCTCTCGCTGCGCGGCCTCTCTCTGGGTTGGATCTGGCATCGCCACCGGGTGCGCGGCAGCTGGTTTTCAGCGACATAGTCGATGCTGAATGACGCAAAATCATTAATTTTATTTATGTTTTAATTCATATTTAGTTACATGTTTTCGTTGCCGAACTTAACCCGTTAGCAGGCTGTTTTTCGGCGTTTTCTACTGTTATACGAAGTTTGAATGGATTTAAATTCTGCTTACTTTTTATTTGTCGCTATCTGATTCTATACTTAATCATGTGGCTGGCGACGTGAGCAGGGGAGCGGCGCCCCTTTGGTTAGCGCATATAAACCATAAAAATTACTGAGTAATGCGCCCGGCCAGCAGGATCTGAAACTGATTCACCACAGGTTAACGGAGAGACTATGAACAAAGATCAAGCCGACGGTAACTGGAAGCAGTTTAAAGGGAAAGTGAAGGAACAATGGGGCAAGCTGACCGATGACGATCTGGCGGTTATCGAAGGGAAACGCGAACAGCTTGTCGGCAAAATCCAGGAGCGCTATGGCTACCAGAAAGAGGCGGCCGAGAAAGAAGTGAAGTCCTGGGAAGATCACAACAAGTATCGCTGGTAGCGCGACGGGCCGCTGCGGATTGCGGCCGGAAGCTGCCATTGATGGCCTGGCGTTTCCCCCCTTGGCGCCATGGCCGCAGGTACAGGGAGGTACCTGATCCCGCCTATTTCTTCTTGATGGCGATGCTGTGATCGTGTTCGCCGCAATCATGCTTGCTGTCGCAGGCCTCAACCTCAACGCAGCCGGCGCACAGGCCGTGGGCTTCCACCACGCTGTGGCGCAGCGCGAACCCTGACTCTTGCGCCAATTTTTGCAGCGTATCTTCTACGCCTTCGGTGGTGCGTTCGGTCACCTGCCCGCAGCGATCGCAAATAAACAGCGCGGAGGTATGCATCGGCTGTTCAAAATGGTGGCACAACACATAGCTGTTGGCGGATTCCACCCGGTGGATAAACCCTTGCTCGAGCAGGAAATCCAGCGCGCGGTAGACCGTTGGCGGCTTGGCCTGCGGTTCGACGACGCGCAGCAGGTCGAGCAGGTCGTAAGCGCTGATGGCACCGGGCTGCTGCGCCATCAGGCGCAACACTTCCAGCCGTTGCGGCGTCAATCGCACATTGCGTTGCTGGCAGAGCTGTTCAGCCTGCGCCAGCAGCTTTTCCTGGGTGGTTGAGTTCATCGCAAATATCCCGGTACGTAAAAAAGCGATTTTAACATGATTACGGCGAATCGCCGAGAGTTGGCCCCTTTTCCCCTGACTACGGCGCACCAGAAGGCAAATATCGCGGCGTGAACGGTCATAAATGAGAGGCATATCACAACTTTTTTCCGCCTGTGGGCGGCGGCGGCCGGTGCGGGGGTTTTCCCAACGGCGACGATTGTCGTTATAATAGCCGTTTGCGGCACTACGCCGTTCGTTGAACCCAGACAGACTCAGGTAGCCAGTAACCCAGCATGACGAAAGACAACCACGCCCCAACCTACGCCGCCAATCGTTTTTCCATCGCGCCGATGCTCGACTGGACCGACCGTCATTGCCGTTACTTCCACCGCCTGCTGACCAAGGAAACGCTGCTGTACACCGAGATGGTGACCACCGGCGCGATTATCCACGGCAAGGGCGACTACCTGGCTTACAGCGAAGAAGAGCATCCGGTGGCGCTGCAGCTGGGCGGCAGCGATCCGGCGGCGCTGGCGCACTGCGCCAAATTGGCTGAACAGCGCGGCTATGACGAGATCAACCTCAACGTCGGCTGCCCGTCCGACCGGGTGCAGAACGGCATGTTCGGCGCCTGCCTGATGGGCCAGGCGACGCTGGTCGCCGACTGCATCAAGGCGATGCGCGATGCGGTGTCGATCCCGGTCACGGTCAAGACGCGCATCGGCATCGACGAGCAGGACAGCTATGAGTTCCTGTGCGATTTCATTGCCACCGTCGCCGGCCGCGGCGAATGCGACATGTTCACCATCCATGCGCGCAAGGCCTGGCTCTCCGGCCTCAGCCCGAAAGAGAACCGCGAAGTGCCGCCGCTGGACTACCCGCGGGTGTACCGGCTGAAGCGCGACTTCCCGGCGCTGACCATCGCCATCAACGGCGGCGTGAAGACGCTGGAAGAGGCGCGGCAGCACCTGCAGCACCTGGACGGCGTGATGATGGGCCGCGAGGCTTACCAGAACCCGGGCATTTTGGCGCGGGTCGACAGCGAACTGTTCGGCGCGCGGAGCGAAGTGCAGGACAGCGTGGCGATTATCGAATCGCTGTACCCGTACATCGAGCGCGAGCTGTCCAACGGCACCTATCTGGGCCATATCACCCGCCATATCCTCGGCCTGTTCCAGGGCGTGCCGGGCGCGCGCCAGTGGCGTCGCCACCTGAGCGAGAACGCCCACAAGCCGGGTGCCGACGTGCGGGTAGTGGAAGCGGCGCTGGATCTGGTGCGCCTGCCGCGTACCGAGGTGGCATAACCCCTAAAGAATTTGACTAACAGTTAGTCTTTCTCGCCAGGCATTCAGCGTCTTGCTGTATGCCTATCCAAATATTTCAATGAGTTATATTTTACGCCGTTCTGGCACGCTTCTTGTAATAACTCAGCAGATACGTTGCGTTGCGAAGGAGCAATCATGTTAGAACTCTTCTTTCTCGTTGGCTTTGTGGTGATGCTGATGGTGACCGGCATTTCGCTGCTGGGCGTGTTGGCCGCGCTGTTGGCGGCGGCGGCCTTCATGCTGCTTGGCGGGCTGTTCGCTATGGTTTTCAAGCTGCTGCCTTGGCTGATCCTGGCGGTGGTGGGCGTGTGGATCTACCGTTCGATGCAGAAGTCCCCGATCAGGCGCTACTGATTTTTGTCGAACAATCAGACAGTCACGATGAAATTCAGGTAACGGCGGCATGACTAATGCGGCGGCGATCACAGCTTGGCAGTTTTAACCGCGCGGGTGGCACATAAAGCGTGTTTTTTGCGTTGGGGGGCTGTTAGGATAATCGCCGATGCAGTGATGCGACCGATTTCATCACCGCGAGAGACAATCCAATAATAGCGTTGCCGAAGCAACCCCCTGTCTCTGGCGGACTCTGCTCTACCCCTACAAAGCGCAGTAACAGAAAGGGCTCCTTACGGAGCCCTTTTCTTTTGGCGGTAATCAGGGGATCAACAGGCTGGAGCCGCTGGTGCTGCGGCTTTCCAGCACCTGGTGCGCGCGTTGCGCGTCGGCCAGCGCGAATTTCTGCTGTTCCTTCACTTCCACCTTGATGGCGCCGCTGCCGATCAGCGAGAACAGCTCATTGCTGGCGTACTGCAGCTCGGCGCGGTTGGTGATATAGCCGTTGAGGGAAGGACGGGTGACGTACAGCGAGCCTTTCTGGTTCAACAGCGCCAGATCGACGCCGGTTACCGGGCCGGAGGCGTTGCCGAAGCTGACCATCAGGCCGCGGCGCTTGAGGCTGTTGAGCGAGGCCTGCCAGGTGCTTTTCCCTACCGAGTCGTACACCACGCCGACTTTCTCGCCCTGCGTCAGCTCGGCCACTCGCTGGGCGATATCTTCCTTATGGTAGTTGATGGTCGCCCAGGCGCCGGCCTGTTTGGCGAGCGCGGCCTTTTCGTCCGAGCCGACGCTGCCGATCAAGCGGGCGCCGAGCGCCTTGGCCCACTGGCAGGCGATCAGCCCGACGCCGCCGGCCGCGGCATGGAACAGGAACACTTCGCCCGGCTGCACTTCGTGAGTCTGGCGCAGCAGATAGTGCACCGTCAGCCCTTTCAGGAAGGCGGCGGCGCCCTGCTCAAAGCTCAGGTTGTGCGGCAAGAGCGCCACTTTTTCCTCCGGCACGTTGTGGATCTCGCTGTAGGCGCCGAGCGCCGACTGGGCGTACACCACCCGGTCGCCCGGTTTTACCGCGCTGACGCCGGCGCCGACCTTGACCACCACGCCGGCGGCCTCGGTGCCCAGCCCGCTCGGCAGGCTGGCGGGGGCGTACAGGCCGCTGCGCACGTAGGTGTCGATGTAGTTGATGCCGATCGCCTTATTCTCGACCTGCACCTCGCCGGCCGCCGGATCGCGCGGCGTGAAATCAACGTATTGCAGCACTTCCGGCCCGCCGGTGGCGGAGAATTGAATGCGCTTTGCCATGTCGTTACCTCGTTGGAGTGTCTGATTTCACCCTATTCTTTTTAGTATCGGAGATCCAGTTCGCCCGCGCCGGGTTCAATACCTTTTTTGCATCGGTTATGCCGCGGGAATCACGAATAAAAATCACGTATACTCTCGCGTCAGGATCCTTCATTCGCAACCGGATAAAGAATACGCTTCATGGCAGGAAAAAAACCAACCAACAGAACCAACGCTGACGAAGCCAGAGAACGGCCACGAGATCGCCAGATGGAAGGGCTGAAGATGCCGCCGCATTCGCTGGAGGCCGAGCAGTCGGTGTTGGGCGGTTTGATGCTGGACAACGAACGCTGGGATAACGTGGCCGAACGCGTGGTCGCCAACGACTTCTTCAGCCGTCCGCACCGCCTGATCTTTACCGAGATGCAGCGGCTGCTGGAAATGAGCAAGCCCATAGATCTGATCACCCTGTCCGAATCGCTGGAGCAGAAGGGCGAGCTGGATTCGGTCGGCGGCTTCGCCTATCTGGCCGAGCTGTCGAAAAACACCCCGAGCGCCGCCAACATCGGCGCCTATGCCGACATCGTGCGCGAACGCGCGGTGGTGCGCGAGATGATCTCGGTGGCCAACGAGATCGCCGACGCCGGTTACGATCCGCAGGGGCGCAGCAGCGAAGACTTGCTCGATCTGGCGGAGTCGCGGGTTTTCCAGATTGCCGAAAACCGCGCCAGCAAGGACGAAGGCCCGAAGGGCATCGAACGCATCCTGGAAGACACCGTTTCGCGCATCGAACAGCTGTATCAGCAGCCGCACGACGGCGTGACGGGGGTGGATACCGGCTATCAGGACCTCAACAAGAAAACCGCCGGCCTGCAAAAATCCGACCTGATCATCGTCGCCGCCCGCCCGTCGATGGGTAAAACCACCTTCGCCATGAACCTGTGCGAACATGCGGCGATGACGCAGGAAAAGCCGGTGCTGATCTTTAGCCTCGAGATGCCCGGCAACCAGATCATGATGCGTATGCTGGCGTCGCTGTCGCGCGTCGATCAGACGCGCATCCGTACCGGCCAGCTCGATGACGAGGACTGGGCGCGCATTTCCAGCACCATGGGCATCCTGCTGGAGAAGCGCAACATGTACATCGACGACTCCTCCGGCCTGACGCCAACCGAAGTGCGTTCCCGCGCGCGCCGCATTTTCCGCGAACACGACGGCCTCAGCCTGATCATGATCGACTACCTGCAGCTGATGCGCGTGCCGGCCTTGTCCGACAACCGTACGCTGGAGATCGCCGAAATTTCCCGCTCGCTGAAGGCGCTGGCGAAAGAGCTGCAGGTGCCGGTGGTGGCGCTGTCGCAGCTGAACCGTAGCCTGGAGCAGCGCGCCGATAAGCGCCCGGTCAACTCCGACCTGCGTGAGTCCGGCTCGATCGAGCAGGACGCCGACCTGATCATGTTCATCTACCGTGACGAGGTTTATCACGAGAACAGCGATCTGAAAGGCATCGCTGAAATTATTTTGGGTAAGCAGCGTAACGGCCCGATCGGCACCGTGCGCCTTACCTTTAACGGCCAGTGGTCGCGCTTCGACAACTACGCGGGGCCGCAATACGATGACGAATAACCCGTTAAGGAACTGAAATGAAAGCGGCAACCGCTGTAATCGACCGCCGCGCTCTGCGACACAATCTGCAACAGGTGCGCCGCCAGGCGCCGCAAAGCCGCCTGATTGCCGTTGTGAAAGCAAACGCTTATGGACACGGCCTGCTGGAAACGGCCCATACCCTGCAAGACGCCGACTGCTACGGCGTGGCGCGCATCGGCGAAGCGCTGATGCTGCGCTCCGGCGGCATCGTCAAACCGATCCTGCTGCTGGAAGGCTTCTTCTCCGCCGAGGACCTGCCGGTGCTGGTGGCGAACAACATCGACACCGCGGTGCACAGCATCGAACAGCTGGAAGCGCTGGAGCGGGCCGAACTGGCGCGCCCGGTGCCGGTGTGGATGAAGCTGGATACTGGCATGCATCGCCTGGGCGTGCGCCCCGAGCAGGCGGAGGCGTTTTACCGGCGCCTGTGCGCCTGCCGCAACGTGGCGCAGCCGGTCAACATCATGAGCCACTTCAGCCGCGCCGACGAGCCGGAGTCTGACGCTACCCTGAAACAAATCGCCTGCTTCGAACAGTTTGCCCGCGGCAAGCCGGGGCAGCGCTCGATCGCCGCTTCCGGCGGCACCCTGCTGTGGCCGGACGCGCATAACGAGTGGGTGCGTCCGGGCATTATCCTGTATGGCGTTTCGCCGCTGGAGAGCGCCAGCGGCAGCCAGTACCGGCTGCAGCCGGCGATGACGCTGAAGTCCAGCCTGATTGCGGTGCGCGAGCACCAGGCCGGCGAGTCGGTCGGTTACGGCGGCACCTGGGTGAGCCAGCGCGACACCCGATTGGGGGTGGTGGCGATGGGCTATGGCGACGGCTATCCGCGCAGCGCGCCAACCGGCACGCCGGTGTGGCTGAACGGGCGCGAAGTGCCGATCGTCGGGCGGGTGTCGATGGACATGATCTCTGTCGATCTCGGGCCGGACGCCGGCGACAAGGTCGGCGATGAGGCGGTGCTGTGGGGCAGAGAGCTGCCGGTCGAGCGCATCGCCGCCTGTACCGGCATCAGCGCCTACGAACTGATCACCAAGCTGACGCAGCGCGTGGCGATGGAATACATCGGCGATTGAGCCGCCGCCGGGGCCGGTTTGCGCCGGCCCCGCTCATCACGGCGTCACTTGTTCGCCGCCAGCCATTTATCGATAATTTTCTGATACTCGCCGGTCGCCTTGGCCAGGTGCAGCCACTGATCCACATACAGTTTCCAGCTCAAATCGTCGCGCGGCAGCATGTAGGCCTTCTCGCCGTATTGCATCGGCTTCTTGGGGTTGACCGCGCACAGCTTCGGATAACGTTTCTGCTGATACAGCGCCTCGGAGGCGTCGGTGATCATCACGTCCGCCTTGCGGTCCACCAGCTGTTGGAAAATACCGACGTTATCGTGGGTCAGCGTCAGCTTGGCTTTCGGCAGATAGGCGTGCACAAAGGCTTCGTTGGTGCCGCCCGCCGGCTCCAGCAGGCGCACCGACGGCCTGTTGATCTGCTCGATAGTGCGGTATTTCTTCACGTCGGTGCAGCGCACCAGCGGGATCTTGCCGTCGGTATCCAGCTTGTCGGCGAAGAACACCTGCTTTTGCCGCTCCAGCGTTACCGAGATGCCGCCCATGGCGATGTCGCACTTGCCGGAGACGAAGTCCGGGGTCAGGGTTTTCCAGCTGGTTTTCACCCACTTCACCTTGGCGCCCAGGCTTTTGGCCAGCGATTCGGCCATGTCGATATCGATGCCCCGGTAGCTGCCGTCCTCCTGCAGGAAGGTGTAGGGCTTGTAGTCGCCGGTGGTGCAGACTTCCAGCGTTTTTTGCTGCACCACCTTGTCCAGATGGGATTGGGCGCTGGCGCTCCCGGCGGCGACCAGCAGAGCGAGAGGGAGTAGCTTTTTCATCAGGCTTCCTTTTTATACATTCGTGGTTTTATGCGTTACTTAGCCGTTAATTGTTGTTTGCTTGCATGAATTACCCGTCTTTTATGCCATTAACCGGCGAAAATGCCCGGCGTTGCTGCTGTACGCGGCGTAAGCGCCACGGTGTGATGCCGGCAACGGCAAAAAAACTGATAGGCTGTAACGTCAACATTTATTAACACAGTTTACAGGTGGCTATGTACAACATTGACGATTTTGATATGAAAATCCTGACGCTGTTACAGGCCAACGGCCGTCTGACCAATCAGGAGCTGAGCGAGCTGGTGGGGTTGTCGGCTTCGCAATGTTCGCGGCGGCGCATCAGCCTGGAGCAGGCGCAGCTGATCCGCGGCTACCATGCGCGCCTGGCGCCGGAAGCGGTCGGGCTGGGCCTGGTGGGGCTGATCGAGGTCAGCCTGATCACCCACGCGCAGGAGCAGATCGACAGTTTTCATCAGATGCTGGAAGAGGTGGACGCGGTCCTTGACGCCTACAAAACCACCGGCGACGCCGACTACCTGCTGAAGGTGGCGGTGGCGGATCTGCCGGCGCTGAGCGATTTCATCAGCCAGACGCTGTCGCAGCACAAAAGCGTGGCGCATATCAAAACGGCGGTGGTGCTGAACAGGATCAAGGAAAACGGTTTGTTGCCGGTGGCGAGATAAAGCTAAAACCGCAGGCGGTTTTACGTCTATATTAGGAACGTAACGCTGTGCCCAAACCACCCTAATCCAGGAGAATAACCCCGTGTTCCAGAACGTTGACGCCTATGCCGGCGATCCTATTCTGTCGCTGATGGAAAAATTCAAAAAAGACCCGCGTGCGCACAAGGTGAACCTGAGTATCGGTCTGTACTACAACGAGCAGGGCATCATCCCGCAGATGCGGGCGGTCGCCGCGGCGGAAGCGCAGCTGAACAGCGTCGAGCACGGCGCGTCGGTGTATCTGCCGATGGAAGGCCTGCAGCCTTACCGCACCGCCATCCAGCAGCTGCTGTTCGGCGCGCAGCACCCGATGCTGCAGCAGGGGCGCATCGCCACCATTCAGACCGTCGGCGGCTCCGGCGCGTTGAAAGTGGGCGCCGACTTCCTGAAAAGCTATTTCCCGGATTCGCAGGTGTGGGTCAGCGACCCGACCTGGGAAAACCACGTCGCCATCTTCGGCGGCGCCGGCTTCAAGGTGAACACCTACCCGTACTTCGACGCCGAAAGCCTGGGCGTGAAGTTCGACGCCATGCTGAGCGCCTTGCGGCAGCTGCCGCAGCACAGCATTGCGCTGCTGCACCCGTGCTGCCACAACCCGACCGGCTCCGATCTGACCGCCGCCCAATGGGACGAGGTGGTCAAGGTGATTGCCGATCGCGCGCTGATCCCGTTCCTCGACATCGCCTATCAGGGCTTTGGCGGCGGCATGGATCAGGACGCCTACGCCATTCGCGCCATCGCCGCGGCGGGCCTGCCGTGCCTGGTGAGCAACTCGTTCTCGAAAATCTTCTCGCTGTACGGCGAGCGCGTCGGCGGCCTGTCGGTGGTGTGCGAAAGCGAAGAGGCGGCCGGCCGCGTGCTGGGCCAGCTGAAGGCGACCGTGCGCCGCAACTACTCCAGCCCGCCGAACTTCGGCGCGCAGGTGGTGGCCAAGGTGTTGAACGACGCGCAGCTGAAAGCCCAGTGGCTGGACGAAGTGGAAAACATGCGCACCCGCATCCTCGAAATGCGCAAAACGCTGGTGGAGGCGTTGAAAAACGCGCTGCCGCAGCGCAACTTCGACTACCTGCTGGAACAGCGCGGCATGTTCAGCTACACCGGCTTCAGCGCGGCGCAGGTCGATCGCCTGCGCGAAGAGTTTGGCGTCTATCTGATCCACAGCGGCCGCATGTGCGTCGCCGGCCTGAACCACAACAACGTGCACCAGGTGGCCGAGGCATTTGCCGCAGTGCAGTAAAGCCTGTTAGGGTTAACCGAAGTTCGCAAAGGAGCGATAGCGATATCGCTCCTTTTTTGTTGTCGGTTTGCCGCCGCAGTTGCCGCAAACCGGATAGAGAATATACTGATTGAGGGGCGCTCACTCATGTGGCATCAGCAAACGCTTATCCTCAGCGCTAAAGCGCGTGGTTTTCATCTGGTTACCGAAGAGATAGTCGACCAGTTAACCCACTTACACCGCCTGCAAACCGGCCTGCTGCATCTGTTGTTGCAGCATACCTCGGCCTCGCTGACGCTCAACGAGAACTGCGATCCCACGGTGCGAGCCGATATGGAGCAGCATTTCCTGCGTCAGGTGCCGGAAAACGCACCCTATCAGCATGACTACGAAGGGCCGGACGACATGCCGGCGCACATCAAATCCTCGTTGCTGGGCGCGACCTTGACGCTGCCGGTTAGCCACGGGCGGCTGATGCTGGGCACATGGCAGGGCATTTGGCTGGGGGAGCACCGCATCCACGGCGGATCACGCCGTATTGTGGCCACGTTACAGGGGGAGTAACCCGATGAATAACACAGCATTGCTGGAATACTGCATGGCGAAGCCGGGCGCGCAACAGAGCGACCAGAACCAGTGGCAGGCCAGCCAGATCAAGGTTGGCGACGTGATGTTCGCCATGGTGTGCGAAGTGCAGGGGCGGCCGGCGCTGGCGGTAAAGTCCAGCCCGGAGCTGGCGGAAAGCCTGCGCGAGCATCACCCGGAGATCGTCGCCTGCGCCGGCCTGAACAAAGCGCACTGGAATACGGTGTTTCTCGACGGCAATCTGCCGAATTCGCAGTTTTATACCCTGATAGACAGTTCCTACCAGCTGGTGCTGGCAGGGTTGCCCGAACATGTGCGCCAGGAGCTGCGCGCCTGATCCCATTTCCTCTGTTTGCCGCTGAAATTGTGATCGCCGATCGGTATTGGGAACGTTCCCGTTTTATTGGCTCAGCGAAAAAGTTAGGCTGATGCACGGATAATCGGCCTGAAAAAAGGATGCCGCGAATGAGCATGAGCGAAGAAAAACGCAGGATGATTGCCGGCGAGCTGTATGACGCCGGGGACGAGCTGCTGCGCAGCGAACGCCAGCGGGCGCGCCAGCTGGTGCACCATTACAACCACTCGTCGCCGGAAGAGGGCGAGCAGCGCAAACGCTGGCTGGGGGAGCTGCTGGGCCGGTATCAGGGCGGCACTGTCGAACCGACCTTCCGCTGCGACTACGGCTACAACATTTATCTGGGCAAGAACTTCTACGCCAATTTCGACTGCGTGATCCTCGACGTGTGCGAAGTGCATATCGGCGATAACTGCCTGCTGGCGCCGGGGGTGCATATCTACACCGCCACCCATCCGCTGGACGCCGAGACCCGCGTCGGCGGGGCGGAATTCGGCAAGCCGGTGAGGATTGGCGATAACGTGTGGATCGGCGGCCGGGCGGTGATCAACCCGGGGGTGACGCTGGGGGATAACGTGGTGGTGGCGTCCGGAGCGGTGGTGACCAAAGACGTGCCGGCCAACTGCGTGGTGGGCGGCAACCCGGCGCGGGTCATCAAGCGGCTGTAAAAAAACGGGCGCCGCAGCGGGCGCCCGTTGGCGTTATGCCCGCAGGGAGTCGATATCCACCACGAAGCGGTATTTCACGTCGCTTTTCAGCATGCGTTCATAGGCCTGGTTGATCTGCTGCATCGGGATCAGCTCGATGTCCGAGGTGATGCCGTGCTGGCCGCAGAAGTCCAGCATCTCCTGGGTTTCCGCAATGCCGCCGATCAGCGAGCCGGCGATGCGGCGGCGCTTCATGATCAGGTTGAACACCTGCGGCGACGGATGGTCGTGCTCCGGCGCGCCGACCAGCGTCAGGGTGCCGTCGCGGCGCAGCAGGTTGAGGAACGGATTGAGGTCGTGCTGGGCCGCCACCGTATTGAGGATGAAGTCGAAGCTGTTGGCGTGCTGCGCCATCTCTTCCTGATTGCGGGAAATCACCACCTCATGGGCGCCCAGGCGCTTGGCGTCTTCGATTTTCGACGGCGAAGTGGTGAACAGCACCACGTGCGCGCCCATCGCCCGCGCCAGCTTGACCCCCATGTGCCCCAGCCCGCCCAGGCCGACGATACCGACCTTTTTCCCCGGGCCCGCGCCCCACTGGCGCAGCGGCGAATAGGTGGTGATGCCGGCGCACAGCAGCGGCGCGACGCCGGCCGGATCGAGGTTGGCCGGCACCCGCAGCACGAAGTCCTGGTCCACCACCATATCGGTGGAGTAGCCGCCGTAGGTCACGGCGCCGGTCTGGCGATCCTGGCCGTTATAGGTGCCGGTAAAGCCGTTTTCGCAGTATTGCTCCAGCCCTTCCTCGCAGCTCGGACAGCTGCGGCACGAATCCACCATGCAGCCCACGCCGACCAAATCGCCGACCTGATAAGCCGAGACATGGCTGCCGACGGCGCTGACGCGGCCGACAATTTCATGGCCAGGCACCACCGGGTAGAGGGTATTGCTCCATTCGTTGCGGGCCTGATGCAGGTCCGAGTGGCAGACGCCGCAGAACAACACCTTGATTTGCACATCGTGGTCGCGCAGGGCGCGCGGCTGATAATCGAAAGGCACCAGCGCAGACTTCGCGTCATGCGCGGCATAGGCATGCGTAATGTTCATGGTCACTCCAGTCATCTGTGGATGGGGGATAAGGCATCGCCGGCAGCAGAATGCCGGTGAGACGCGGCCTGAATAATGCCGGCGGCCGCCGAGGGAACATTGATGATAAAAGGAGCGAGCGGGGAGGGAAATGCCTGAAAATGTCGAAATCTTGCCTGTTTCTGTTCAATGTGCGCGAAATCGGCAAGCGGGCGGGCCGCCGGAGAGACGGCCCGCCGCGCAGGGGGTTACTTGTTCAGCAGCGGCTTGAGGAAGCGCGCGGTATGCGAAGCTTCGCAGTCGGCCACGGTTTCCGGCGTGCCGGAGACCAGGATCTCACCGCCGCCGCTGCCGCCTTCCGGCCCCAGATCGACGATCCAGTCCGCGGTTTTGATCACGTCGAGGTTGTGCTCAATCACCACGATGGTGTTGCCCTGGTCGCGCAGCTGATGCAGCACCGCCAGCAGCTGCTGGATATCGGCGAAGTGCAGGCCGGTGGTCGGCTCGTCGAGGATGTACAGCGTCTGGCCGGTACCGCGTTTTGACAGCTCGCGCGCCAGCTTGACGCGCTGCGCCTCGCCGCCGGACAGCGTGGTGGCCGACTGGCCGAGACGAATGTACGACAGCCCGACGTCCATCAGGGTTTGCAGCTTGCGCGCCAGCGCCGGCACCGCGTCGAAGAAGTCGCGCGCCTCTTCGATGGTCATCTCCAGCACTTCGTGGATGCTCTTGCCCTTGTACTTCACTTCCAGCGTTTCGCGGTTATAGCGCTTGCCCTTGCACTGGTCGCACGGCACGTAGATGTCCGGCAGGAAGTGCATTTCCACTTTGATCACCCCGTCGCCCTGGCAGGCTTCGCAGCGGCCGCCCTTGACGTTGAAGCTGAAGCGGCCCGGGTTGTAGCCGCGGCTGCGCGATTCCGGCACGCCGGCGAACAGCTCGCGCACCGGGGTGAAGATGCCGGTGTAGGTGGCCGGGTTGGAGCGCGGCGTACGGCCGATCGGGCTCTGATCGATGTCGATCACCTTGTCGAAGTGTTCCAGGCCGGTGACTTCGCGGAACGGCGCCGGCTCGGCGATGGTGGCGCCGTTGAGCTGGCGCTGGGCGATCGGGAACAGCGTATCGTTGATCAGCGTCGATTTGCCGGAGCCGGATACCCCGGTGATGCAGGTAAACAGGCCGACCGGCAGCGTCAGCGTCACGTCTTTCAGGTTGTTGCCGCGCGCGCCGCTCAGCTTCAGCACCTTGGTCGGATCGGCCGGCACCCGCCGCGCGGGAATGGCGATTTCGCGCTTGCCGCTGAGGAACTGGCCGGTCAGCGAGTCCGGCTGCGCCATGATGTCTTCCACCGTGCCTTCCGCCACCACCTGGCCGCCGTGCACGCCGGCGCCGGGGCCGATGTCGATCACGTGGTCGGCGGCGCGAATGGCGTCTTCGTCATGTTCCACCACGATCACCGTGTTGCCCAGGTTGCGCAGGTGGATCAGGGTTTCCAGCAGGCGTTCGTTGTCGCGCTGGTGCAGGCCGATCGACGGCTCATCCAGCACGTACATCACGCCCACCAGGCCGGCGCCGATCTGGCTGGCCAAACGGATGCGCTGCGCTTCGCCGCCGGACAGGGTTTCCGCCGAACGCGACAGCGACAGGTAGTTCAGGCCGACGTTCACCAGGAACTTCAGGCGATCGCCAATCTCTTTCAGCACTTTTTCGGCAATTTTGGCGCGCTGGCCGCTGAGCTTCATGTTCTGGAAGAAGCTCATCGCGTGGCCGATGCTCAGATCGGAGATTTCCGGCAGCGTGGTGTCCTCGACGAACACGTTGCGCGCCTCTTCGCGCAGGCGGGTGCCGTGGCACGAGGCGCAGGGGCGGTTGCTGATGAACTTGGCCAGCTCTTCGCGCACCGCGCTGGATTCGGTCTCCTTGTAGCGGCGCTCCATGTTGTGCAGCACGCCTTCGAACGGATGGCGGCGCACCGTGGTGTCGCCGCGATCGTTGATGTATTTGAATTCGATCGACTCCTTGCCGGAGCCGCTCAGCACCGCCTTCTGCACGTTGGCGCTCAGGCTGTTGAACGGCGCCTCGACGTCGAACTGGTAGTGCTCCGCCAGCGAGCGCAGCATCTGGAAGTAATAGAAGTTGCGGCGATCCCAGCCGCGGATCGCGCCGCCGGCCAGCGACAGCTCGGGGTTCTGCACCACGCGCTCCGGATCGAAGAACTGCTGCACGCCCAGGCCGTCACAGGTTGGGCAGGCGCCGGCCGGGTTGTTGAACGAAAACAGGCGCGGCTCGAGTTCACGCATGCTGTAGCCGCAGATCGGGCAGGCGAAGTTGGCGGAGAACAGCAGCTCCTCGGCCTTTTCGTCGTCCATATCGGCCACCACGGCGGTGCCGCCGGACAGCTCCAGCGCGGTCTCGAAGGATTCCGCCAGGCGCTGCGCCATGTCTTCGCGCACCTTGAAGCGGTCGACCACCACTTCGATGGTGTGTTTCTTCTGCAGCTCCAGCTTCGGCGGATCGGACAGATCGCACACTTCGCCGTCGATGCGCGCGCGGATATAGCCCTGGGTGGCCAGGTTTTCCAGCGTCTTGGTGTGTTCGCCCTTGCGGTCTTTCACCACCGGCGCCAGCAGCATCAGGCGCTTGCCTTCCGGCTGGCTGAGCACGTTGTCGACCATCTGGCTGACGGTCTGCGCCGCCAGCGGCACGTGGTGATCCGGGCAGCGCGGCTCGCCGACGCGGGCGAACAGCAGGCGCAGGTAGTCGTGGATCTCGGTGATGGTGCCGACCGTGGACCGCGGGTTATGCGAGGTGGATTTCTGCTCGATGGAGATCGCCGGCGACAGACCTTCGATGTGGTCGACGTCCGGTTTTTCCATCAGCGAAAGAAACTGGCGTGCATAGGCGGAGAGCGACTCGACGTAGCGGCGCTGCCCTTCGGCATACAGCGTATCAAAAGCCAGCGAGGACTTGCCTGAACCGGACAGGCCGGTGACGACGATCAGCTTGTCACGCGGGATAATCAGGTTGATGTTTTTGAGATTATGGGTTCGAGCACCACGAACTTCGATATTGTCCATTTACACTTCCCGTCTTGATGATACACCGTGCCTGCCAGGGGATTTTTGCGGGCGATTTTGTGACCGAACGCGCAAAAAACCGGCACAGCCAGGTCGAAACGCATAATTATGACACAAAAAAACCTGAATGAATATCCAGTATACGAATGCAACAAGGTCGATCGAAAGGCCAATTCTGGAATACAATACGCACTAATCAACACGGGTGTGGTTTCGGACTCAGCGTGTTAAACTTACTCGTTTATACTGTGTAAAAATCAATCATCAGGAGAGTGCTCATGGCCAGCAGAGGCGTAAACAAAGTAATTCTGGTCGGGAATCTGGGCCAGGACCCGGAAGTCCGTTACATGCCGAACGGCGGCGCAGTGGCCAACATGACCCTGGCGACCTCCGAAAGCTGGCGTGACAAGGCGACGGGCGAGCAGAAAGAAAAAACCGAGTGGCACCGCGTCGTGCTGTTCGGCAAGCTGGCCGAAGTGGCGGGTGAATATCTGCGTAAAGGTTCTCAGGTGTACATCGAAGGTTCCCTGCAAACCCGCAAATGGACCGATCAGGCCGGCGTAGAAAAATACACCACCGAAGTGGTGGTTAACGTTGGCGGCACCATGCAGATGCTGGGCGGCCGTCAGGGCGGCGGCGCACCTGCGGGCGGCGGCCAGGCTTCCGGCGGCCAGGGCGGTTGGGGCCAGCCTCAGCAGCCGCAGGGCGGCAACCAGTTCAGCGGCGGCCAGCAGGCTCGCCCAGCGCAAAGCAGCGCGCCGGCGGCCAGCAGCAACGAACCGCCAATGGACTTCGACGACGATATTCCGTTCTGAATGACATAAATTTAATATTGTTAAGTAAATTTTGATCTGGTTTATTTAACTGATTGGTTTTAGTAGCGATAAATGAAAAATAGAACCCTTTTAATGTGTAAGCATTTGAAGGGTTTTATTGTTTTATAAGTCCCTGTAACTTTACAAAATCGTATAATTTAAAAAATTGTAAACTTAGAAATCTTTGGCTATTCTTGTTTTGTCAATGAGGGTGGTGCAATGAAAATAGAGCTAGTCACACACAAGACGGGTGAGCAGATACCAATAATGCTTGATGCTTCTGGTATGCCAGTAGTTTTACCTAATGAGTTTATCCTTGCCAGACGATCCCTTAGTACCAATACATTGGTTCGGAATCTGAGAGAGTTGTCAGTGCTTTATCGTTGGTTGGATAAATCAAATTGTGACCTATCTGCGAAATTATTGGCTCAAAACTCATTCAACGAAGCGGAATTAAAAGGTGGTTTAGTCGAAGCGTTAAGAATCGACCAGTCCAATGGACGGATAAGTACAGTAGCGCCTAATACCTTCAATCAACGGTTAACAACTATCCGGCAATTTATCAGTTGGTGCATGGACGTACTGACAAGTCAATTGCCCTTATCTTCCTTAGACTATGAGCGTTTAAGGGAGCGAAAGTCATTTTTGCTTAAAACGCTCGATGGTAGCTTTATGTCTGCTACACCAATGAGAAAGAGTCTTCGAAAGGGCCTAAACGAGGCAGAAGTTGATTTCTTGTTTGCGGTATTGAACCCCGATAATGAGCAGGGTTATGGGCGAGATTCTGCTGTAAAATTTAGAAATTATGTATCTGTTGGGCTGATGCTATTTTGTGGTTTAAGGCCAGGTGAGCTGCTTAGCCTCAGGGTAGAGGATGTCCAGGTTGGTGCGATTTCGGCGATAAAGGTTGAGCGTAGAGCAGCGGACCCACTAGATGTAAGACGACCGAGGCCTCAAATAAAGCGCAATGGTCGAGTTATCCCGATTGAGAATAGGCAGCTTGCATTTGCTTTGAATGAGTACATTATTACTTGGCGTGAAGTACTTGAAAGTAAAAGCCAAGCCGAATCAGACTATTTAATCTTGAGTGATGAGGGTTCGCCTTTGTCGCAATCCTCAATTACACAGTTCTTTCAATTGTTGCGATCGCAATACGTTGACCATCTTCCTGAAAACTTAACGGCTAAATCTCTAAGGCATACATTCTCATCTCTGCTTGAACGGGTGTTGCGTGCATCAGGAATGGATGAGCAGCGCAGAAGAGAAGCCCTAGCCTTGCTTCGTGGCGATAGTAGTTTGGATTCACAAGATACTTACATAGCTCAGGAAGTGGAGGAGCAGGCAATCAAGTCACTGAAGCGGTACCAGGCTGAAATAATGTCAGGGAGGCGGCTATTGTGATCACGAGTTTATCGGGAGTGCAAGCTGTAGAGCGGTCTTGGCCTGAAATAAAGAGCCTAGTTACCCGAGAGGGGAAGAAAATTGATATATCAGGCGATAAATGGTTGCTCCCCATAGTGATTCGCGATCACTCAGTGATCGATTTTGGCAAAGTGTCAGATTTGCAGCTGAGAAATGCTTTGAAGCACTATGTGTCTGATCGACTGAGGCGTATTTCAACATCCGCTGGATACAAAGTATTTCAGGATGTATGGAGGCAAGTTCTTAGGTATTGGGATAAAGATATTCAGTCATCAGCTGTTAAAGTTCATCTTATTGATTTATTTGAAAAATCTATCAATTCCCAGCGTTCCCATCACAAGCTTTGGATGATGTACGAGCCTATTAGGTGGTATATCTGGTGTTCTGACAATATTTCAGGCAGTACATTTTCAGATGCATATGCAGCTGAGCTTGAGGCAATGGTTATCCCCGGTGGACCAAAAGGGGAGGCAGTTAGGATGTCCGATCCCGATATGGGGCCATTACATAAATCATTAGAGCTCCCTCTTTTGATTGCTGCGCTTAAGGAGGACGAGAGTTTAGAGTTTGAGCATCTCCAGCAGAAGGCTGTTATGGCTTTGTCACTGGCTTTCGGTCGAAATCCCGCAAACCTGACATATCTTAGGGAAAGCGATCTCGTTAAGCTTGATCCGTCACGCGAAGACCCCTGTTATATCATTCGGATGCCGCGTATTAAGAAGAGATTTGTTAATCCTCGCGATGACCTGATGGATGAATATTTAGATCCCCATTTCGGAAGAATTCTAGAAAATCTTGTTGAGCAAAATAACTTAGTGCCTCTTAGCTTTAAAGGTAGAGACTTCTCGCTCCCTGAGAATCGACCACTTCTAATTAGAACTGGCGGTAACCGCGTTGCCATGTTTTCTCTAGATGCAGAGAATATTTTCAATATGACGAGCGGTGATATATCTCGTTTAATTACAGCCTTTATAAAACGACATAACATAATTTCCCCGCTTACTGGTGAGCTAATGCATGTTACACCAAGGAGGTTGCGATATACCTTGGCAACAGGCCTAGCGGCAGAGGGAATCAGCAGACGTGAGCTGGCCAGAATATTAGATCATACCGATACCCAGCATGTGGGGGTATATTTCGATGTCGCCGGTAAAGTCGTTGAGCATCTCGACAGCGCAATGGCAAAAGGATTCTCGAAGTACCTCAATTTCTTCAAAGGTAAGTTGGTCGATGGCGATGAGGAAGCTGTTAATGGAGGGCGAGATGACAAACATCTGAAGTTCATAGACGAGCAAAATCCTGCTGATCAATCTGCTATTGGTGTTTGTGGCGAATCCAACGTCTGCCATCTTGATCCACCTTACTCATGTTATTTGTGTCCCAAGTTTCAGCCATATCGTCATGCTAATCATGAGCATGTCTTGGAATGTTTGCTGGCAGGCCGTGAAGAGCGTTTAAAAAAATACGAGAATGCGCGATTGGGTATACAGCTTGATGAGGTAATCGCTGCGGTCGCACAGGTAGCTCAGCTTTGTGAAGAAGGGGGCCGGAATGTCTGATGGTCGCTCGAATCGGAAGGCCAAGGTTATCCCCTTCATTGATCGTCTTGAGCGCGATAGAAAGGCAAATACCCAAGCCTTGGTCGATAAAGCTAAGCTAATGAAGTTGGAAGGGTTTGAGTCGGTTGTTTGGGGTAATCCTGTGTGGCAAGTCAATGCTGGCCGCCTAGTCAAACTTACGGGCAAAAACGCCAAAACAGCGTCGTTTGCTTTTACACTTCCCCCCAAACTCGGCTCTGAACCTCTACGTGCTGACTGGGAGGAGGTTGCCAAAGCATTATTGATTCTTCGATACCACAGAAAACACCAATCAACACCCAATCAGCGTAACTTCGTTACCGCTGTTGGATATATCTCATTTGCAGCTAACCAACTTGGGCAGGATCTAGCCAGACTCACGCCAGAAGCGCTAGACAATGCGTGTGGGTTAATTTCAAAACACTACAGCGACACCACGGCCTACAACCTTCACAAACATGTTGCAGAGTTCGCTGCACACTCTGATGCCAATGGTTTGTGCAGGGTTCTATTGCAGTACAAATATTCCAAGATAGCACGCCCTGCGAGCACAGGAGGACTGAATCATAAGCGGCTGGATGATCCTGAGGTTTTGGAAACAAAATCTGACAAATTTGTTGATCCTGTTGTGTTTCGAGTTATCGGCGAGCTCTATTTGAAAATTCCAAAAGAGCATAAATACAGATTGTATATCCTGATGTTGACTCTGCTTGCTTGCACAGGTCGCCGCTTTAGTGAAATTTCATTGCTTCCACTTCAAGAAATTAAATTGGATGATGAGCAAAATGTCTTCATACAATACTTCCCTAGGAAGGCAAGCCGTGGTGATCTATTTACGCCTATAAGAAATCTCTATTTGCCATCAGAGGTTGTGCCAATCGTTCGAGATGTGCTTGGTGAAGCACTTGAGGCAACAGCTGTGGCGAGAATAACAGCAGAAGAAATGCATCGTACTAAAGGACCTGACCTTCGTTTTCTGTATAAAATTCCAGAGCACAAGAAGCTATACATCGATGACTTGCTAAGTATAGGGGTAAGTCACACTGTGATTGGTTCTACTGGGTGGATCAGGAAGGAAGGGCTTGTTTGGCAGGACTATGGTCGTGTCACCAAGAAAGGAAAAATGCCAAATAACCCAATTTGTTACACAAACAAAGAGGGGGTCAGGGCCTATTGCTTTCGAGATTTTTCTGAAAAATCACTACGACCACTTCATATCGATCAGTTTGGTAAAGAATATTATCTAAAAGATCTTTTATTCATTCGTCCGCTGGGACTTTCTAGTGGGAGCTACGCTCATTGGCTGGCTACAAGCTGTAGCCAGTCCATGTTTACTACCTTTCTTCGCTATTTCCCTGCGCTTGCCGCCGAATACGCATCTAGCAGTATTGAGGTGGATTTTACCAGTCACCATTTCCGTCACACGCTTAATACCCTGCTTGATGAGGGCGGGTTAAGTGATTTGCTGCAAACCGAATGGTTTGGCCGAACCAACCCAAGGGATACCAAAGCCTATCAGCATACATCCCGCGAAAAACGAGCACTGATGCTCCGTGAAGACATCAAAAAAGGCTTGGTTGGAGGCCAGTTAGCTGAGCAAATCAAAGTAGCTCCGGTAGCAGTCCAGGATGCCATTCTGAAAGCGCGAATTCAGGCGGTGCATGATGTTGGTACGGGTATCTGCATTCACAACTTTTCTCAAACACCCTGCGAGCGGCATTTGCAATGTTCGGCGGACTGCAAAGACTACGTGTGGGCTAAGGATGATAAGGGTCGTCTGGACGAGCAGAAGCGCCAGTATGCCCTTACTGCGCTGGCGCGAAAAAATGCTGAAAAGCAGTTGGATAGTGCCAAGCCGAAAAAGAGTGCGGACTGGCTGGCACACAACGATAAAAAACTTAAAACACTGGCTGCCCAACTGGCCGACAACGGGGTTGAGCACTTTGATCCCGAAGAATATCTAAACGAGGTAGAGCATGGTTAAGCGCTTCAGACGAATGTCCGACAGTGATATCAATACAATCGTTGCCGATTTGGATCGCTGGGCACTGGGCGAGCTTGGGTCAAAACTTACCTGGGTGGTGCTAGAAGAGCGCTTTGGCTTTAGTCGCCAGTCGCTCCAGGCTAAATCCGAGATCAAAGCCGCTTATGATAACGCTAAACGAGCACTGTCGGGCGGTTTGGTGAAAACCAAAGAGCAAGCCGCTAAAGAGGCTGAGGTGCTTCAGGTGGAGGTAGATCGCCTCAAGGCTGAGTTGGAGGCCTACAAGCGAAAAGAAGCTCAATGGCTGCGCCGCTGGCAGCAAATCGCCTTCCACGTACGGCAGAAAGGCATACAAATGACTAATGTTGATAAAGCCCCGCTAGAAGGAGCTGAGCTGCCTTCTAATACTGAAACTGCGCAAATCCTCCGGCCGTTTGACAAAGAAATTCCACCTTTAGGGAGAGTTTAATGAAATTTGATCTAAATGAAGCAATCCGTGATGTGTTAGATTTTCTGAAGACACATTGGAAGCCCTCATTAGCGAAGTATATTATTTGGCCGTCAATGACTGTAGGTTTAGCGTCGCTTAGTGTCCCTATATGGATTGATATTGCCAACTGGGTGTTAGTCCACCAGAATTTTTTCCCCGGTTATCAGTTTCCTCTTGCGCAGCCAAATTACCCTCTGGGAGCCTCCCTTATAATTTTAAGTGTTCTTGTTTATTTTCTTGATGTGTGGCTAAAGAAAAATAATGAGCTACCCAATCAATTAACCGAACTCCCATCACAAGTAGCCCATGAAATAACAAAACGTATGAAGAGTGCAGGATTTAATGCTCAGCATCTTCAAGACGAGAAAATAGAAAAACTTTCTCACGAAATTACCTTATTACGTTTTTTTGGATCTTTTCCTAAGGAAGAAAAAGCGACTGCTTTAGCAGAAAGCATTATTGATGGAGAGCTGTCCGGTGGTACCCCTCAAGCAAAAGCTAGGGCACTAGCGCTACTGGCAAGGTACGTGTGCATGGGGGAAAGAGTTGAGCAGGCGAAAAGCTGGTTATCAAGTTCTAAAAAACTGTGCCAAACGGAGGAGGCGGTAATAGCACAGGCCTTTTTTGATGCTATTGGATCGAACAATGTAGATGCGGCGTCTGGTTTGCTTAAGACAAGTAGCCCATCCAATTATGCCGCCTTCTTCATGATTACAAAAACAGTGGAGGGAAACGAAGCTGCTTTTGACTGGCTTGACGGTTCAGGTTTAAGTGTTCAGGACTTAGATAACGATGGAAAAGTCGTTTTAGTTTCTGCATTGCTGTCAGAACATCGATGGGAAAAGGCATTAGGTTTTGTGCAGGCGATAGGCGATGAGTCCTTGTCTATGTCTCCAGCGCTGGCTCAGATTTCTGCATTCACATTTTTGGTAAATGCAATTAAGGCCACTGAACTTCGCAAAATCGTAATGAATTCTGTTCCATTAGCGGCAGAGCGATTTCCGCTGGCAGATGATTCTGACTCTATAGTGCTTAGAAATCGCGCTGTTGATCTGTTTAAAGTTTGTTCTGAACTGGCGAGGCGTCTTGGTGCTGAAGATGTCGCGAATATGGCGGATAACTATGGGCTGTGGTTAGAGCTTAGAAACAGTGAAACACATGAGCAGGCAAAGGCTCAACTTCAGAGCTACTTCGTTAGTTACACTCAAAAAACTCTTGAGTATTTGCCACTGGCATTCGCGTTTGGAATTGATATTGATTTTGAGTCCATTGAAAAGGAAGTAAATAGGCAAACGGCACTAAGCTATTATAATGATCCAATTCTTGGTTTAGCCAGGTTTGTATTGGCACAAACAAAAAAACCAGTCTCGGCAGTAGTGGAGTATATCGTTCGCCACAGAGTTCAAATGGAGAGAGCGGTTAATCCCATTGCCATTAGCATGTTTGAAATAGAGGCATTGGCGCGTTCAGGATTGGTTGATGATGCAGAACTGCTCCTAAAAAAGATAGAGGGATCTGGTGCGCCTGATGCTGAAGTAAGGAATCTGCAAAATATTATTGAGTCGGCCAAGGGGGAAGATCCAGTTGCATTAGCTATAAGCCAATATCAACAAAGTAAAGCTACCAATGATCTTTCTCATTTGGTTAATTTACTGGAAAGAGAAAACGTTGGGGATAGATACTACTCATATTGTAAGGAGCTCTTTGATCGCACTGGCCAGGAATCTGATGCTATCAGAGTCTGTAATGCCGCCTCTTCGCTTGGGAAATTTTCTGAGCTTCATCAATTTCTGTCAGATAGGATGGATCTCGTCAAGATAAGTGAGGGGTTGCAGGCTCACTGGGCTTGGTCTTTATTTAGAAAAGGCGACCTAAGCGGCGCTCAACAACAGATTGCGTTGTTGAGGCAATCTAAATCACAACTGACTGATCTTAAAGCACTTGAAATCAATTTGGCCATATTCGGTGGTAACTGGGAATCTCTTAGCGTTTTTGTAGAGGATAGTTGGAATAGCCGGGAGGAATTGAAGGTTGATGATCTTTTGCATGCTGCCCAGTTGGCGAAGGCGGTTTTACCCGGTCGGGCAAGGCAAATAGTAGAGTACTGTACTGGAAAAAACACTGAAGACCCTAAGGTGTTAGCGGCATCATACCTTACGGCGACCATGATGGGCTGGGAGAACAATCAAGAAGCATCCGCATGGCTCAATAAGGCGATGGCTCTTTCCAATGATAATGGCCCATTGCATAGGGCTTCATTTGACGACTTAAAAGAGATGATGTCCGAGGCTAGGGAGAGAAATGAAAGAGTTTATAAGGCCTATTATGATGGTGATTCGCCCATTTTTACAGTGGCGGAGATATTAAACAGGACTATGTCTGACTTTTACCTAGTCCAGCCTCAGGAAAACAAAAGCGCGAAAGATATACGTCGGAAAAATTTGGTCCCAATATTTTCTGGGACAAGACCTGTGCAGATTATTGTTGGTAAGACGATTGCCATCGATGCCTCCAGTGCCATGGTTATGGAAAATATAGGGGTGCTACATTATTTATTAGATTGCTTCGAGAGCATTGTTATCCCTCACTCGTTCATGCGCTGGTTGTTTGAAGAAAAGCAAAAAGTTGCTTTTCACCAACCGAGCCAGATCGAAAAGGCAAAATATTTTGAGCGAATGGTATCTAACGGCAGAATTTCCGTTTTTCATCCTAAAACGATCAACAATCCGGGGTTGGTCCTGGATGTAGGTGATGAACTTGCTTATATGCTTGAGGAGGCACACGCTAGTCCTAAAAATGAGTTGCAGGCACTGGTGGTGTGCTCCAACCCTGTGTATAAGGTAGGTGGCTCCTTCAGGGAGGTGGAAGCAGACCTTTCTTCATTTCACCACAGTCTGATTTCATGTACGCAATTAATTAAAAAACTCGAAAGTCTGGCTGTAATAACGGAAGCTCAGTGTGTTAAAGCCTTAAACTACCTGCGCCAACACGAGAAAGAGTGGCCTACAGATATTGAAGTAGCAAGTGGTGCAAGATTGTATCTTGATTCACTGTCAATTACCTATTTGATGACAGTTGAAATGCTCGACAAGCTCAGTGATGCCGGATTCGACTTGTATGTATTTAAGGGGGAGCGTGATAGGTATAGATCGTTGGTAAACTACGATTCAATCATCGAACAGGCAGATTCGAAAATAGAAAATATAAGGAAAATATTATCTAATGGGCTCATGTCTGGGAAAGTACTCCTTGCTGAAATGCCGCTAAATCGAGAGCAAGTAGCTTCGTCTAAGAATAATTATGCTAGGCCAACAGAGGAACTTTTTGAGGCACTTAAAATATGCGATACAGCCTTGATCGATGATCGATTTATGAACAAGTATCAAAATATTACATTTGATGGAAGAACCGCACCTATTTATACATCATTAGATTTTATTGAGACTCTACACCATAAAGGGATTATTTCTCAAGAACAGAAGCTTGATGCCAGAACATCACTTCGGGAATTTGGGTTTGAGTTTGTAGGCATTTCTGCTGAAGAGCTTGAATATCATCTAAATCACTCGGTCATTTCAAATGGCGAGTTTAAACCAACTAAACAGCTAAGACTGATAAGAGAAAATCTGCTTTTGATCAGGATTAGTGGTCTGGTTCAGCTCCCGCGAGATGCGCAGTGGCTACACGAAACAATGAAAATGATTGCAGAAACCATAATGGCTCAGTGGTCGGCTGATATCCCACTTGAACTGAGCCGTGCGAGATCCTGCTGGCTTTATGAGCTGATGGGCTATCGGGAGTGGGCTCAGGCCCACCAAATAAGGGGCGATGGAGGGATGGCCTATATGGGTGAGGTTTTAAAGGTGAATTCCATGTTGATCGCACCGGAGTCTTTATCTAATGAGCAAAAGGAAGGCTACAAAGCATGGTTAGATGAGTTTGTTCTGGGGCCGCTGAGGGATATCGACCCCTGGAGTTTTAAAAAAGTGATTGACTCTATGAAGCAACAGGTTAAAAGCATTTCTAAGCAATCAATGTTGGAGGAAGAGCTGAATGGCTAACTATGATTCGATGCGAGCTTATATGGCCTCCCATATTATCAATTTATTCCCCAGCTTGGTCAGGACGGAATTATTATCTGATTCTACGTTGTCGGAAGAGATCGGTCTTGCGACTGATGCCACCGTTAGTTTTGGTTATAAAGATATAGCCTTTTCCAGAAGCGCTCTCTTTAAGGCTATCCGCAGTGCTTTTAAAAATACCGAGGAAGAATTTTATTTGGAGGATGTTAATGGCAACTCTTGGTCTCTACGCCATCATCCAGGTGAACGTCCTGCATTTTCTTTAAGCAGGGGAGGCGAGCGATTACTTAATCACAGTTTTTGGCCGCTTTGTAATGATGCGGACAAGAGGTTTAGCCTATTTGAAACAGAAGCGAAAGATAGGTCGCTTTCGAAAGATGAGTTGGAACGTTGGGGGGCTGTGCTTTCGGTGCCAACGATCAGTGATGATGACGTATCAGATTTATTACTTGATTTGGAGCGGTCACCAAGTCACATTGAGGCCTTATTGAGGCAGGAGTTTCAAGGGTCGCTAAATAAAATTTCTACCCTAGTTCCCGATAATATTCGCTATTACGAAAGGCTTGTGGGGAAATATTGCGGGAGTAAAAATATTTATGAGTACTGTAAGGTCGAGCTAAAACAGTATTTTGACAACCGAATAGAAAATAAAGTGGGCGTTAATGATCTCTTGATCTGCTTCCATAAGTCTATATCAGTAATTGTTTCCAATGGTCTTGTTGATGAGGCTCAGTATCATGCAATAGCAAACCAAGCAATCGAAACCTGTCATCCGATACTTTTAATATCATGCCTTGAAGTAGGCATACTGAAATTCAAGGATTCATCAGCCGAAATTATTAAAAAGCTGTTTGAAAGCATATCTTCTGAAAAAACGTTAGATAATCTTCGGATATTTTGCTCAATGGCAGTTTTTGTTGATGGAGAACTGGCGCGATTGCAGATATTCAAGGGGAAACCACCATTCTACAGGCGCCTTGCTGCATTTTCCCAGTCAGCGTTAATTGTCAAGGTGGGGCTGGACGAGGGCGTTGCTTTTGACAAAGTAGAGCAGTGGGCTACTCAACAAAGGGGGCTTTACTTTTTCTGTCAAAGTGTTATCGATCTGATAGAAGAGCCAAGATGGCTGCCAATGTACTTAACCGCAGGACAGTTCATTAATGAGTTGTATGGACGGGTAAATAACGTATGCCAAGAGGCCAATCAGTGTGACGTTGTTGAGTACCTAAAAAAGGAGCTTATACCTGGTTTGCGATTAAATATGCACTCATTCTTACCTGGGCCATTGGAGGGTAACTCTACGCCAGCAGTTGTACCGGATGAAATCTCGAATTTGCTTGCTAAGCATATTAACAGCGAGGCTTCATTCGAGTCCTTCAGGGTTTTGATGAATTCAACACCCTTCTGGAAAATTGATGATGAATATTTGGAGCGTGTAGTTTTACTTCTCGAAAGCGCACAGCACAAATTAGCAGCAGTTAATGACAAGGATTCTGTCTACCAGGTGTTAAACGGGCTGGCTCAGGTTGCCTGTATGACCAGAAGTAAAAAACTTGCTGCATCGGTGACGATCTTAAGTCGGCTGTATAGGGACTATATTGATGTGAATTCTGAGCCCGAAAACTATCTGGCAATAGGTCTCGTGGCAGGAGCGGCCTTTGAGGATAAAGAGGGCTGGGCGGAATATATAGGGCAATGGTGTACGGAGTTGGCATATCTTCCAATCGGCGAGGACACTATTGAGAGAATAGAAGTGATGCTTGAAAGGCTTTGTATCCTGGAGCCCTATTTATACTACACCTGCTCAAAAGCCCTCGATATCTTGAGGATGCTGAGTAGAAAATAATAATTGGTTTCAGCAGATTAATTTTGAATGTGGCTTTGAGAGTGAGCTGCGGATAGCCGAGTTACGCACGACATGCGTAATTACGCATAAGGCAGGTAATTGCGCGTAATTTGGGGTAACTCTATTCCAAACCTTAGTATGAGACGGGAGCTGTGCCGGTAATATTTCAAAGTATGCAAAAGTATTCATTTGAAAACTACTAAATTGTATGGCAGCTAATTCGCTGCCATGTTGCTCACAAATAATAAGGTTTGACATAGAGTTGATGGCAAGAGCGGAACATGGATTTTATTTCGCCTAGATCTTGCTAAATGTTGTCCAATGTTTGGTGGAAACAACCTGCCTTCCAATACCCTCCTTTTTGATTTTGGGCGTTGGAAGCCGCCTGAGTTGGTCAGGTGCTGTCGCTAAAAGTGTCAAGATTTTATCTTTACGCTTGGCGACTAATATTCCCACAGTACCTGCCCAGAAAGTTGACAATATTTGTCTTAGCTTAACGGTTTTGTTTATACTTATGGTAAAAAACAATATTTTCAATAGATTGAATGATTTGTTTTCTATTTTATGCGAACTGCCGTTCTAAGGTTCGCCTGGAAAATATCGCGAAGACCCCGCTCAGGCGGGGTTTTTTTATGCCGGTTTGCGAGCCGCCCAGGCATGGATCAGCAACGACTGGAAGAAGCGCTGCGGCGCAGAGAAACCGGCCTCGGCGATCAGCCGCTCGGTGTGCGCCGGCGGCAACAGCAGCAAGCGCTGCTGCAGCTGGGTCCTGAGCTCGTCCGCCGTGCGCGGAGTTTGGCCGGCGAGAGCCTGCATGGCGGCCCAGCTGGCCAGGTGCTGGTCGAAATCCGCCGCCGCCATATCGCCGGCGATTTCGGCGACCACCATGCGGCCTGCGGGTTTTAACCGCGCCGCCGTCTGGCGATACAGGCCGCCGCGTTCGCCATCAAGAATAAAGTGGGTTACCAGCAGGCACAGCGCGGCGTCGTAATCGGCCGTGCCCGGCAGATCCTGCAGATAGCCCGCCGCCAACGCGCAGCGATCGCCAATCCCCGCCCGTCGCAGCTTACTGGCGCACACCTGCAGCATATCGGCGGAGGGATCGACGCCGGTGAAACGCCAGCCCGGGTACAGCCCGGCCAAATGGACGATCTCGGTGCCGGTTCCCACGCCGATGCACAGGATGTGCGCATCGGCGGGCAAATCCTTCAGCAGCAGCGCAATCAAAAAGTGAAGATTGTCGCTAATCGCACTGAAGCGCGCGTTGCCGGCGTCATACTGGCGGGAAAACTCGCCGTTGAAAATGTCATTGGTGTTCTGGTTCATGTGCGCCTCGTCGCGACTCATGCGGGTTCAACATCTGCTGCGCCTCGTGCTTCATCACATGAGTGCGAACGGCCGCCTGAAACGCTTTAAACAGCAGGCCGTTAATGAAGGTGGTGACGGTGAGCACGATAAAGGCGGTCATCACCCAGTCGACCGGGCCGATGCCGCTGTGCAGCAACGCGGGGCGGTAAACCAGCATCCCGGCTATCACCACCCAGTGGCTCATGCAGTAAAAGCATTTGAACAGATGGCCCAGCAGGGCGTTTTTGCGCGCCGCCCAGGCCCGCAGCGCCGCGAAGAGTTCGGTTTGGGTCAGCGTCATGGAAATGCTGGCCGACGCCAGCGCGATCATCAGGCATACCGAGAGATCTGAAGCCAGTGCGGATGTCATCGTTTATTCCTTATATAAGTCATGGTGCATGCGTTTTCAGCGCGCAAGACAGCGCCGGTTCTCTCATGTAACTTATAAAAGCACGTGATATTCGCCGTTGTCAATCTCTTGTATCATTGTAAGATACGTGATTATACCTGGAAGAAGGAAGGGGAATGCGTCAGGACAACAAGCTTTCGCGCATGCTGCACGTATTGCTGCATATGGCGCGCCACGAGGGGGTCTATACCTCGGAACAGATCGCCGCGATGCTGGGCACCAACAGCGCCGTAGTCAGGCGCACCCTGGCCGGCCTGCGCGACGCCGGTTTCGTTACGTCGGAGAAAGGCCACCACGGCGGCTGGCGCATCGCCGGCGATCTGCGGAATATCAGCCTGCTGGATATCTATCGCGCGGTGGGCGTTAAGCAGCTGTTCGCCATCGGCGACGGGGAGGAGCACCCGGAGTGCGCGGTCGAGGCGGCGGTGAATCAGGCGCTGGGCAACGTGCTGGATGAGGCCGAACGGGCGCTGCTGGCGCGCTTTGCCGACATCAGCCTGGCAGACCTGAAGGATAGGTTCGATCGCCACTTCCCGGCAGGGCCGGATGCCGATACGGCGGCCTGCCTCGACGGCGCCAACGCGTAATCCGCCGCTAAAAAAGCCCCTTGCGGGGCTGTTTGCACTGCAGACCGGTCACGCCGAGAAGCCGCCGTCGATGCTCAGGCTGGCGCCGGTGATGTAGCCCGCCTGCGGTCCCGCCAGGTAGGCGACGAAGCTGGCGATTTCCTCGTCTTTGCCGTAGCGGCCGATGGCCATCAGCTGTTTCAGCTGTTCGGCAAAATCGCCTTCGTCCGGGTTCATCTCGGTATCCACCGGGCCGGGCTGCACGTTGTTGACGGTGATGCCGCGCGGGCCGAGATCGCGCGCCATGCCCTTGGTCAGGCCGACCAGCGCCGACTTGCTCATCGCATACACCGCCGCGCCGCCAAAGGGCACGCGCTCGGCGTTGGTGCTGCCGATGTGGATGATGCGGCCGCCGTCGTTCATATGGCGCGCCGCTTCCTGGCTGGCGACGAACACGCTGCGCACGTTAACCGCCAGCATGCGGTCCAGATCCGCCAGCGCCAGTTCCTCGGTGCCGCCCAGCGTGAACACCCCGGCGTTATTCACCAGAATATCCAGCTTGCCGACGCTGTTTACCGCCTGACGCACCGCCTGTTGTAGCGCCGCCGCATCGGCGCTGTCGGCCTTGATGGCGAGCGCTTTACCGCCGGCGGCGGTGATTTCGCTCGCCAGCGCGTTGGCCCGATCGGCAGAGGCGGCGTAGGTAAAGGCGACGGCGGCGCCTTCGCGCGCCAGCCGTTTGACGATGGCGGCGCCGATGCCGCGTGAGCCGCCCTGAACGAATGCGACTTTGCCCTGCAGAGGAAGCGTTGCTGACATGATGTTTCTCCAGAGTGGATGAGGTTAAAAAATCTACCGAACCAGTATCGGAGAAACGGCCGCAGGCCACTAGCCGTAAAGAGCTATAATCAGCTTAAACCAAAGGTTTTAAATCAGGGGAAGAAAACATGCTGGGTCATCTGGAATGCTTCGTCAGCAGCGCGGAAAACGGCAGCTTCTCCGCCGCCGGCCGCAAGCTGGGCATCAGCCCGGCGGCGGTGGGCAAGAATGTCACCAAGCTGGAGACGCTGGTTGGCGTGCGGCTGTTTCAACGCAACACCCGTAAGCTGATCCTCACCGAGGCCGGCGAGCGCTTTTTGCAGGAGGTGAGCGGGGGATTGCAGACCATCCAGTGCGCGCTGAAAGGGCTGAGCAGCGGCGGCGGCGTGGCGGCCGGCACGCTGAAGATCAGCATGGGCACCGCTTTCGGCCTGCATTTCGTGTTGCCGATGCTGCCGGATTTTTTGGCGCGCTACCCGGCGATCGTCCCCGACTGGCATTTCGACAATCGCCAGGTGGATCTGATTGGCGATCATTTCGACGCGGCAATAGGCGGCGGCATCGAGCTGGCGCAGGGCATGATCGCGCGCGAACTGGCGCCGGCCCACGGGGTGCTGGTGGCTTCGGCGCAGTATCTGCGCAACCGACCGCCGCTGCAGCAGCCGGAACAGCTGGCGGAGCATGCGGGCATTTTCATCCGTTCGCCGCAAACCGGCCGCGTGCGCAACCTGCCGCTGCGCAACGCGCAAAACGAACAGCGGGCGCCGGCGATGGCGATGAAGATGACGGTGAACGAGCCGGACGCGGCGGCGCGGGCGGCGGAAATGGGGCTGGGCATCGCGCTGATCGGCATGCCGAACGCGCTGCCTTACCTGGAGAGCGGCCGATTGGTGCGGGTGTTGCCGGGCTGGTATGTCGATCGCGGCAGCGTATACCTCTATTTCCCCACCACCAAATTCCTGCCGACCAAAACCCGGGCGTTTGTCGATTACATCACCGAACAGTTTCGCCTGCAGCGGCTGGCGACGCGTTTCGACGCCCGCTGAAACGAGAAAAGCCCCTGGCGGGGCTTCTTTCTTCCGTCAACTGGCTGGTTGACGATCAGTTGAAGATTTCTGCGGTGCCGTACAGTTTGTTCTGGCCGCCGGCGGCGACGATGCGGTAGGCGTTGGCGCCGGAAGCGGCGGCCTTGCCGGCCAGTTCATTTTCCAGCGCGCTCAGGTTGGCGGCGCCGCTAACGGAGATCACGCCGATTTTCTGGGCGCCGGCGGCAGGCAGGCTGGCTGGGGTGTCCGCGGCGACGCTGGCGAAAGACGCGGTGGTCAGCAGCAGGGCGGTAGCAAAAATTTTGATGTTTTTCATGATTCGTTCCTCAGGGTATTTATTCGGTGAGAGTCCGTTGTCTCTCGATGTATTAAATGATAGTTGCCGATGCCTAAAGAAAAAATCGGAGAGTTTTGAGTATATCGATCAAATAAATTGACTGATATTTGTGCGGCTGGCGTGGTGCAA
Organism: Serratia ficaria; assembly: GCF_900187015.1. Lineage (NCBI taxonomy): Bacteria > Pseudomonadati > Pseudomonadota > Gammaproteobacteria > Enterobacterales > Yersiniaceae > Serratia > Serratia ficaria. The sequence goes on along the minus strand of NZ_LT906479.1, from coordinate 4,701,651 downwards.
AAATCGCCGCTACCCTTTAAACAACACCCCCTGCAGGAGGAAGCCTGATGTCAATCAACGCGTTTATCGGCAGCTGGTCGCTGGTGTCTTCCGTGTTTAAAGGCGAAGACGGCAGGATAAATTACCCCTTGGGCGAGCAGGTGCTGGGCCGCATCAACTACGAGGCCAACGGCACCATGGCGGCGCAGCTGTATAGCGCCACCCGGCCGCGCTTCGCCGCCGACGATTTGGCGCTGGGCAGCGAACGGGAAATCCACGCCGCCTTTATCAATATGATTTGTTATTTTGGCCGCTATCAGGTGGACGAGAGCGACCAGCGGGTGGTGCATCAGGTCGAGGGCAGCTCGTTCCCCAACTGGATCGGCAGCCGACAGGTGCGCTTCTACAGTTTCATCGGCGATCGGCTTATGCTGCGCACCGTGCCGCTGCAAATCGGCAACGGCGTGCAGGTTGGCGAGCTGGTGTGGCAACGGCTAGGGACCTCTTCATGATCATCGTTCATCATCTGAATAACTCGCGTTCGCAGCGCATCCTGTGGTTTTTGGAAGAGCTGGGGGTGCCTTACCAGGTACAGCGCTATCAGCGCGATCCGCAAACCATGCTGGCGCCGCTGGCGCTGAAAAACATCCATCCGCTGGGCAAATCGCCGGTGATCGTCGACGGCGATCTGACGCTGGCGGAGTCCGGCGCCATCATCGAGTACCTGCAGGAAGCCTATGATGCGCAGGGGCTGTTCATCCCCACCGACTACCACGCTCGTCAGCAATACCGCTACTGGCTGCACTACGCCGAAGGTTCGCTGATGCCGCTGCTGGTGATGAAGCTGGTGTTCAGCCGGCTGGGCCAGCCGCCGATCCCCTGGCTGCTGCGGCCGGTGGCCGGCGCGATCGGCAAGGGCGTGCAGCGCGAGTACCTCGACAAGCAGATTGCGCCGCATTGCGAATACCTCGAGCAGCACCTGAATAAAGGCACCTGGTTTGTCGGCAACGAATTCAGCGCGGCGGATATTCAGATGAGCTTTCCGCTGGAGGCGATGGCGGCGCGCGGCGCGCTGGACGATTGCCCGAAGCTGCGCGGCTACCTGCAGCGCATTCATGCCCGTCCCGCTTACCAGCGGGCGCTGGAGCAGGGCGGTCCGTACGCGCTGCTGAGCTAGCGCGATGGGCTATACTCGATGAGGTCACCCTTCATTGGAGGTAGCCCATGGCTACGCAAATTTTTGTGAACCTGCCGGTTGGCGATCTGCCCGCGTCCATGGCATTTTTTAGCCGGCTGGGCTTCGGCTTTAACGCGCAGTTTACCGACGACACCGCCGCTTGCATGGTGGTCAGCGACAGCATTTACGTGATGCTGCTAACCCACGACAAGTTCAAAATGTTCACGCCGAACCCGATCGGCGACGCCAGAAAGGCCACCGAGGTATTGGTCTGCCTGTCGCAGCCCAGCAGAGCGGCGGTGGACGAGCTGGTGCGCAAGGCGATCGCCGCCGGCGGCAACACCTACAACCAGCCGCAGGATTACGGTTTCATGTATGGCCACGGCTTCCAGGATCCGGACGGTCACATCTGGGAGCTGATGTATATGGATGAAAACGCCCCGCAGGCGCAGTAACCCGGCCGCCCCCGGCCGCGGGGGCGTTCCCATCGGATTTACCTATGTGACAAACCCCGCTTTTTCGATAATGATTGATCCCGGCGCCTTTCTGCATACTTTGCCGCGATCTTTAGTTGATTCGACGGTAGAGAAGGCCGGATAATCGTTTGCCTTGAATAAACCACCATAAATCACCCGCATCACGCGCTGCGAGTTAAACGTTTGCCTTTTTGCGCGCCGCCGGTTGGCCGCGCCGCTGAAGGGCAGGGAAGCGAACGTGACGGAAACGATTCCGTGGCGACCAGGCGCGGGCGGGATTACAGGCCTGTTGCAACGGGCCGATAATGAAACACAGGGGACAGCAACATATGTCGAATTCTCAAGCGAATAACGCCGTAAAACCAAAAGGCGGGCTTGATGGCTACTTTAATATTTCCGCGCGCGGCAGCACCGTGCGTCAGGAGGTGGTGGCGGGGCTGACCACCTTCCTGGCGATGGTTTACTCGGTGATCGTGGTGCCGAGCATGCTGGGCAAGGCGGGGTTCCCGCCGGCGGCGGTGTTCGTCTCCACCTGCCTGGTGGCCGGGTTGGGGTCGCTGCTGATGGGGCTGTGGGCCAACCTGCCGATGGCCATCGGCTGCGCTATCTCACTGACCGCCTTCACCGCCTTCAGCCTGGTGCTGGGCCAGCACATCAGCATTCCGGTGGCGCTGGGCGCGGTATTCCTGATGGGCGTGCTGTTCACCGTCATTTCGGTCACCGGCATCCGCGCCTGGATCCTGCGTAACCTGCCGATGGGCGTGGCGCACGGCACCGGCATCGGCATCGGCCTGTTCCTGCTGTTGATCGCCGCCAACGGCGTCGGCCTGGTGGTGAAGAACCCGCTGGACGGCCTGCCGGTGGCGCTGGGCGCCTTTACCTCCTTCCCGGTGGTGATGACGCTGCTCGGGCTGGCGGTGATTTTCGGCCTGGAGAAGCTGCGGGTGCCGGGCGGCATCCTGTTGGTGATCATCGCCATTTCGGTGATTGGCCTGATCTTCGATCCGGCGGTGAAATACCAGGGGCTGTTCGCCATGCCAAGCCTGGCGGACGCCAACGGCAACTCGTTGATTTTCAGCCTGGACATCATGGGCGCGCTGCAGCCGGTGGTCTTGCCGAGCGTGCTGGCGCTGGTGATGACCGCGGTCTTTGACGCCACCGGCACCATCCGCGCGGTGGCCGGCCAGGCCAACCTGCTGGATAAAGACGGCCAGATCATCAACGGCGGCAAGGCGCTGACCTCAGACTCCCTGAGCAGCGTCTTTTCCGGCCTGGTGGGCGCCGCGCCCGCCGCGGTGTACATCGAATCCGCCGCCGGCACCGCCGCGGGCGGCAAGACCGGCCTGACCGCCACCGTGGTCGGCCTGCTGTTCCTGTTGATCCTGTTCCTGTCGCCGCTGGCCTACCTGGTGCCGGTCTACGCTACCGCGCCGGCGCTGATGTACGTCGGCCTGCTGATGCTGAGCAACGTCACCAAGCTGGACTTCAACGACTTCGTCGACGCCATGGCCGGCCTGCTGTGCGCGGTGTTTATCGTGCTGACCTGCAACATCGTCACCGGCATCATGCTGGGCTTCAGCTCGCTGGTTATCGGCCGCATCTTCTCCGGCGAATGGCGCAAGCTGAATATCGGCACCGTGCTGATCGCACTGGCTCTGGTGGCGTTTTACGCCGGCGGCTGGGCCATCTAATCGCGCGTTCTCTTCCCCTGCCCGCGCGGGCGGGGGAAGCTCGCCCCGCCGTTCCCCTTCGGATAAGTCTCCTTCTGTTCTGCGTGGCGTTTTGAAAGGCACAACAAGCTTTAACCGCCGTAAAAAAAGTGATCTACTATTCGGTGCATACTCAGAGATGCAGTCTGAACCCGAGAGTCTAAGGAAAGCATGGAAATCTTTTTTACAATCCTCATTTTGATCCTGGTGGTCTCCCTGTCCGGGGTGGTGACACGCATGTTGCCGTTCCAGGTGCCGCTGCCGTTAATGCAAATCGCCATCGGGGCGCTGTTGGCCTGGCCGCATTTCGGGCTGCACGTCGACTTTGATCCCGAACTGTTCCTGGTGCTGTTCATACCGCCGCTGCTGTTCGCCGACGGCTGGAAAACGCCGACGCGCGAGTTTTTGCACCATGGGCGAGAAATTCTCGGCCTGGCGCTGGTGCTGGTGTTGATCACCGTCGTCGGCGTCGGCTACCTGATTTACGCCATGGTGCCGGGCATTCCGCTGGTGGCGGCCTTTGCGCTGGCGGCGGTGCTGTCGCCGACCGACGCCGTGGCGCTGTCCGGCATCGTAGGCAAAGGGCGCATTCCCAAGCAGATCATGGGCGTGCTCGAGGGCGAGGCGCTGATGAACGACGCGTCCGGCCTGGTGTCGTTGAAGTTCGCCATCGCGGTGGCGATGGGCACCATGGTGTTCACCGTCGGCGGCGCCACCCTCGAATTCCTCAAGGTGGCGATCGGCGGCCTGTTGGCCGGCGTGGCGGTTACCTGGCTCTACAGTAAATCGCTGCGGGTGATGAGCCGCTGGAGCGGTGACGACCCGGCCACCCAGATTGTCTTCCTGCTGCTGCTGCCGTTCGCCTCGTATCTGATCGCCGAACATATCGGCGTCTCGGGCATCCTGGCGGCGGTGGCCGCGGGCATGACCATCAGCCAGTCCGGCGTGATCCGCAACGCGCCGCTGGCGATGCGCCTGCGCGCCAACAGCGTCTGGGCGATGCTGGAGTTTGTGTTCAACGGCATGGTGTTCATCATGTTGGGGCTGCAGCTGCCGGGCATTCTGGAGACGTCAATCCTGCAGGCCGAGCTGGACCCGACCATCCAGACCTGGTACCTGTTCGCCGACGTGGCGACCATCTACGCCGCGTTGCTGGTGCTGCGTTTCACCTGGCTGTGGCTGATGAAAAACGCCAGCAAGCGCTTTATGAAAAAGCGTCCGCTGCAGTTTGGCGATTACAGCACCCGCGAACTGTGGGTCGCCTCTTTCGCCGGGGTGCGCGGGGCGATTACCCTGGCCGGCGTGCTGTCGATACCGCTGCTGCTGAGCGACGGCAGCGCCTTCCCGGCGCGTTATCAGCTGGTGTTTATCGCCGCCGGGGTGATACTGCTGTCGCTGATCGTCGGCGTGCTGGCGCTGCCGCTGTTGCTGCGCGGGGTACAGGTGGCGGACAAGAGCGCCAGCAAGAGCGAAGAGCGCATGGCGATCGCCATGGCCGCCGAAGTGGCGATCGAGAGCGTGAACAAGATGGAAGAGCGCCTGGCCGCCGACACCGAGGAAAACCTCGATCCGCAGGTGCTGAAAGAGATCAGTTCCCGGGTGGTGGGCACGCTGCGGCGGCGCATCACCTCCAAGGACGATATCGAGAATGCGCTGGCGCTGGAAAACCTCGAGCGGCGTTTCCGCCTGACGGCGCTGCGCGCCGAACGCGGCGAGCTGTATCACCTGCGCGCCACGCAGAAAATCAGCAACGAGACGCTGCAGAAGCTGCTGCACGATCTCGACCTGCTGGAAGCGTTGCTGATAGAACGCGAAGGGTAATGAAACACGGGGCCGCAGACGCGGCCCCGATTATTTCACCGGCGGCCAGTAGTCGCGGCAGCAGGCGATCCAGGCCTGTGCGCTGTGCGAAAGGTAGCTGCCCTGGCGCCAGATCAGCCCGACCTTCCACTCCATGCGCGGCTCCAGCGGCAGCCAAATCAGGCTTTCCTTGTCCAGCCACTGGCACACCGGCTCCGGCAGGGTGGCGATGCCGACCCCGGCCTGCACCATCGAGGCGAGAAAATCCCACTGCCCGCTGCGCACCGCGATCTGCGGTTCAAAACCGGCCTGGCGAAAAGCCTTCATCAGCATTTTGTACAGCGCGAAATCCTCGTTGTAAATCAGGATCGGCCAGTGGGCCAGCTCGGCGATATCGATGCCGGTGCGGTTGAGCCAGTGCGGCGTGCGCGGCGCCACCACGCACATCGGGTGCCCCAGCAGCGGCAGAAAGGTCAGCGGCTGATCCGAATCGACGGGCAGCACGGTCATCGCCAAATCCAGCTCGCCGGACATCACCGCCTGCTCGACCGACAGCCCGCCCAGCTCGGAAATTTTCAGTTCGATGCCGGGGTAGGTCTGGCGGAAGCGGCGGATCAGATCGGCTATCTGGCGGCCGACCATCGGCGGAATGCCCAGCCGCAGCACGCCTTTTTTCACCGAGCTGATGTCTTCCAGCTCGGCCTCCAGCTGGCGGAACTCGTCGAGGATCGCCAGCCCGCGCTGGTACACCGCCTGACCGCTGTCGGTCAGGTGCAGCTTGCGTCCTTCGCGGATCAGCAGCGTGCATTCCAGCTCTTCCTCCAGATGGCGCAGCATCTTGCTGATGGTCGGCTGGGTGACGAACAGTTTCTCCGCCGCGCGGGTAAAGCTTTGCTGGCGCACCACTTCGACGAAGTAGCGCAGGGTGCGAACGTCCACGTTGGGGTTCTCCTCAGGGCGATACCGGCGGGAAACTATTCCCTGACGGCATGATGCCGATAATTTTAATTCATTTCAGGCAGGGTTACCCGGCTGCGTATACTGTAAGCCGTAAATTATTTGCTCGAGGTTATCTTCCATGTCACTGGCGTTACGCCGTGTCGCGCCATCCCTGCTGACCCGCCTGCAGGTGCCGATCCAGGTTGCTTTGTATGCGGTGCTGTTCCTGATTGCCGACCGTCTGGTTCAACAATTTCACCTGCCGCTGCCCGCCAATATTGTCGGCATGCTGATGCTGCTGGCGCTGATCCTGTTGCGCATTCTGCCGCTGAACTGGGTCAAGGCCGGTTCGCGCTGGCTGCTGGCCGAAATGCTGTTGTTTTTCGTGCCGGCGGTGGTGGCGGTGGTCAACTATGCCCAGCTGCTGATGGTCGAGGGCTGGAAGATTTTTCTGGTGATTGGGATCAGTACCACGCTGACGCTGGGCGCCACCGGACTGGTGGTGGATCGGGTCTACCGGCTGGAAGTGTGGCTGCAGCGGCGGAAACAGCGCCATGAATGACTTTATCCTCAGCCTGGCCTGTTTCCTGGCGACGCTGGCGCTGTACTTCGCCAACAAGCGGCTCTATCGCCGCCGCCGCACCCTGCTGCTGATGCCGCTGGTGCTGACGCCGATGATCCTGGTGCTGCTGCTGGTGGTGACCCACATCTCCTATCGGGACTACATCGGCGAAACCCATTGGCTGCTGTGGCTATTGGGGCCGGCGACCATCGCTTTTGCGGTGCCGGTATACGAAAACCTGCATATTATTCGCCGCCACTGGCTGTCGCTGACCGCCGGCGTCGTGACGGCGGTGCTGGTGGCGGTGCACAGCTCGGTGTGGCTGGCGCGGCTGCTGACGCTGCCGGAAGAGGTGCAGCGCAGCCTGGCGGTGCGTTCGATCACCACGCCCTTTGCGCTGGAGGCCGCCAAACAGATGGGCGGACAGCCGGATCTGGTGGCGCTGTTCGTGGTGATCACCGGGGTGTTCGGCATGGCGGTGGGGGATATGCTGTTCCTGCGGCTGGCGGTGCGCAGCCGTCTGGCGAAGGGGGCCGGGTTGGGGGCCTCGTCCCACGGCGCCGGTACCGCGAAGGCCTATGAGCTCGGGCAGCAGGAAGGGGTGGTTTCCAGCCTGGTGATGATGCTGGCGGGGATCATCACGGTGATCGCCGCGCCGCTGATTGGCCAATGGATGTGGTAACGCCGGGCGCGGTTGCATGAAATTTCGCCAATGGGAACGGTGCCGACCGCCGTTGGCGAGAAAAAGCGAAAAAACTTTTCAGCACGATTTTGTCCATCATTAGAACAAAATGCGATAGATAAAACGGCGTTAAACTCTTCTGCGCATTTCTCGTCCAGTCGCGCTTATTTAAATATAAATAATTACCGCGCTAATCATAAAGCGCAACTTATTGATATAAAGAAATTCTCATCGTTAAATTTTCTGCACATTAACTGTGGTAAATAATATCAAATAGTATAAATCCGAATGCAATGATTATATTGTCATGGATAATGCGCCGGAAAGTCATCTCCAGGTAATATCGGGGAAACAAAACGGTCATTTATTGCTCGCAGCACCTTTCGCCAAAAAAAATATCCTCTCCTATACTTCATTCCTCAGGAAAACGAGGCAGGCAGGGGGTTCTCAAGATTAGCTATTACGTCATTTCTTAGTTGGGGGGCGACCCAACTTTCTCATGTTTTTTATTCTGACTTAACCTGTCGGGCGGCCAGGCTTTGCCTAAAACCGGGCGGTTATTTTCATTAACTTAATGAAGACGTGCTAGAGAATATTATGAACAAACAAACGGGTGTAAAAGGCGAAGAGTCTCAGGCGCAGCATTCTGCTATTGTCGAAAAAAATGAGTTGCATGAAATAACCACCGCCCAGCGCGAGCTTTGGCTGGGGGAAAACATCTCCAAAGACCTGTCGTTCAATATTTGGGGGTATGGGCGGGTCGACGGGCCGCTCGACGTTAGGCTGTTGCGGCAAGCCATCGACGCCATTGTCGAAGAAACGCCGGCCCTGCAGGCGCATTTTGTGGAAAGAGACGGTGAGCTTTACCAATACCGCGCGCCACGCACCCATGAGCCCTTGTTCAGCCTCGATCTCAGCCACGACCCCGACCCCGAACAGGCCGCCAACCGCTGGATGATCGAAGACGCGGCGCTGCCGCGGCGGGCGACAGGCGAAGAACCCTTTAGTTTTTATTTGATTACGCTCGCCCCGCAGCGCTATGTGCTCTATCGTCGCTTCCACCACATGATGACCGACGGCCGCAGCGCCGAGGAGGTGATGCGGCGCATTGCGGCCTACTACAACGCCCTGGCTTCCGGCGGCGACATTCCGGAATTCGCCAACTGCAATTTCTCCCTGCTTTACGAAAATGACCTCAAATACCGCGGCTCTTCGCGCTTCGCCTCGGACCAGGCCTTTTGGCGGGAATACACCGCCGCCGCGCCGCAGAGCCTGTCGCGCCAGGCGATACTGACCCCGGGCGCCGCCATGCAGCACAGCACGCAGCTGCTGGAAAAAGCGGCCTTGGATCGGCTGCAGAGCCGCGCAGAAATTATCGGCGTCCACCGTGCGCATATTTTGGCCGCCGCCGTCGCACTATGTTTCTACAGTTTGACCGGTAGCGAATATCTTAATTTCAGCATGCCGGTGACCGGCACGCGCGAAAGAAACAGTATTGGTATGACCTCCAACGTAGTCCCTTTAATTATTCAGGTTAATCCGCAGCAGGGCCTGACGGAATTTATTCAACAGGTTGCGGCTGAAATAGCAAAAGTGGTGCGCCATCAATTATACCGCGGTGAGGATATTCGCCGTGACAATGGCGCAACGGATCACGCCTGGTTTGGCCCTTCAATTAATATCGTTTCTTTCGACCATGGCGATCCTTTCTGGGGATGCCGCACCCGTTGGTACTACGGCGGGAATATCCCGGCCGGTGATTTACAGATTATGCTGTACGAAGATCGGCAGGCGGACGAGCTGGACGTAACGTTTTCCGACGCCGCCTATGCAAATTCATTAGGCGATCTGAATGTTTTGCAGCGACGTTTCCAGTTTATTTTACGCGCGTTGAGCGCATCAACCGCGGGCACCGTAGCGGCGCTGGATCAACAGGTGGCGGCGCTGGCGGAGGCCGACGCCAGCGGCAGTTTTTACGCCAACCGCCGCCAGCCGCCGGCCGGCGGCATTATTCGCTGGGATCGCCCGGCGCAGGCGCTGCAGCGCATGGTCAGCTCGCTGAGCCATGGCGCGGGCATCGGCTGCCAGGCGAAAATTCTGCTGGCGGACCGCGCACTGGGGCTGGCGGCGCTGCAGGCGCTGAGCGCCGAGCGGGCAGCCGCGCCCGGCACCCTGCTGCGGATCGACGCCGACGGCTGGGACATCGCCGCCGACCCTGGGGTGGTGCGGGCCGGGCCATTCCTGCGCGCCGACGGCACGCGCCTGCCGGGCGATGCGCTGGCTCAGGCCTGCGGTCTGTCTGTCGGCGCGGTTCTGCCGCTGTTGAGCGATGCCGAAGCGCTGCAGCTTGGCGCGGCGTATGGCGCCAGCGCCGGCAACGCGGCATTCTGGCAGCCGCGCCTGACGCGCTTTTATCCGGCGCCGTTCCCGCCGGGGCCTGGGCGCCAGGCGAGTCGGCCGGCGCGCTGGCAGGCGACGGCGTGGCAGCGGCTGGAACAGATATCCGGCGAGCAGGTGCTGGCCGCGGCGACCCTTTATCTGGCGCGCATGTGCAACGAAACCGATTTTCAGCTTGGCTGGATTGTCGCGGACGAACGTGACTGGGGGCGTTGGTCTTCTCTGCGCGCGCGGGCGCTGCCGCTGCAGGTTTCTATCGATAACGGCCACAACTTCCAGCAGGCGCTGGACGCGCTGCAGCAGGAATATACGCAGCTGCGCGCCCACGCGGTTTATCACCCCGCGCTGCTGACGCGCGATGCGGAGCTGCGCGCCCCGATGGCCTGGCCTGCGGCGGTGTCGATCGTCAGCCGGCGGGCGGAGCAGGGGCTGCGGCCTGAAGACGAGGGCGTCGCCGCCATCATGGCGTCCGGTTCGCGCGCGGTGCTGCAGATCTGCAAGACCGACGGCGCTTTCCGCTGGGTGTACGACGCCGCCTCGGTGGCCGATGAACAAATGCTGCGCGCCACCCAGCACCTGTTGATGCTGCTCAATGACGCGGTCAAAGCGGGCGCCCACCGTCGCACCGTCGGCGAGCTCAGCCTGGTCTCCGCCGAAGAGCGCGAACTGCTGCTCAACGGCCTCAATCACCGCGTCGTTCCGCACCCGCCTGCGCTCTGCCTGCATCAGCAGTTCGAAGCCCAGGTGAAGCGCACGCCGAACGCCACGGCGCTGGTGCACGGCGCCGAGCGCCTGAGCTATGCCGAACTGAACGACCGGGCTAATCGCTGGGCGCATCGCCTGATGCGGCAAGGCGTGCAGCCGGACAGCCTGGTGGCGCTGTGCGCCGAACGCGGCCTGCCGATGTTGGTCGGCCTGCTGGGGATCCTTAAGGCCGGCGGCGCTTACGTGCCGCTGGATCCGGCCTACGGCGGGGAGCGCTTGCAGTATATCCTGGCGGACTCCGCGCCGGTGCTGCTGCTGGCGGACGCCGCGGGCCGTCAGGCGCTGGGCGACAGCGCGCTGCCGGTGCTGGCGCTGGAACAGCTGCCCGCGGAGGAAAGCGGCGATCCGCAAACCGCCGGGGTGGGGCCGTCGCATTTGGCGTATGTGATCTACACCTCCGGCTCGACCGGCAAACCCAAAGGGGTGATGGTCGAGCATCGCCAGGTGGCGCGGCTGTTCAGCGCCACGGACAGCTGGTTCAACTTTACCGCCGCCGACAAATGGTGCCTGTTCCACTCGTTCGCCTTTGATTTCTCGGTCTGGGAGATTTGGGGCGCCTTGCTGCACGGCGGGCAGCTGTTCATCGTGCCGCAGGACATCGCCCGCTCGGCGCCGGATTTTTATCGCTTCGTCTGCCGCAGCGGCATTACGGTATTGAACCAAACGCCCAGCGCGTTCAAAGCCTTTATCCAGGCGCAGGCCCACAGCGACGAGCGGCAACGGCTGCGCTACGTCGTGTTTGGCGGCGAAATGCTGAAGCCTTCCGATCTGGCGCCGTGGTTCGCCCGCAATGCGGAGCGGCAGCCGCAGTTGATCAACATGTACGGCATTACCGAGACCACGGTACACGTCACCTATCGCCCGCTGTCGGCGCAGGACGCGGCGATCACCGCCAGCCCGATCGGCCGGCGCATTCCCGATTTGCGGCTCTACCTGCTGGGCGCCGACGGCCAACCGGTGCCGATGGGGGCGATCGGCGAGCTGTACGTCGGCGGTGAAGGCGTGGCGCGCGGCTACCTGAATCGGCCGGAGCTGACGGCGGAACGCTTCCTCGAGGATCCTTTCAACCGGGCCCCGGGCGCGCGCATGTACCGCGCCGGCGATCTGGCGCGCTATCTGCCGGATGGCGACCTCGAGTATCTGGGGCGCAACGATCAGCAGGTGAAGATCCGCGGTTTCCGCATCGAGTGTGGCGAGGTGGAGGCGCAGCTGAGCGCCGATCCGCGGGTACGGAGCGTTGCGGTCGACGCGATTGACGACGGCGACGGCGGCAAGCGGCTGGTGGCCTGGGTGGTGCCGGCTATGGATGCCGATCGCGGCGCGCTGGCGGCCGGGTTGCGCCAGCATCTGCAGGCGCGCCTGCCGGATTATATGGTGCCGGTGGCCTATGTGTGGCTGGAGGCGTTGCCGCTGACCGGCAACGGAAAACTGGACAAACGCGCCCTGCCGGCGCCGCAGATCGGCGCCTGCGCGCGCGAAGCCTACGTTGCGCCGCAGGGCGAGACGGAAACGCTGCTGGCGGGGATTTGGCGCGAACTGCTGGGCGTGGAGCGCGTTGGCCGTTACGACAGCTTCTTCGAGCTGGGCGGGCACTCGCTGATGGCGGTGCGGCTGGCCAACCGGGTGCAGCAGGCGGGATGGCTGCTGCCGCTGCGGGCGTTGTTCGCCGAGCCGGTGTTGCACCTGCTGGCGCAGGCGCTGGAGGCGGCGCCCACGCAGGCGCTGCCGCCGATCGAGGCGACGGCCCGCGATGCGGCGCTGCCGCTGTCGTTCGCCCAGCAGCGCCTGTGGTTCCTGACCCAGCTGGAAGGCATGAGCGAAACCTATCACATCCCGCTGGCGCTGCGCCTGCGCGGGCGGCTGGACCGGCAGGCGCTGCAGCAGAGTCTGGACGCGCTCTATGCTCGCCACGAAGCGCTGCGCAGCCGGTTCGTCAGCCAGAACGATCGGCCGCAGGTGCATATCCTGCCGGCCGAGGGGCTGCCGCTGGCATTCCACGATCTGCGCCGTCAGCCCGAGCGCGCCGGGCCGCTGTGCCGGCAGGCGGCCACCGAACCGTTCGATCTGGCGCAGGGCCCGCTGGTGCGCGCCACGCTGATCCGCCTGGCGGAGGAAGAGCATCTGTTCCTGCTCACCTGCCACCACATCGTTTCCGACGGCTGGTCGACCGGCATTCTGCTGCGCGAATTGGGCGCCCTGTACGGCGCCTTCCGCCACGGCGAAGCCGATCCGCTGCCGCCGCTGGCGCTGCAATACCCGGACTACGCCGCCTGGCAGCGCCGCCACCTGACGCCGGAACGGCTGTCGGCGCAGGCGCAATACTGGCGCGAAACCCTGAGCGGCGCGCCGGCGCTGTTGACGCTGCCGACCGACCGGCCGCGCCCGACGGTGCAGTCGTTCAGCGGCGCGGAGGTGCCGGTCGTCATCGACGCCGAGCTGACGCAGGCGCTGCGGCAGTTCGGCCGGCAGCACGGCGCCACGCTGTTCATGACGGTGCTGGCGGCCTGGAGCCTGGTGCTGGCGCGCATGGCCGGGCAGCGGGAGCTGGTGATCGGCACGCCGGAGGCCAACCGCAGCCGGCTGGAAACCGAGCCGCTGGTCGGCTTCTTCGTCAGTACGCTGGCGCTGCGCATCGATCTTCAGGACGATCCGAGCCTGCCGACGCTGATCGAACGGATCCGCCGCACGGTGCTGACGGCGCAGGAAAACCGCGACCTGCCGTTCGAGCAGGTGGTGGAGCAGGTGAATCCGCCGCGCCACCTGGGCTATACCCCGCTGTTCCAGGCGATGCTGGCCTGGCAGGACGGTTCGGTGCGCGATATCGCGCTGCCCGGCCTGCGGGCGGAGCCGGCCGGACTGGAATACGGCGCGGCGAAGTTCGATCTGACGCTCGATCTGGCCGATACCGGCGAGCACGTCAGCGGCACGCTGAACTTCGCCACCGCGCTGTTCGATCGCGCCACCGCCGAACGCTACGGCGTTTACCTGCTGCAGGCGCTGCGGGCCATGACGCTGGATAACCAGCAGCCGGTATCCCATATCGATTTGCTGCCGATGGCCGAGCGCGAGCATCTGCTGCACGGCTGGAACGACACCGGCCGGGACTACCCGCTGCACCAGACGCTGCAGGCGCTGTTCGAGCAGCAGGTGCAGCGCACCCCGGAGGCGGTGGCGGTGGTCTGCGGCGGGGAAAGCCTGAGCTACGCCCAGTTGAACGCCCGCGCCAACCGGCTGGCGCATCGGCTTATCGCCTGCGGCGTGGGGCCGGACAGCCGGGTGGCGGTGTGCGCCGAGCGCAGCCTGGCGATGGTCACCGCGCTGTTTGGCATCCTCAAGGCCGGCGGCGCCTACGTGCCGCTGGATCCGTCCTACCCGGGCGAGCGCCTGCAGTACATCCTGCAGGATGCCGAGCCGCTGCTGCTGCTGGCGGACGCCGCCGGGCGGGCGGCGCTGGCGGCGCACGAGGTGCCGCAGCTGGCGCTGGACGAGGCGCTGCCAGGCCAATTGAGCGGCGACAACCCGCAGCCGCGGGCGCAGTCGTCGCACCTGGCGTACGTGATTTACACCTCGGGGTCGACCGGCAAGCCGAAGGGGGCGATGAACGAACACCGCGGGGTGGTCAACCGGCTGCTGTGGATGCAGGAGGCCTACGGCCTGACGGCGCAGGACCGGGTGCTGCAAAAAACGCCGTTCGGCTTCGACGTGTCGGTGTGGGAGTTCTTCTGGCCGCTGATGGTCGGGGCGCAGCTGGTGATGGCGAAGCCGGAGGGGCACAAGGATCCGGACTACCTGAGCCGGGCGATAGCCGAGCACGGCATCACCACGCTGCACTTCGTGCCCTCGATGCTGCAAAGCTTCCTGGCGGACGAGCGGGCGGCGGCGCGCTGCCAACAGGTGCGGCGGGTAATGTGCAGCGGGGAAGCGCTGCCGGCGACGCTGGTGGCGGCGTTCTACCGGCGGCTGCCGCAGGTGGAGCTGCATAACCTGTACGGGCCGACCGAGGCGGCGGTGGACGTCACCGCCTGGCGCTGCGCCCGCGAGCCGGGGCTGGCGTCGGTGCCGATCGGCCGGCCGATCGCCAACACGCGGATTTACCTGCTGGACGAACGCGGGCAACCGGTGCCGCTGGGGGCGGTGGGCGAGCTGCATATCGGCGGGGTGCAGGTGGCGCGCGGCTACCTGAACCGGCCGGAGCTGACGGCGGAGCGCTTCCTGCGCGATCCGTTCAACCCGGGCGGGCGGATGTACCGCACCGGCGACGTGGCGCGCTATCTGGCGGACGGCGCTATCGAGTACCTGGGGCGCAACGATCAGCAGGTGAAAATTCGCGGCTTCCGCATCGAATGCGGCGAGATAGAAGCGGCGCTGGCGGCGCACCCGGCGGTGCGTGAAGCGGTGGTGGATGCGCGCGAGACGGGCGGCGACAAGCGGCTGGTGGCCTGGGTGGTGCCGGCGGCGGGCGTGGCGGAGGAGGGTCTTGCGGGGACGCTGCGTCAGCATCTGAGCGCGGCGTTGCCGGACTACATGGTGCCGGCGGCCTGGGTGGTGGTGGCGGCGTTGCCGCTGTCGCCGAACGGCAAGCTGGACCGGCGGGCGCTGCCGGAGCCGCAGGGAGCGCAGAGCCAGGCGGCCTACGCGGCGCCGCAGGGCGAGCGCGAAACGCTGCTGGCGGAGATCTGGCGCGAGCTGCTGGGGGTGGAGCGGGTAGGGCGGCACGACAACTTCTTCGAGCTGGGCGGCCATTCGCTGCTGGCGGTGAAGCTGATGGCGCAGCTGCGCCGCGCCGGCCTGGCCGCCGGGGTGCAGACGCTGTTTACCGCACCGACGCTGTCGGCGCTGGCGCAGGCGGTGGTCGCACAGGGTGAAATCAGCGTGCCGGAAAACCGCATTGATACAGACACCGCGAACATTACGCCGGAGATGTTGCCGCTGGCGACGCTGAGCCAGCAGGACATCGACGCGGTGGTGGCGCAGGTGCCCGGCGGCGTGGCCAACGTGCAGGATATTTACGCGCTGTCGCCGCTGCAGGAAGGGATCCTGTTCCACCATTTGTTGGCGGAACAGGGCGACCCGTACCAGCTGTCGGCGGTGCTGCGTTTCGACAGCCGCGCGCGGCTGGACGCCTGGCTGGCGGCGATGCGCCAGGTGATCGCGCGGCATGACATTTTGCGCACCGCGTTCATCACGCAGGGCGTTTCCTCACCGGTGCAGGTGGTGTGGCGCCAAGCGGAGCTGGCGCTGAGCGAGCTGAGTTTCGATCCTGCCGCGGGACCGGTCCGCGAGCAGCTGGCGGCCAGCTTTGATCCGCAACGGCAGCGGCCGGATCTGAGCCGCGCGCCGCTGCTGAACTTCAGGGTGGCGCAGGAGGAAGACGGCGGCTGGTGCGCATTGCAGCAGTGGCACCACCTGATTGGCGATCACTCGACCCTGGCCTTTATGGAGCAGGAAGTGAGCGCGATCCTGGCCGGGCGCGGGGCGCAGCTGGCGGCGGCGCAGCCGTTCCGCAATGCGGTGGCGCAGGCGCGGTTGGGCGTCAGCGAAGCCGAGCATGAGCGCTTCTTCCGCGAGATGCTGGCGGATATCAACGAGCCGGTGCTGCCGTTTGGCCTGAGCGACGTGCACGGCGAAGGGCATCAGATGGTCAGCCGTTATCAGGCTCTGCCGTCGGCGTTGAACCTGCGGCTGCGGCGGCAGGCCCGGCGCCTGGGCGTGAGCCTGGCCAGCCTGTGCCATCTGGCCTGGGCGCAGGTGCTGGCGCGCGCCAGCGGACGCGACGCGGTGGTGTTCGGCACCGTGTTGCTGGGGCGTTTGCAGGGGGGCGAAGGCGCCGAGCGGGCGCTGGGGTTGTTTATCAATACCCTGCCGTTGCGTCTGGATATCGATCGGCGCGGCGTCGCGGCGGCGGCGCGCGAGGCGCACGCCCGGTTGAGCGGGTTGCTGGCCCACGAGCATGCGCCGTTGGCGCTGGCGCAGCGCTGCAGCGGCGTCAGCCCGGGCGCGCCGTTGTTCAGCGCCTTGCTTAACTATCGCCATAACAACGGTGAAGCGGCGGTGCTGCCGGAAGGCGTCAGCCTGCTGAGCGCCGAGGAGCGCACCAACTATCCGTTCGTGCTGTCGGTGGAGGACGGCGGCGACTCGCTGGGCATGACCGCGCAGGTCACCGAGGCGGTCAGCGCGGAACGGGTCTGCGGCTATATGACGCAGGCGCTGGCTTCGCTGGCGGAGGCGCTGGAGCAGGCGCCGGACACGCCGGTGTGCAGCCTGGCCGTGATACCGGACGCGGAGCGCGAACTGCTGGTGAATGGCTGGAACGACACCGGCCGGGACTACCCGCTGCACCAGACGCTGCAGGCGCTGTTCGAGCAGCAGGTGCAGCGCACCCCGGAGGCGGTGGCGGTGGTCTGCGGCGGGGAAAGCCTGAGCTACGCCCAGCTGAACGCCCGCGCCAACCGGCTGGCGCATCGGCTTATCGCCTGCGGCGTGGGGCCGGACAGCCGGGTGGCGGTGTGCGCCGAGCGCAGCCTGGCGATGGTCACCGCGCTGTTTGGCATCCTCAAGGCCGGCGGCGCCTACGTGCCGCTGGATCCGTCCTACCCGGGCGAGCGCCTGCAGTACATCCTGCAGGATGCCGAGCCGCTGCTGCTGCTGGCGGACGCCGCCGGGCGGGCGGCGCTGGCGGCGCACGAGGTGCCGCAGCTGGCGCTGGACGAGGCGCTGCCAGGCCAATTGAGCGGCGACAACCCGCAGCCGCGGGCGCAGTCGTCGCACCTGGCGTACGTGATTTACACCTCGGGGTCGACCGGCAAGCCGAAGGGGGCGATGAACGAACACCGCGGGGTGGTCAACCGGCTGCTGTGGATGCAGGAGGCCTACGGCCTGACGGCGCAGGACCGGGTGCTGCAAAAAACGCCGTTCGGCTTCGACGTGTCGGTGTGGGAGTTCTTCTGGCCGCTGATGGTCGGGGCGCAGCTGGTGATGGCGAAGCCGGAGGGGCACAAGGATCCGGACTACCTGAGCCGGGCGATAGCCGAGCACGGCATCACCACGCTGCACTTCGTGCCCTCGATGCTGCAAAGTTTCCTGGCGGACGAGCGGGCGGCGGCGCGCTGCCAACAGGTGCGGCGGGTAATGTGCAGCGGGGAAGCGCTGCCGGCGACGCTGGTGGCGGCGTTCTACCGGCGGCTGCCGCAGGTGGAGCTGCATAACCTGTACGGGCCGACCGAGGCGGCGGTGGACGTCACCGCCTGGCGCTGCGCCCGCGAGCCGGGGCTGGCGTCGGTGCCGATCGGCCGGCCGATCGCCAACACGCGGATTTACCTGCTGGACGAACGCGGGCAACCGGTGCCGCTGGGGGCGGTGGGCGAGCTGCATATCGGCGGGGTGCAGGTGGCGCGCGGCTACCTGAACCGGCCGGAGCTGACGGCGGAGCGCTTCCTGCGCGATCCGTTCAACCCGGGCGGGCGGATGTACCGCACCGGCGACGTGGCGCGCTATCTGGCGGACGGCGCTATCGAGTACCTGGGGCGCAACGATCAGCAGGTGAAAATTCGCGGCTTCCGCATCGAATGCGGCGAGATAGAAGCGGCGCTGGCGGCGCACCCGGCGGTGCGTGAAGCGGTGGTGGATGCGCGCGAGACGGGCGGCGACAAGCGGCTGGTGGCCTGGGTGGTGCCGGCGGCGGGCGTGGCGGAGGAGGGTCTTGCGGGGACGCTGCGTCAGCATCTGAGCGCGGCGTTGCCGGACTACATGGTGCCGGCGGCCTGGGTGGTGGTGGCGGCGTTGCCGCTGTCGCCGAACGGCAAGCTGGACCGGCGGGCGCTGCCGGAGCCGCAGGGAGCGCAGAGCCAGGCGGCCTACGCGGCGCCGCAGGGCGAGCGCGAAACGCTGCTGGCGGAGATCTGGCGCGAGCTGCTGGGGGTGGAGCGGGTGGGGCGGCACGACAACTTCTTCGAGCTGGGCGGCCATTCGCTGCTGGCGGTACGCCTGACCAACCGTCTGCAACAGGCGGGGCTGCAGCTGCAACTGCAGGCGCTGTTTGCCGGCCCGACCTTGCACCTGCTGGCGCAGCAGCTGCGATCGGCGGCGGGCGAGACGCTGCCGCCGATCGAGGCGACGGCCCGCGATGCGGCGCTGCCGCTGTCGTTCGCCCAGCAGCGCCTGTGGTTCCTGACCCAGATGGAAGGCATGAGCGAAACCTACCATATCCCGCTGGCGCTGCGCCTGAACGGCGATCTGGACCTGTCCGCCTGGCGCCGCAGCCTGGACGCGCTCTATGCGCGCCATGAGGCATTGCGCAGCCGGTTCGCGACTCTGGACGATCGGCCGCAGGCGCACATTCTGCCGGCCGACGGCCTACCGCTGACGCTGCACGATCTGCGCGGCCAGCAGGATGCGCAGAGCCGCGCACGGCAGCTGGCGCAACAGCAGGCGGATGCGCCTTTCGATCTGAGCGCCGGGCCGCTGGTGCGCGCCACGCTGATCCGCCTGGCGGAGGAAGAGCATCTGTTCCTGCTCACCTGCCACCACATCGTTTCCGACGGCTGGTCGACCGGCATTCTGCTGCGCGAGCTGGGCGCCCTGTACGGCGCCTTCCGCCACGGCGAAGCCGATCCGCTGCCGCCGCTGGCGCTGCAATACCCGGACTACGCCGCCTGGCAGCGCCGCCACCTGACGCCGGAACGGCTGTCGGCGCAGGCGCAATACTGGCGCGAAACCCTGAGCGGCGCGCCGGCGCTGTTGACGCTGCCGACCGACCGGCCGCGCCCGACGGTGCAGTCGTTCAGCGGCGCGGAGGTGCCGGTCGTCATCGACGCCGAGCTGACGCAGGCGCTGCGGCAGTTCGGCCGGCAGCACGGCGCCACGCTGTTCATGACGGTGCTGGCGGCCTGGAGCCTGGTGCTGGCGCGCATGGCCGGGCAGCGGGAGCTGGTGATCGGCACGCCGGAGGCCAACCGCAGCCGGCTGGAAACCGAGCCGCTGGTCGGCTTCTTCGTCAGTACGCTGGCGCTGCGCATCGATCTTCAGGACGATCCGAGCCTGCCGACGCTGATCGAACGGATCCGCCGCACGGTGCTGGCGGCGCAGGAAAACCGCGACCTGCCGTTCGAGCAGGTGGTGGAGCAGGTGAATCCGCCGCGCCACCTGGGCTATACCCCGCTGTTCCAGGCGATGCTGGCCTGGCAGGACGGTTCGGTGCGCGATATCGCGCTGCCCGGCCTGCGGGCGGAAAGCGCGAATCTGGGTTATCAGACCGCCAAGTACGATTTGACGCTCGATCTGGCGGAGGTCGGCGGGCAGGTCAACGGCACGCTGAACTTCGCCACCGCGCTGTTCGATCGCGCCACCGCCGAACGCTATGGCGCTTATCTGCTGCAGGCGCTGCGGGCCATGGCGCAGGGCGGCTCCCTGCCGGTTTCGGAGATCGATCTGCTGCCGGCCGCGGAGCGCGAACTGCTGCTGCATGGCTGGAACCAGACCGCCGAAGCCTATCCGGCGCAGAGCAGCGTGCACGGCCTGTTTGAACGGCAGGTGCGGCAGGATCCGGCTGCCGTCGCGCTGGTGAGCGACGACGGCAGCCTGAGCTACGCCCAGCTCAATGCCCGCGCCAACCGGTTGGCGCATCGGCTGATTGCGCAGGGCGTGCGCCCCGGCGATCGGGTGGCGACCTGCGTGGAACGCAGCGCCGCGCTTATCCTCGCTCAGCTGGCGATCCTCAAGGCGGGGGCGGCGTATGTACCGGTCGATCCGCAGTTGCCTGCCGTGCGGCAGGCGTGGATCCTCGACGACAGCGGCGCGATGTTGATCCTGTGCGATCGCGATCTCGACGGCGCAATCGCCGGCGAGGTGCAGCGCCTGCGTATCGATCGGCCGCTGGAGGGCGCGGCCACCGATCCGGGGTTGCCTGTCGCCAGCGACCGGCCGGCTTATGTCATGTACACCTCGGGGTCTACCGGCACCCCTAAAGGCGTGGTGGTGGCGCACCGGGGCATCGTCCGCCTGGCGGTCAACAATCGCTTCGCCGCCTTCGCGCGCGGCGATCGCCTCGCCTTCGCCGCCAACCCGGCGTTCGACGCCTCTACCCTGGAGACGTGGGGGGCGCTGCTGAACGGCGCCAGCCTGGCGGTGATTACGCCGGAGGTGCTGACGGATGCCGACGCGCTGGCGGCGGCGCTGGTGCGGCAGCAGGTCAACGTGCTGTTCCTCACCACCTCGTTGTTTAACCAATACGCCCACAGCATCGCCGGCACGCTGGCGCAGTTGAAGTACCTGATCAGCGGCGGCGAAGCGGCGGATCCGCATGCCTATGCCCGCCTGCTGAAGGAAGGGGGACCGGTGCAGCTGGTGAATGCCTACGGGCCGACCGAAGGCACCGTCATCGCCACGGCGGCGGCGATTACCCGGGTAGAGCAATGGCAGCGTCTGCCGATCGGCCGGCCTGCCGGCAACACCCGGATCTACCTGTTGGATCCGCATCAACGGCCGGTGCCGCTGGGGGCGACCGGCGAGCTGTATATCGGCGGCGCCGGGGTGGCGCTGGGCTATCTCAACCGCGCCGAGCTGACCGCCGAGCGCTTCCTGGCGGATCCGTTCGCCCCGGGCGGACGCATGTATCGCACCGGCGACCTGGCGCGCTATCTGCCGGACGGCAACATCGATTATCTGGGGCGCAACGACCGGCAGGTGAAAATCCGCGGTTTTCGCATCGAATGCGCTGAAATCGAAGCGCGGCTGGCCGGCCATGCTGCGGTGCGCGAGGCAGTGGTCGACGTATGCGGCGAAGGGGACGACAAGCGCCTGGTGGCCTGGCTGGTGCCGGAGGCCGCAGCGGAGCGCACGACATTGGCGACCACGCTGCGGCAGTATCTGGCGGGCATGCTGCCGGAGTTTATGCTGCCTGCGGCCTATGTGCCGCTGGAGGCGCTGCCGCTGACGCCAAACGGCAAGCTGGATCGGCGGGCGTTGCCGGCGCCGGAGGAAGCGGCCTATGCGCGTGAAGCCTACGCCGAGCCTGAAGGCGAGCTGGAGACGCTGCTGGCCGGGATCTGGCGCGAGCTGTTGGGCATTGAGCGCGTTGGCCGTCACGACAACTTCTTCGAGCTGGGCGGCCATTCGCTGCTGGCGGTGAGGCTGATGGCGCAGCTGCGGCGCGCCGGGCTGAGCGCCGGGGTGCAAACGCTGTTCACCGCCCCGACCTTGTCGACGCTGGCGCAGACGTTGGGCGCGCAGCGGGAGGTGAGCGTACCGGCCAACCGCATTGATGCCGACGGCGAACGCATTACCCCGGAAATGCTGCCGCTGGCGACGCTGAGCCAGCAGGACATCGACGCGGTGGTGGCGCAGGTGCCGGGCGGCGTGGCCAACGTACAGGATATTTACGCGCTGTCGCCGCTGCAGGAGGGGATCCTGTTCCACCATTTGTTGGCGGAGCAGGGCGACCCGTACCAGCTGTCGGCGGTGTTGCGTTTCGACAGCCGCGCGCGGCTGGATGCCTGGCTGGCGGCGATGCAACGGGTGATCGACCGCCACGACATCCTGCGCACCGCCTTTATCGGCGAGGGGGTTTCATCGCCGGTGCAGGTGGTGTGGCGCCGCGCGGAGCTGGCGCTGAGCGAACTGCGGCTGAACCCGGCGGCGGGCGAGATTGGCGCGCAGCTGACGGCGTTGTTCGACCCGCGCCGTATCCGGCCGGACCTGACGCGCGCGCCGCTGCTGAACTTCGTGACCTCGCCGCAGGCCGACGGCAGCTGGTGCGTGCTGCAGCAGTGGCACCATCTGATCGGCGATCACTCGACCCTGGCGGTGATGCAGGAGGAGGTCAACCTTATCCTGGCGGGCCGCGGGGATGAACTGGCCGCCGCACCGCCGTTCCGCAATGCGGTGGCGCAGGCGCTGCTGGGGGTCAGCAAGGCCGAGCATGAGCAGTTCTTCCGCGGCATGTTGGCGGATATCGAGGAGCCGGCGCTGCCGTTTGGCCTGAGCGACGTGCACGGCGAAGGGCTGGACGTTTCGACGGCGCAGCTGGCGCTGCCGCCGGCGCTCAACCTGCGGCTGCGGCGGCAGGCGAGGCGGCTGGGCGTGAGCCTGGCCAGCCTGTGCCATCTGGCCTGGGCGCAGGTGCTGGCGCGCACCAGCGGGCGCGATGAGGTGGTGTTCGGCACCGTGCTGCTGGGCCGCCTGCAGGCCGGCGAGGGCGCCGAGCGGGCGCTGGGGCTGTTCATCAACACGTTGCCGCTGCGCCTGGACGTCGATGACGCCGGCGTGGAAACGGCGGTGCGGCAGGCGCACATTCGGCTGAGCGGGCTGCTGGCCCACGAACATGCGCCCCTGGCGCTGGCGCAGCGCTGCAGCGGCGTGGCGGCCGGAACGCCGCTGTTCAGCGCCTTGCTGAACTACCGCCATAACGACGGAGAGGACGCGGCATTGCCGGCCGGGGTGACGCTGCTGGACGCGCAGGAACGTACCAACTACCCGTTCGTGCTGTCGGTGGAAGACGGCGGCGATTCGCTGGGGCTGACCGTGCAGGTCAGGCAGCCGATCGCGGCGCAGCGGGTATGCGGCTATATGGCGCAGGCGCTGACCTCGTTGGCGGCCGCGCTGGAGCAATCGCCGCAGACGCCGGTGTGCGAACTTGAGGTGGTGCCGGATGAAGAGTATGCGCTGCAGCTGCACGGCTGGAACGCCACGGCGGAAGACTACCCGGCGCAAGCCTGCGCGCACCAGCTGTTCGAACAGCAGGCGGAGCAGACGCCGCAGGCCGTGGCGCTGATCCACGACCAACGGCAGTTGAGCTACGCGCAACTGAATGCCCGCGCCAACCGGCTGGCGCACCGGCTGATCGAGCGCGGCGTTCTGCCGGGCGACCGGGTGGTGGCGCGGCTGGCGCGCGGTATCGAGCTGGTCTGCGCCCAGCTGGCGATCATGAAGGCCGGCGCGGTGTATGTGCCGGTCGATCCGCAGCTGCCGGCGGCGCGGCAGGCCTGGATCATCAACGACAGCGGCGCGCGCCTGATGGTGGCGGAAACCGCCGGCGATGAGGGCGTTCCGCAGCTGTCGGCCAGGGATGCCGAGGGCAATGCGCACAACCCGTCGCTGCCGCTGTCGAGCACCGCCACGGCGTACATCATGTACACCTCGGGCTCGACCGGCCTGCCGAAAGGCGTCATGACCCCGCATCAGGGGATCACCCGGCTGGTGCGCCATAACCGCTACGCCGCCTTTGACGCCGCGGATCGCGTGGCCTTTGCCGCCAACCCGGCGTTCGACGCCAGCACGCTGGAGGTGTGGGCCGCGCTGTTGAACGGCGGCGCGCTGGTGGTGATGGCGCCGGAGGTGGTGATGGATGCCGAATTGCTGGCCACCGCGCTGCAGCGCCAGCGCATCACTACGCTGTTCCTGACCACGGCGCTGTTCAATCAGTACGTGCAGAGCATCGCCGCAACGCTGGCGCAGCTGAAATACCTGATCAGCGGCGGAGAGAAAGAGGATCCGGGCGCTTACGCGCGGCTGCTGCAGGAGCGCGGGCCGGTGCGGCTGATCCATGCCTATGGGCCGACGGAGACCACCACCTTCGCCACCACGGCACAGATCGAACACGCCGAAGGCTGCGTGCGCCTGCCGATTGGCAAACCGGTCGGCAATACCCGCGCTTATCTGTTGGATGGCCGCGGGCGACCGGTGCCGATTGGCGCGGTCGGCGAGTTGCACATCGGCGGCGTCGGGGTGGCGCTGGGCTACCTGAACCGGCCGGCGCTGACGGCGGAGCGCTTCCTGAGCGATCCCTTTAACCCGATCGGCGGCAGCCGCATGTATCGCACCGGCGATCTGGCGCGCTATCTGTCGGATGGCAATATCGAATACCAAGGGCGCAACGATCAGCAGGTCAAGCTTCGCGGTTTCCGCATTGAGCCGGGCGAAATAGAAGTGCAGCTGGCGGCGAGCCCCTGGGTGCGGGAGGCGGCGGTGCAGGTCTGCTCGGCGGCGCATAACCCGCGGCTGGTGGCCTGGATTGTGCCGGCGGCGGATGCCGACCGCGCGGCGCTGCCTGGGCAACTGCGGGCGCACCTGAGCGATCGGCTGCCGGATTACATGGTGCCTTCGGCCTACGTTTGGCTGGAGGCGATGCCGCTGACCGCCAACGGCAAGCTGGACCGGCGCGCGTTGCCGGAGCCGGAAACCGCGGCCGGCGTCGCGCGGGAATACGCGCCGCCGCAGGGCGCGGGCGAAACGGCGCTGGCGCAGCTGTGGCGCGAGCTGCTTGAGGTGGAGCGGGTAGGGCGGCACGATAACTTCTTCGAGCTTGGCGGCCATTCGCTGCTGGCGGTGCGCCTGTCCAGCCGGATGCGGCAACTGGGCATCAACGTGCCGGTGCAGGCGGTATTCAACCATCCGATACTGGCCGAGCTGGCCGCGCGGATCGACCGTCGCAGCGAAGATGCCCCGCCGCGCAAGGCGGTGCCGGCCCGCAGCGGCGGCAGCCGACATCCGCTGTTCTTCGTGCCGACCGGGTTTGGCGACCATTCCTACGTGTTTGAACTGGCGAAGGAAATTGACGAAGAGTTCCCGGTGTACGCCGTGCCGTGGCCGGCGGTGGAGGAGAAGCCGGCCACCATGCACGAGATGGCCGCCAGCGCCGTGGCGCTGATCCGCGAGGTGCAGCCGCAGGGGCCGTATCATCTGGCGGGTTACTCTTCCGGCGGCGTATTGGCCTACGCCATCGCCGAGCAGCTGCAATCGGCGGGGGAACCGATCGCCTTCCTGGGGCTGATCGATACCCTGCGGCCGGTGGACGCGATGCACAGCCCGGTACAGCTGTTGTTGAACTGGGTGGAGTCGACGCTGGAAACGCCGGATCCCCGGCTCTGCCGGCAGCTTGCCGAGCTGCCGTTGCCGGAGGCGATAGCGGTGGTGCAACGGGCGGGGATAAAAACGCAGCACCCGAAAGTGGCCGACGAGGCGGCGCTGTGGCAGCAGCGTCATCATTACGCCAAGCTGGTGGAGGCGACCCAGGTGCAGCCGGCGTCTCTGAAGCTGCACCTGTTCAAGGCGAAACAGGAACAGGTTTCCGCCCATTCGCAAAATGAGCAGTTCAGAGAATACTGGCAGAAGATCAAACAGGCGGGGTATTGCCGTGAAGACGCGTCCGCGCTGGGTTGGGACATGCTGTTGTCGCCTTCGGCGGTCAGCGTGCGCCAGGTCAGCGGCGACCATGTGTCGATGATGGAGCATCCGGATCACCGGCGTGAGCTGGGCCAGCACTTCAACCTGGTGCTGCACGGCCTCGGGCGGGCGTAACCCGGCGCCGGCAGGATGAAAAAGCCCTCGTTCGAGGGCTTTTTTTTAGCGACTGGCGGCGGTGCGGATCAGCTCGACCACCAGCGGCGACAGCGCATTGCGCAGCGCGGCGCGCTCCGACTGGAACAGCGTGGCGACGTAGAAAGGGTGATCCGGCAGCTCGACGGCGCGCACCTCGCCCTCGAGATCGTGAGCGCTGACGATCAGCGGGTAACGCTGCAAATCGGCGACAAACTCCGGGTTGACGCCGAAGTTGCAATGATAGCCTTCGACCGTGTCCAGGCGCCCGTAGGCGCGGGCGGCGCGGGTGTTCGGCTGGAAAAGGACGCCGCCGGATTTCTCCACCAGCGAGCAGCTCAAGGGCGCAATCACCAGCCGGCCGCCGCTGTCGGTTTCCGCATGGCCGGCGTCGTGCCAGCCCATCACGTTGCGGGCGTATTCGACCACCGCATACTGGAACCCGCCGCAGGAGCCGAGAAACGGCACCCGCTGCTCGCGCGCATGGCGGATCGCCATAAAGGCGCCGGCATCATGGTTATACGGGCTGCCGGGCACCACCCAGATGGCGTCGTAGCCTTGCAGTGCCGACGGCGAGGTGAGGGTTTCTGTGGGCAGCCAGTGGAATTGAATGTCGATGTCGAGATGGGCGGCGGTCAGTTGCAAGGCCACGGGGATGGCCTGATGGGCGATGGCCTGCGGTTTGTAGTCACCGACCAGCGCAATGCGGACTTGATCTTTCATCATTTCCTTTTCCTGTGCGGGTAAAACGGGAGGTTACAGCAAAGCGAAGGAGCGATCCGCAGATTTTTTAAACGCGGCGCACAAAAAAGCCCGGCGTTGGCCGGGCTCGAAAATGCAGGGGTCAGTACAGCGAAGGGGCGCCGACCGGCCGGGTTTTGAAGCGGCGATGCAACCACATGTACTGCTCCGGCGCGCGCATGATCTCTTTCTCCACCACCTTGTTCATGTAGGCGGCGGCGGCCAGCTCATCGGCGATCGGGTAATCTTCCAGCGCCGGCTGGATCAGCAGATCGTAACCGCGGCCTTTTTCGCGGCGGATCAGCACCACCGGCACCAGCGCCGGCTTGGCCATGCGCGCCAGCATAAAGGTGCCGCTGGTGGTGGCGGCTTCATCCACGGCGAACAGCGGGGCGAACACGCTGCCGCGCGGGCCGTAATCCTGATCCGGGGCGAACCATACCGCTTCACCGCGCTTCAGCGCATGCACCATGCCGCGCAGATCCTTGCGATCGAGCATCGCCTTGTTGGAACGCATGCGCCCTTTGGTCTGCGCCCATTCCATCGCCTTGTTGTTGTGCGGGCGATACATCGCCATCATCGGCTGGCACAGGCCCATGGCCCGGCCGCCCAGCTCCAGCGACATGAAGTGCACGCCAATCACCAGCACACCGCGCTGGTTTTGCTGCGCCATTTTCAGGTGGTTGATGCCGGTCACGTTGAACCAGCGCTTGACGCGTTTATCCGACCAGAACCAGGCCATGCCGGTTTCCAGCAGGCCCATGCCCAGCGATTCGAAGTTGCCCACCACTTTGCGCTCGCGCTGCGCTTCATCCATATCCGGGAAACACAGTTCCAGGTTGCGGCGCGTGATGGAAACCCGGCGCTTCAGAAAGCGCATAGAGGTGCGGCCCATCCATACGCCGAGGCGATGCAACAGCGGATAGGGGAGTTGGACCAGTAAAAACAGAAAGGCCAGGCCGAACCAGGTCAACCAGTAGCGGGGGTGCAGCAGGGCCGATTGAAATTTTTGCGGACGCTTCATATAAACTCATTTATGCATTAGGGGGTAGCAACCTGTAACGCATAAAGGATCCACTCGATAGCGATACAACTACTCAGACACCCGGGTACGACTATGGTTTAGTCAGATTCCGTAATTGACCAAATCTTTACATTCGAAGGGCGGTTTGCGCTGATATCAGGCTTCGGAGGGATAGCTGTTGGCCAGCGAAGGCGGCTCTCGGAATGTCTATTCTATCACAGAATACGGGGTCCGGCGGAAGAGGGGCATACGAATATTCTCATTCGCATCTTGCCGGGGGGAAGAGTGGCGCCGTCTGGTCGGCGGGGCGGGATGGCGGCGAGGCGCGAACCTGACCAGCATAAAGGCGTGGGTTTTAGACAAACAAGCAAGTTTTGTATCGCGCTTTGGCGTTTTAGGCCTATTCTTAAATCGCGCAATGGGAAACTTATGCCATCTTGTTTCATGCTCAATAGCATGTATCTGACAAAAAGAGGGAATTATGAAGAAAGCGATTTTTGCCCTGTCCGCCCTGCTGCTGGCCGCGCCGGCGTTTGCCGCAACCACCGCCGCCCAGGCCGGCAACGAAGTCGTCGCTGAGGCGCACAAGGGCGCAGATACCGCCAAAGAAAAACTGCACCAGACGCAGGATCAGGGCGAGGAGCTGAAGCTCAAGGCCAAGCATGCCGCGGAAGGTAAAAGCGACACCGCAGGCAGCAAGGTGACCGAAGGCTCGCAAAAGGCCTGGCACAGCACCAAGCAAGGCACCGAGAAAGCCTGGGACAAAACCAAGCAGGGGGCGGAAAGCCTCAAGAACAAGGTTAGCGAGTAATGCGTTAACGCCATACCATATCAAGAGGGCCGGGCTTCCGGCCTTTTTTTCGGCCGCCGTCCGCAAAAAGAAAAAGGCGCTTATCAAATGAGATAAAGCGCCTTTTCAACACGTTGACTGACTAGTATCAGTTCATGCCGTATTTTTTCAATTTCTTACGCAGCGTACCGCGGTTGATGCCCATCATCAGGGCTGCACGGGTCTGGTTGCCACGGGTGTATTGCATCACCATGTCCAACAGTGGCTGTTCAACTTCAGCCAGTACCAGCTCATACAGGTCATTCACGTCCTGACCGTTCAGTTGAGCAAAATAGTTCTTCAGTGCTTGTTTAACCGAGTCACGCAGAGGCTTTTGGGTCACCTGATCCTGTGAGTTTACGGTAGAAACGGTCAGTACGTCAGAATTTACGCGTTGTTCGAACATAGTTCTGTCAGCTCTTTTTTGTTACGCAAGATTTTCGAAATATGCCTCCAACGCCTCCAGCTGTTCGCTGGCATCCTCTATGGCGTTGAATGTGCGCCGAAACTGGTCATTCGGGGCGTGCTCCTGGAGATACCAGGACACGTGCTTACGTGCAATTCGGAATCCCTTGCCTTGGCCGTAAAAGCCGTGCAATTCCCGAATATGCCCTATCAACAAGCGCTTCACTTCGCCAAGCGGCATCGGTGGCAGCAGCTCCCCAGTGTCCAGATAATGCTGGATTTCCCGGAAGATCCAGGGTCTCCCCTGAGCAGCGCGGCCTATCATCAGGGCATCGGCCCCGGTGTAGTCGAGCACTGCTCTGGCTTTATGCGGGTCAGTAATGTCGCCATTCGCGATAATCGGAATGGAAACATTCTGCTTAACTGCCCGAATGCTGTCGTACTCCGCGTCGCCGTTGAACAGGCAGGCGCGGGTTCGGCCATGAATAGTCAGGGCCTGTATACCACAGTCTTCGGCCAGTTGGGCAATCTCTACACAGTTACGGTGTTCCGGCGCCCAGCCGGTGCGGATCTTAAGCGTTACCGGCACATCCACCGCGTTAACCACCGCGTGGAGGATCTGTTTAACCAGATCCGGGTGCTGCAACAGCGCAGACCCTGCAAGCTTCCGGTTCACTTTCTTGGCCGGGCAACCCATATTGATGTCGATGATCTGTGCGCCGCTGGCCACGTTAATGCGCGCCGCGGCGGCCATATCATCCGGATCGCATCCGGCAATCTGCACGGAACGGATCCCGGGTTCATCGCTATGCACCATACGCAGACGCGACTTATCCGTTCGCCACACCTCCGGGTTGGAGGAGAGCATTTCGGATACAGCCATCCCAGCACCCATTGCATGACATAAGGTTCTGAACGGGCGATCTGTAATACCGGCCATCGGGGCCGCAATCAGGCAATTAGTAAGCTGGTGGTGTCCAATGCGCATAGACAAAGAGTAACCATACTGTGTCCGCAAGGGCGCGTATATTACGCATTTTTGCGTTGAGATGAAAGGCCAAACTTTGACCAATTGACCGTAATCGCACAAGAAAAATGCGCTTTGCGGAGACCCATAAAAATATTATATATATTTAACAATAAGTTGACGAAAAGTGCTTATTTTATGCGCGCTAAAATATTCGCCGTTGCGCAGGATATTATCTGTATTCGATGGTCATTTTTACCCTGATAGCCTGGATTGTCGGCCTTTTGTCAGGGCAATCCGTCGCTGGAGGGTAAAAAGTTGCATAAAATTTTGTTTCGCCTGCGCGGCAAAAAAAATCCACCGGCCGGCCTGACCGATGGATTTCCCGCTGCCGCGCCGCGCGGATTACTTGCGGCGGCCGGTGATGCGGCACCATTCTTCGCGTTCGGCGACCGGATCGAGCACAAACTTGTCTTCGTAGGCTTCCGCCACGCTCGCCGCCTGGCTGGCCAGCACGCCGGACAGGCCCAAATGGCCGCCGGATTTCGGCAGGCAGCCGATCAGCGGCGCCAGCTCGCGCAGCGGGCCGGCCAGGATATTGGCCACCACCACGTCCGCCAGCAGTTCCGCCGGCTGGTCCTGCGGCAGATACAGCTCCAGACGCTCTGAAACGCCGTTACGCTGCGCGTTGTCGCGGCTGGCCTGAATGGCCTGGGGATCGATGTCGATGCCGATAGCGCGCGCGGCGCCGAGCTTCAGCGCGGCTATCGCCAGGATGCCGGAGCCGCAGCCGAAGTCGATGACGGTTTTGCCGGCCAGGTCGAGGCCGTCCAGCCACTGCAGGCAGAGCGCGGTGGTCGGGTGGGTACCGGTGCCGAACGCCAGGCCCGGATCGAGCATCACGTTGACCGCCTGCGGATCGGGCACGTCGCGCCAGCTCGGGCAGATCCACAGGCGCTCGCCGAAGCGCATCGGGTGGAAGTTGTCCATCCACTCGCGCTCCCAGTCCTTGTCTTCCAGCTGTTCAATCTTGTGGCGGAAACCGGCGCCCAGCAGCGGGTGCTGTTCCAGCATCGCCACCACCCCGGCCATGTCGGTTTCGGCGTCGTACAGGCCGATCACATCGGTGTCGCCCCACAGCAGGGTTTCGCCCGGCAGCGGTTCGAACACCGGGTTATCGTGGGTGTCCTGAAAGGTCACCGACACCGCGCCGCTTTCCACCAGCGCGTCGCTCAGGTCTTCCGCCTGGCTGCCGGTGGCGTTCAGTTTAAGTTGGATCCAAGGCATAGCAATTCTCTTCAAGAGGGTAATGATGACGTCATGCGGCGTTTTTCGCCGACGACGTTACCGATATAAAACGCCAGCAGGCTGAGCAGCAGCGAAGGCACGATAGGGTGCAATCCCGCCGGCTGCAGGCTGAAGCTGGCCAATAGCGTATAGCATACCGCACCCGACACCATTGAGCTAAGCGCTCCCTGCGCGTTGGCGCGTTCCCAATACAGCCCCAGCACCAGCGGCCACAGGAATACCGCCTCCAGCCCGCCGAAGGCCAGCAGGTTCAGCCAGATGATCATTTCCGGCGGCCGCCAGGCCGCCAGCAGCACCAGCAGGCCGAGGATCAGGGTGGTCAGGCTGGAGAAGCGCTTGATCATCCGCTCGTTTTGCATGTGCTGCGGCCGTACGCCCAGGAACAGATCCTTGATGATGGTCGCCGAAGATTGCAGCAGCTGCGCGTTGATGGTCGACATGATCGCCGCCATCGGCGCCGCCAGGAAGATGCCGGCGGCGTAAGGCGGCAGCACGGTGACCATCAGCGTCGGGATCACCTGATCGGGGATCTTCAGGTCCGGCAGCACCGCGCGGCCCAGCGCGCCGGCCAGGTGCATGCCGAACATCAGCACCGCCACCACCGCGGTGCCGAGGATGATGCCGCGGTGCACCGCCTTGCTGTCTTTATAGGAGATGCAGCGCACCGCGGTGTGCGGCAGGCCGATCACCCCGAAGCACACCAGGATCCAGAACGAGGCCATAAACGGCAGGCTGAGGATCTGGTCGCCGCCCTGCGGCGACACCAGCGCCGGGTCGATCTGCTGCAGCTTGTCCACCGCGCTGTGCAACCCGCCGGCGGCGTGGATCACCGCCACCAGCAGCAATAGGGTGCCGACCAGCATCACCAGGCCCTGCATGGCGTCGTTCAGCACGCTGGCGCGGAAGCCGCCGAAGGCGGTGTAGAGCGCGATGCTGATGCCGAAAATCAGCAGGCCGGTGTCGTAGGGGATGCCGGCGGCGGTTTCCAGCAGGCGGGCGCCGCCGATAAACTGCACCGTCATGGCGCCGAGGAACGCCACCAGCAGGCTGAGGCTGGCCAGCCATACCAGCAGGCGGCTCCGGTAGCGGCCGTACAGCATGTCGTTGAGGGTGATGGCGTTATAGCGCCGCGCCAGAATGGCGAACTTCTTGCCCAGTACGCCGAGCGACAGCCACACCGCCGGCAGCTGGATCATCGCCAGCAGCACCCAGCCCAGGCCGTATTTGTAGGCGGCGCCGGGGCCGCCGATAAACGAGCTGGCGCTGATATAGGTGGCGGTCAGGGTCATCGCCAGCACAAAGCCGCCCATCGAACGGTTGCCGAGGAAGTATTCGCTGAGAAAGTTGCCGCTTTGGCGGCGGCTGTAGGCGTAGGCCGACAGGCCGAACACCAGCAGCAGGTAGGCGATCAGCGGGAGGATCACTTCAGTTTGCATCGCCGTCCTCCAGCGAAATGTCGCGGAACACGCCGCGCACCATCAGCCAGCACAGGCCGATAAACAGCAGCGGCACCAGCAGGCAGGCCATTTCGAACCAGTGCGGCAGGCCGGTGACGCCGGATGCGCTGTCCGGCAGATAGGCCGCCAGCGACCAGGCCAGCAGGTAAAGCAGCGTCAGGCCCAGCGCCCAGCGCGCTTCGCGGTGGGCTTGAATAAAACGTGTGTCCATCCGTTTCTCCAATATACCCGTCATACTTGAAGCTGCCTCTGTGTTGGCTGCGCTCACTTACCCGAATCACTTACTCCAGTAAGCTCATCGGGATGCGCTCCCTTGCCGCCTTGATGCAACTCCAATTATTTTGGGTATACAACTATATATGGATTTGATCATCCCTTGAGTGACCCAAAGCAGTAAAGAAAAAGGCCGGTGATTAACCGGCCTTCCGTCAGGCAATGCGCGCAGCCCGCCTTAGGTTTCCTGCAGACCCAACTTCTTCTCCAGATAGTGGATGTTGGTGCCACCGTGCTGGAAGTTTTCGTCGTTCATGATCTTCTGCTGCAGTTCAACGTTGGTTTTGATGCCGTCGATGATCAGCTCAGCCAGGGCGTTCTTCATGCGGGCAATCGCCACGTCGCGGTTTTCGCCGAAGGTGATCAGTTTGCCGATCATGGAGTCATAGTACGGCGGTACGGTATAACCGGCGTAAATATGAGATTCCCAACGCACGCCGAAACCGCCTGGCGCGTGGAAGCGGGTGATCTTGCCCGGGCTCGGCAGGAAGGTATTCGGATCTTCGGCGTTGATGCGGCATTCCACCGCGTGGCCGTGGATCTTCACCTCTTCCTGTTTGATCGACAACGGCTGACCGGCAGCGATGCGCAGCTGCTCTTTGATCAGATCCACGCCGGTGATCATTTCGGTAACCGGGTGTTCAACCTGAATACGGGTGTTCATTTCGATGAAATAGAACTCGCCGTTTTCATACAGGAACTCGAAGGTGCCTGCGCCGCGGTAGCCGATTTCCACACAGGCTTTCGAACAGCGTTCACCGATGTAACGGCGCATTTCGCTGGTGATGCCCGGTGCCGGCGCCTCTTCGACCACTTTCTGGTGGCGACGCTGCATGGAGCAGTCGCGCTCGGCCAGATAGATGGCGTTGCCCTGGCCGTCGGCCAATACCTGAATTTCGATATGGCGCGGGTTTTCCAGGTATTTTTCCATGTAAACCATGTCGTTGTTGAAAGCCGCTTTGGCTTCCGCTTTCGTCATGTTGATGGACTGTTCGAGGTCTTTGTCGCTGCGCACGACGCGCATGCCGCGGCCGCCGCCGCCGCCGGACGCCTTGATGATCACCGGGTAGCCGATGCGCTTGGCGAAGGCACGGTTTTTAT
The DNA here is from genome assembly GCF_900187015.1 of Serratia ficaria. Lineage (NCBI taxonomy): Bacteria > Pseudomonadati > Pseudomonadota > Gammaproteobacteria > Enterobacterales > Yersiniaceae > Serratia > Serratia ficaria. The sequence goes on along the minus strand of NZ_LT906479.1, from coordinate 4,667,751 downwards.
CCATGTCGTCGGTCAGCGGGCCGTCGGAGCCGGGCACGCAAGGTACGCCGGCTTTCTTCATGGCGTTGATCGCGGAAACCTTGTCGCCCATCAGGCGGATGGTTTCGGCGCGCGGGCCGATGAAGATAAAGCCGGAGCGTTCAACCTGCTCGGCGAAGTCGGCGTTCTCGGACAGGAAGCCGTAACCCGGGTGGATCGCCACTGCGCCGGTGATTTCCGCCGCGGAGATGATGGCCGGGATGTTCAGGTAGCTTTTTACCGATGGCGCCGGACCGATGCACACGGTCTCGTCGGCCAGCAGTACGTGTTTCAGATCGCGATCGGCCATAGAGTGGACCGCAACGGTCTTGATGCCCAATTCTTTACAGGCACGCAAAATGCGAAGCGCGATCTCGCCGCGGTTGGCGATAACAATTTTATCAAGCATGGGGCGCCTCGTTATTCGATGACGACCAGTGGCTCGTCATATTCAACCGGCTGGCCGTTTTCCACCAGAATGGCTTTAACAACGCCGGATTTGTCCGCTTCGATCTGGTTCATCATTTTCATTGCTTCAACGATGCACAGAGTGTCGCCGGCGTTCACTTTCTGGCCAACTTCCACGAAGGCTTTCGCATCCGGGCTTGGCGTGCGGTAGAAGGTGCCTACCATTGGGGAACGAACAACGTGGCCACTCATGGCCGCAGGCGCCGCTGGGGCTTCCGCCGCAGGCGCGCTGGCGACTGCGGTGGCCAGGGCTGGCTGCTGTGGTGCCGGCATGGCGTAGGCCTGCTGCATCATTGGGTAAGCCTGCGCCGGTGCGGCACGGCTGATGCGAACCGACTCTTCGCCTTCAGAGATTTCCAGTTCAGAAATGCCTGATTCTTCAACCAGTTCGATCAGTTTCTTGATTTTACGAATATCCATGAGTGTGATTCCGTACTCTTTTTGTGTAGCTATTAGTGGGTTTTTGACAGACGGTTAACCGCTGCCTGCAAAGCAAATGTGTAGCCATCCGCGCCGAGGCCGCAGATCACGCCTACCGCTACGTCCGAGAGGTAAGAGTGATGGCGGAAAGGCTCGCGGGCGTGCACGTTGGACAGGTGGATCTCGATAAACGGGATCTGCACCGCCAACAACGCATCGCGCAGCGCCACGCTGGTGTGCGTGAACGCCGCCGGGTTGATCAGAATGAAGTCCGTGTTGCCGCGCGCCTGATGAATGCGATCGATCAGCCGGTGCTCGGCGTTGGACTGCAGATGGCTCAGGGTAATATCCAGTGCGGACGCCTGGTTTTCCAATCCGTTAACAATCTCTGTCAGCGTCGTGCTGCCGTACTTCTCCGGCTCACGCGTCCCCAGCAGATTCAGATTGGGGCCGTTCAGAAGCAAAATGTGAAACTTATCCGCCATTGTGCTGGTATCTCCGGCAATAAAACCATCATCGTAGAAAATAACCCGATGTCACCGATTTGTCACCTGTTAAGGGGCAAATTCACCCTGAGAACGGTAACAAGGTCGGGCATTATAACGATATCGTAGCAATTCGCAGCTAAATACTGGTCTTATCAGCGAAGATATTCAACCCCAAATCGATGGGCGGGGGAAACCGTTACTGGAATATGAGGGGTAGAACACAGAAAAGTTCCCGCCTGCGGCGCGCGATTGTTACCGTCAATAACGCGCGCCGTGGCGAGGTTTACCGCCACCAGCCGCGGAATTTCTTGTAGCGCAGCGCCAGCAGCGCCACCGCCAGCAGCGCGTAGATGAAAGGCTGCGGCGAAAAGGTCTTTACCGACCACAGATAGTGGATCGGCGCGAGGATCGCCGCCAGATAGACGAAGTTATGCCATGTCTGCCATTTGGCGCCCATTTTGCGCATCGCCCAGCGCGTTGACGTGGCGGCCAGCGCCAGCAGGATACACCAGCTGACGATGCCCAGCGTCAGATAAGGCCGGGTGACCAGTTCGCGCCCCAGCAGGCCGATATTGCTCAGGCCCAGCTCCAGCGTGGAGTAGCTTATCAGATGCAAGGTTCCCCAGGCAAAGCACCACAGCCCGAGCAACCGGCGGCAGCGGATCAGCAGCGGCTGGCGGGCATAGCGCGCCAACGGGGCGATAGCCAGGGTGGCCAACAGCAGCTTCAGCGTCATCCTGCCGGTAAAATGCTGGATATCCTTGGCCGGATCGGCGCTGAGCCAGCCCTGATCGACCGCCAGCACCAGCCAGAGAAACGGCAGCAACGCCGCCAGGTAAATCGCGGCCTTCAGCCAGGTGATGTGGGTCGGGGTCAAGCGCACTTAAAAATTCTCCCGCAGGTCCATGCCGCGATACAGCGAGGCCACCTGTTCGGCATAGCCGTTGAACAGCAGCGTCGGCTGACGTTTGACGTCCAGAATGCCGCCGGAGCCGATAAACCGCTCGCTGGCCTGCGACCAGCGCGGGTGATCGACGTGCGGATTCACGTTGGCGTAAAAACCGTACTCGTTCGGCGCCGATTGGTTCCAGGTGGTGGGCGGTTGATCGCGCACCAGGCGGATGTGTACGATCGACTTGATGCCCTTGAAACCGTATTTCCACGGCGCGATCAGCCGCAGCGGCGCGCCGTTCTGCGGCGGCAGGGTTTTGCCGTAGACCCCGACGGTCAGCAGCGCCAGCGGGTGCATCGCTTCGTCCAGCCGCAGCCCTTCGACATAGGGATATTTCAGGCCGCCGCCGATGAAGCGGTCCTTCTGGCCCGGCATCTGCTCCGGATCGTACAGCGTCTGGAAGGCGACGTAGCGGGCGTTGCCGTTCGGCTCGGCCAGCCTGATCAGCTTGCCCAGCTCAAAGCCGATCCAGGGCACCACCATCGACCAGGCCTCGACGCAGCGCATGCGGTAGATGCGCTGTTCCAGCGGAAAACGCCGCATTAAATCGTCGATGTCCAGGGTGATGGGTTTGGCCACCTCGCCGTCGATGCGCACCTTCCAGCCTTCGGTCTTCAGCCCGCCGGCGTTGGCGGCCGGATCGGCCTTGTCGAGGCCGAACTCGTAGAAGTTGTTGTAACCGGCCACCTTGTCCTCCGGCGTCAGCGCCAGCGGAGCCTGCCAGGCCGCAGGCCGGCTGAATTCCAGCGCCTTGCCCGGCGGCGCCTTGGGGCGGTCGTTGCCTTTGAACCATGACAACAGGTCCGCCCGGGCGTTGACGGGCAGGGCCAGCGACGCGGCGGTAATGCCCAGCGCCTGCAGCACTTTGCGCCGCTGATGAAACACGCTTTCCGGCGTGACATCGGCTTCGGTCAATTTGGGGGATTTATTCATGGTCATTTTCTCCGCGATTTATCCTGTAAGCATGGCGCGAAAGCGGGCCGGATGCGAGAGGCGGCGGGAAAATATGAAATTTCGCAGAGCGGGGCCGTGTCCCCCCGTCGCCGGGGGGCGGGCATCAGCGGATTTTCACCAGGGTGCGGCCGGTGACCTGGTTGTTCAGCAGCGCGGCGGCGGTGGCCGGCGCCTGTTCCAGCGCGATTTCATGGGTGGCTTGCTGATAGAAGCTGTCCGGCAGGATGCCGGCCAGGCGTTCCCAGGCGGTCTGGCGGCGGTGCAGCGGCGTATGCACCGAGTCCACGCCCTGCAGGCGCACGTTGCGCAGGATAAACGGCATCACGGTGGTGGGCAGCTGATAACCGCCGGCCAGGCCGCAGGCGGCGACGGTGCCGTTGTAGTTCATCTGCGCCAGCACCCGCGCCAGCAGTTTGTCGCCGACGGTATCCACCGCGCCGGCCCACAGCTGCTTCTCCAGCGGGCGCGGCGTTTCGATGTAGCCGTCGCGCGACATCACCTCTTTGGCGCCGAGCGCTTTCAGGTAGTCGGTGTTGCTGTCGCGGCCGCTGATGGCGGTCACCCGGTAGCCCAGCGCCGCCAGCAGCGCGATCGCCGTGCTGCCTACGCCGCCGCTGGCGCCGGTCACCAGGATATCGCCGTCGTCCGGATGCACGCCGCCTTCTTCCAGCGCCATCACGCACAGCATGGCGGTAAACCCGGCGGTGCCGATGATCATCGCCTTGCGCTCATCCAGGCCGTTCGGCAGCGGCACCAGCCATTCGCCGGATACCCGCGCCTGTTCGGCCAGGCCGCCCCAGTGGTGTTCGCCCACGCCCCAGCCGGTCAGCACCACGCTTTGGCCCTCTTTGAAGCGATCGTCCCGGCTGTGGCGCACGGTGCCGGCGAAGTCGATGCCCGGCACCATCGGGAAGTTGCGGACGATTTTTCCCTTGCCGGTGATCGCCAACGCATCCTTGTAGTTAAGGCTGGACCAGTTGACGTCGACGGTGACGTCGCCGTCGGGCAGCTGCTCGCTGCCGATATCCTTTATATGAGCCAGAGTTTGATCGTCTTGTTGTTCCAATAACAGTGCACGCATGTCACTCTTCCTCTCTTTGCATTTTGCTATAAATGGCCGAATCAGATTTATTTGACTATATGCATAATAAGCAAGCCGGGCCCTGATTAAGGACAAAAATGATGCTTTCAGGTTTTCTTCATCGGCAATGCTTGTTAGCTTGTTCTGCACTTGCCGGCGACGGGCCTGAGAAATAACCGCCGTTTCAAATAAAAATCAGGGCATTGCGTTGCGTTCATTTGAGCAGGTTCGGGGCCTTTATTCATCAAAGGGTGAACAGTTACTTAACCATAGCGGACAAGGCACAGGGATGCGATTTACCACCAAACTCTCTGCATTGATCACCCTGCTGGTGGCGTTGGCGATGTTTTTGATGCTGATGGGGTGCTCATACAGCTTCTTCCATGTCACTCAGGAGCGGTTGGATCGCCGCTTCGATTCGCTGGTGGCGTCGCTCGATCAGGCGATGCTGCGCGAGCCGCCGCAGGAGCAGGAGCAGTGGCTGCCGCTGGTGATGCGCCCGCTCGGCATCGTGGCGGTCAGCGTGGACAGCGGCCAAAGCAATGTTCTCAGCTATAAGCTGCCGACGGCGAAGGTGCCCTGGGACGCGCTGAACGGCTATCGCCAGGTGTCGCGGCCGATGCTGCAACACCCGGGCAGCGTCCTTAACATCACCTATCTTGACCCCTTCGCCGGCGACATGCGCACCTTGCGTTCCACCGCCGCCGTAACGCTGTCGATCATCGTGATGGTGGTGATCCTGCTGTTCAGCCTGCGCTGGCTGCGCGAACAGGCCGACGGCGAAGATCGCCTGGAGCGCCGCGCGCGGCGCATTCTCAACGGCGAGCGCGAAAACGTCATGCAGGGCGACGTGCGCGAATGGCCGGCCAACGTCAGCGGCGCGCTCGATCGCCTGCTGGCGGACCTGGCGGAAGCGCGCGAAGAGCGCAGCCGGGTCGATACGCTGATCCGCGCCTTCGCCGCCCAGGACGCCAAAACCGGCCTGAACAATCGATTGTTCTTCGATAACCAATTGACCACCCAGTTGGAAGAAGAAGGCTCGCACGGCATCGTGATGATGGTGCGGCTGCCCGATTTCGACACCCTGCGCGATACCCACGGCAGCGCGGCGGTGCAGGAGCTGATGTATTCGCTGGTCAACCTGCTTTCCACCTTTGTGATGCGCTACCCGGCGGCGCTGCTGGCGCGCTATTTCCACAGCGACTTCACCGTGCTGCTGCCGCATCGCACCCTGAAGGAGGCGGACGGCATCGCCGCGCAGCTGGTTCACGCCATCGATGCGCTGCCCTCCACCGCGCTGATCGACCGCGACGCCTTCCTGCACATCGGCATCGTGGCGTACCGCAGCGGCCAGACCACCGAACAGGTGATCGACCATGCGGAGCAGGCGACGCGCCACGCTTCCTTGCAGGGGGAAAACGGCTGGTATGTTTACGACAGCCAGGTGCCGGAAAAGGGGCGCGGCAGCGTCAAGTGGCGCACCTTGCTGGAACAGGTGTTGGCGCGCGGCGGCCCGCGGCTGTATCAGAAACCGGCGGTCACCGTGGAGGGGGAGGTTCATCACCGCGAAATCATGAGCCGCATTTATGATGGCACTCAGGAGTTGCTGCCTTCGGAATATATGCCGCTGGTGCAGCAGCTTGGGCTGGCGGAGAGTTACGACCGCCAGAAAGTCAGCCGGATCCTGCCTTTGCTGACGCTGTGGCCCGCAGAGACGCTGGCGTTTACGCTGTGCGTGGATTCATTATTGCAGCGCACTTTCCAGCGCTGGCTGCGCGATACGCTGCTGCAGTGCGAAAAAAGTCATCGGCGGCGAATTCTGATTGAACTTGCAGAGGCAGATGTGTGTCAACATATCGACCGTTTGCGCCCGGTGCTGAGATTGCTGTCAGGACTGGGCTGTCGTCTTGCCGTTTCCCAGGCGGGTTTAACCGTGGTCAGTACGTCCTATATCAAATCGCTGCAGGTGGAGATCGTCAAGCTCCATCCGGGGTTGGTGCGGAGTATCGACAAGCGGGACGAGAATCAGCTGTTCGTTCAGAGCCTGGCCGGCGCCTGCGAAGGCACCAGCGCGCAGGTGTTCGCCGCCAGCGTGCGCACGCGCAACGAATGGCAGACGCTGAAAGAACGCGGGATCCGCGGCGGACAGGGCGACTTTTTCGCACCGCCGGAGCCGATAGACCTCGGGCGTAAAAAATATTCACGTCGTTATCGTGTTTAACCTGAATGCCGGGCAAAAATTGACGTAGAATGAGCGCCAATCCATCTGGGCTTTTTTTATCCGTCATTTTGGGATTACCCCCCAAACTGCCTGCGACAACGACGCCTATTTGAGATAGGCTCTTGTCAGCCTCTTCCTGTCGGACGTTGGTAGGTGCTTACCACCAGCGGCAATCAGGGAATATGTTAGATTTTATGAGCTGTGTTACGCCGTTTCGTGCGCTGACAGGGTGGTAAACTGAGCCTTTGTTCAGGGAATTCAGGCCTCATCCAATTTCCGTGCATTCGAGCAGAAACAATACAGACTATTTTTCACCGAAGTAGAACGTTTTTGCGCCTTGTCGCTGCTTCGTGTGGTTGGTAAAGTAGGCGGATTTTATTTTCCGCCCCCAGCTTGCAGGATTATCCTTTAGTTATGTTTAAGAAATTTCGTGGCATGTTTTCCAATGACTTGTCCATCGACTTGGGTACCGCCAATACCCTGATTTATGTTAAAGGGCAAGGCATTGTACTGAATGAACCGTCGGTGGTTGCCATTCGCCAAGATCGTGCCGGTTCTCCGAAGAGCGTTGCGGCCGTGGGCCACGACGCCAAACAGATGCTGGGGCGCACCCCTGGCAATATCGCGGCTATTCGCCCGATGAAAGACGGCGTGATCGCCGACTTCTTCGTGACCGAAAAAATGCTGCAGCACTTTATCAAACAGGTTCACAGCAACAGTTTCATGCGCCCAAGCCCGCGCGTGCTGGTCTGTGTGCCGGTCGGCGCAACCCAGGTTGAACGCCGCGCTATCCGCGAATCCGCCCAAGGGGCAGGCGCGCGCGAAGTGTTTCTGATTGAAGAGCCGATGGCTGCGGCGATCGGCGCGGGCCTGCCGGTGTCTGAAGCGACCGGTTCCATGGTGGTGGATATCGGCGGCGGCACCACTGAAGTGGCGGTGATCTCGCTCAACGGCGTGGTCTACTCCTCTTCCGTGCGCATCGGCGGCGATCGCTTCGATGAAGCCATCATCAATTATGTGCGCCGTAACTACGGTTCACTGATCGGTGAAGCCACCGCCGAGCGCATCAAGCATGAAATCGGCTCGGCTTACCCGGGCGACGAAGTGCGCGAGATCGAAGTCCGCGGCCGTAACCTGGCCGAAGGCGTACCGCGCGGCTTTACCCTGAACTCCAATGAAATCCTCGAAGCCCTGCAGGAGCCGTTGACCGGCATCGTCAGCGCGGTGATGGTGGCGCTGGAGCAGTGCCCGCCGGAGCTGGCTTCCGACATTTCCGAACGCGGCATGGTATTGACCGGCGGCGGCGCGCTGCTGCGCAACCTCGATCGCCTGCTGATGGAAGAAACCGGCATTCCGGTCGTGGTGGCAGAAGATCCGTTGACCTGCGTGGCGCGCGGCGGCGGCAAGGCGTTGGAAATGATCGACATGCATGGCGGCGATTTGTTCAGCGAAGAATAGTCAGCCCCTGGAAGGAGGAATCGTATCGGATGAATGCGCAAAGCGAGAATCGGGTACGGTTCCTCTTTCTGTTGTCGAGGAACTCGCATAATTTATGAAGCCGATTTTTAGCAGGGGGCCTTCCCTGCAACTGCGACTTTTTTTGGCGGTGATCGCGGCCATTGGCCTGATCGTTGCCGACAGCCGGCTCGGTACGTTCGTGAAGATACGCAACTACATGGACACCGCCGTCAGTCCTTTCTATTTTTTGGCCAATGGGCCGCGTAAAGTTTTGGACAGCGTGTCGGATACGCTGGCCACCCGCCAACAGCTGGAGCTGGAAAACCGCGCTCTGCGGCAGGAACTGCTGCTGAAAAACAGCGATGTCCTTCTTCTTGGCCAATTCAAGCAGGAAAACGCCCGCCTGCGCGAACTGCTCGGCTCGCCGCTGCGCCAGGATGAGCACAAGATGGTCACCCAGGTGATCTCCACCGGCTCCGATCCCTACAGCGATCAGGTGGTGATCGACAAAGGCTCGGACAACGGCGTGTACGAAGGCCAGCCGGTGATCAGCGACAAGGGCGTGGTCGGCCAGGTGGTGGCGGTGGCCAAGGTCACCAGCCGGGTGCTGCTGATTTGCGACGCCTCGCACGCGCTGCCGATCCAGGTGCTGCGCAACGATATCCGGGTGATCGCCGCGGGCAGCGGCTGCGCCGACGATTTGCAGCTCGAGCATCTGCCGAACAACACCGATATCCGCGTGGGCGACGTGCTGGTCACCTCCGGCCTGGGCGGCCGCTTCCCGGAGGGTTATCCGGTGGCGGTGGTGTCTTCGGTCAAGGTGGACAACCAGCGCGCTTATACCGTGATCCAGGCGCGGCCGACCGCCGGGCTGCAACGCCTGCGCTATCTGCTGTTGCTGTGGGGCGCGGACCGCAACGGCGATATGCCGCTGCCGCCGGACGAAGTGCATCGGGTGGCCAATGAGCGCCTGATGCAGATGATGCCGCAGGTGCTGCCGCCGGCCGACGCCGTAGGGCCGCAGCTGCCATTGCCGGCGCCGGCGACCGGCGCCGTATCGCCGCAGGCCGCCGCGCCGGCCCAGCCGACTGCGGGAGTCGCCCAATGAATCGCTACCGCAGCCACGGGCGCTGGATCATCTGGCTGTCATTCCTGGTCGCGCTGGTGCTGCAGATCATGCCGTGGCCGGAACAGATCTACATGTTCCGCCCCTCCTGGCTGGCGCTGATCCTGATTTACTGGGTGATGGCGCTGCCGCACCGCGTCAACGTCGGCACCGGCTTCGTGCTCGGGCTGATCATGGACCTGATCCTCGGCTCCACGCTCGGCGTGCGCGCGCTGGGGCTGGGCATCATCGCCTATCTGGTGGCGTTCAAATTCCAGCTGTTCCGCAATATGGCGCTGTGGCAACAGGCGCTGATCGTGGTGCTGCTGTCGCTGGCGATGGACGTGGTGGTGTTCTGGGCTGAGTTTTTAGTGATCAACGTCTCTTTCCGCCCGGAGGTGTTCTGGAGTAGTGTGGTAAACGGCATTCTGTGGCCGTGGTTGTTCCTGCTGATGCGCAAGATTCGCCGTCAGTTCGCCGTACAGTAAGGGTATATCAATGAATTCGACTGCGCTTTATCTGGCCTCCGGCTCTCCGCGTCGACGCGAACTGTTGACCCTGCTGGGCGCGTCGTTTGACATTTTGCTGACGCATACCGAAGAGCAGCGCCAAGAGGGCGAAGCCGCCGAAGCCTACGTGCGCCGCCTGGCGCAGGACAAGGCCAAAGCGGGCGTCGCGCTGGCGCCGCAGGAACGGCCGGTGCTGGGCGCCGATACCATCGTGGTGCTCAACGGGCGGGTGCTGGAGAAGCCGCGCGATGAAGCGCATGCGGCGGAAATGCTGGCGATGCTGTCGGGCAGGCAGCATCAGGTGATGACCGCGGTGGCGATCGCCGATCGCCATGACGTGCTGTGCCAGCTGGTGGTGACCGACGTGACGTTCCGCAACCTGTCCCAACGGGACATTCGCGACTATATTGCAACGGGCGAGCCGATGGATAAAGCGGGCGCCTACGGAATTCAAGGAAAGGGTGGTTGTTTCGTCAGAACGATAACCGGGAGTTATCACGCGGTGATGGGCCTGCCGCTGGTCGAAACACATGAGCTGCTCAGTAATTTTGTCGCATTACGTGATGTAAGAACCGGTTGATGGGCGCTGCCATTATCGACCGGCTCTGAGGAGAAGGCATGACAGCTGAGCTACTGGTTAATATCACACCGTCTGAAACGCGGGTTGCCTATATCGACGGCGGCATCCTGCAAGAGATCCATATCGAACGCGAATCCAAACGCGGCATCGTCGGCAATATATACAAGGGGCGCGTCAGCCGCGTCTTGCCGGGCATGCAGGCGGCGTTCGTCGATATCGGCCTGGACAAGGCCGCCTTCCTGCATGCCTCCGACATCATGCCGCATACCGAATGCGTGGCCGGCGATGAGCAAAAGAACTTCCACGTGCGCGACATCGCCGAACTGGTGCGCCAGGGGCAGGACCTGATGGTGCAGGTGGTGAAGGATCCGCTCGGCACCAAGGGCGCGCGCCTGACCACCGACATCACCCTGCCTTCGCGTTACCTGGTGTTTATGCCGGGCGCGGCGCACGTCGGGGTATCGCAGCGCATTGAAAGCGAAGCCGAGCGCGAGCGCCTGAAGAACACCGTCGCCGCTTACTGCGACGAACTGGGCGGGTTCATCATCCGCACCGCGGCGGAAGGCATCGGCGAAGAAGAGCTGGCGCAGGACGCCGCCTTCCTCAAGCGCCTGTGGACCAAGGTGATGGAGCGTAAAAAACGCAACCAAACCAAATATAAGCTGTATGGCGAGCTGGCGCTGGCGCAGCGCATCCTGCGCGACTTCGCCGGCGCGGCGCTGGATCGCATCCGCGTCGATTCGCGGCTGACCCACGATCTGTTGGTGGAGTTCACCGGCGAATACATTCCGGACATCACCAGCAAGCTGGAGCTGTACACCGGCAGCCAGCCGATTTTCGATCTTTACGACGTGGAAAACGAGATCCAGCGTGCGCTGGAGCGCAAGGTGGAGCTGAAATCCGGCGGTTACCTGATCATCGATCAAACCGAAGCGATGACCACCGTCGATATCAATACCGGCGCCTTCGTCGGCCACCGCAACCTCGACGAAACCATTTTCAACACCAATATCGAGGCGACCCAGGCCATCGCCCGCCAGCTGCGGCTGCGCAACCTGGGCGGCATTATCATCATCGACTTTATCGATATGAATAACGAGGAGCATCGCCGCCGGGTGCTGCACTCGCTGGAGCAGGCGCTGAGTAAAGATCGGGTAAAAACCACGATCAACGGCTTCTCTCAGCTAGGCTTAGTGGAAATGACGCGTAAACGGACGCGGGAAAGCATTGAACATGTGCTGTGCCGCGATTGTCCTACCTGCAATGGACGCGGCACCGTGAAAACGGTGGAAACCGTGTGCTACGAAATCCTGCGCGAAATCGTGCGCGTGCATCATGCCTACGATTCCGATCGTTTCCTGGTGTACGCCTCGGCGGCGGTCGGCGAAGCGCTGAAGAGCGAAGAGTCGCATGCGCTGGCGGAAGTGGAGATCTTCGTGGGCAAACAGGTGAAGGTGCAGATCGAACCCTTGTACAGCCAGGAGCAGTTCGACGTCGTCATGATGTAACCCGTCCGACATCGGTAAGGGTCCGGCGTACCGGGCCCGTCAGTGCATAGATATTCCCGTTGCCAGGCAGCGGAAGCAAGGAGAACTGCGTGAGGCGACTGCCTGGGATCCTGTTAGCAACAGGCGCCACTCTGATAGTTATTGTGGCGTTGCTGATCAGCGGGCTGCGCCTGGTGCTGCCTAAACTGAACGATTACCGCCCCCAGCTGCTGGCGAAGGCGGAAAGCCTCTCCGGCGTGCCCGTTCAGGTCGATTTCATGCAGGGCAGTTGGGAAACCTTCGGCCCGCGGCTTGAAATGCGCAACGTGCGCGCCGCGCTGCCGAAGAGCAATCTGCATATCGAACGCGTGACGCTGGCGCTGGACGTGTGGCAATCGCTGCTGCACTGGCGTTGGCAGTTTCGCGATCTCACCTTTTACCAATTCCAACTCGATCTGAACGCTACGCTCGGCGGTGACGACCACCAGGGCAGCGCCATTGAGCCGGGCAGGATCAGCGACCTGCTGCTGCGCCAGCTGGATCATTTCGACCTGCGCGACAGCCGCATCTCGTTCCTGACGCCCGCCGGCGCGCGCGCCGAATTTGAAATCCCGCAGCTGACCTGGCTTAACCGCCGCGATCGCCACCGCGCCGAAGGGCAGCTCGGGCTGTCGACGCTGAACGGCCAGCACGGCGTGGTGCAGCTGCGCATGGATCTGCGCGATAACCGGGGGCTATTGGATACCGGCACGGTCTATCTGCAGGCCGACAACATCGACATGAAACCCTGGTTCACCCGCTGGCTGCGCGCCAATACCGGGCTGGAAAGCGCCGACTTCAGCCTGGCGGCCTGGCTGCAGGTGCAAAACGGCGAGATAGCCGGCGGCCATGCGCTGTTGAAGCAGGGCGCGGCCAACTGGGGCGAAGGGGCCGCGCAGCATCGGCTGGACGTGGATAACCTGGCGCTGTCGGCGCGGCGGCAGGGGACCGGCTGGCAAATAGACGTGCCGCAGCTGCGGTTGAGCACCGATGGGCAAGCCTGGCCGCAGGGCATGCTCTCGGCGCTGTGGCTGCCGGAAAACACCGAATTTATGGGGCCGGGCCAGAATGAAGAGCTGCGGGTGCGCGCCACGGATATTCAGCTCGAACGTCTGTCTGCGCTGCTGCCGACCTTCTCGTTCCTCAGCCCGGCGCTGCTGGAGCGCTGGAACGATCTGCAGCCGCAGGGGAAACTCGAGGCGCTGGCGCTGGACATCCCGCTGAAACAGCCGGAAAAGACCCGCTTCCAGGCCCTGTGGCAAGATGTCAGCTGGCAGCGCTGGCAGTTGCTGCCGGGCGTCGATCGCTTTTCCGGCGCGCTGAGCGGCGGGGTGGAGGATGGCCGGCTGACGCTGGGCCTCGACGGCAGCACGCTGCCCTATGGCGATATGTTCCGTGCGCCGCTGGAAGTCAGCAGCGCGCGCGGCGCGCTGAGCTGGCGTTATAACGACCAGGGCTGGGAACTGGCGAGCAAGGGGCTGGATGTCAAGGCCAAATCGCTGTGGGTCAACGGCGACTTCAGCTACCGTCAGCCGGCCAAGGGCGACCCCTGGCTGAGCATCCTGGCGGGCATCCGCCTGTATGACGGCGCGCAAGCCTGGCGCTACTTCCCGGAACCGCTGATGGGCAAACACCTGGTGGACTACCTCAGCGGCGCCATTCAGGGCGGCCAGGTGGATAACGCCACGTTGATCTACTCCGGCGATCCAAAGCATTTCCCGTACCGCAAAAAAGAGGGCCAGTTTGAGGTGTTCGTTCCACTGCGCCATGCGACCTTCCAGTTCCAGCCGGGCTGGCCGGCGCTGACCGACCTGGCGATCGACCTCGACTTCGCCAACGAAGGGCTGTGGATGCATGCGCCGCAGACCCGGCTGGGCAAGGTCGACGGCAAAAACGTCAGCGCGGCGATCCCGGACTACCTGAAGGAGCGGCTGCTGATAGACGCCGAGGTGGCGGGCGCCGGTTCCGAGGTTCACGACTACTTCAAACAGACGCCGCTGCATGATTCGCTCGGCGCGGCGCTGGACGAGCTGCAGATCGGCGGCGATGTCAGTGGGCGCTTACATCTCGATATCCCCCTGAACGGCGAGCAGGTGCGCGCCACCGGTGAAGTGGCGTTGAACAACAACTCACTGTTGGTTAAACCGATCGGCAGCGAGCTGCAGAAGCTGAACGGCAAGTTCCGCTTCGACAACGGCAATCTGCAGAGCGATACCCTGTCGGGCAACTGGTTCGGGCAGCCGATCGCGGTGAACTTCAATACTCAGGAAGGCGAGCGCGACTACAAGGTCAACGTGGGCCTGAAAGCCGACTGGCAGCCGGCCAAATTCCCCGGTCTGCCGCAGGCCGTGGCCGACCAGCTCGGCGGCAGCGCCCCCTGGCAGAGCCAGGTCGCCATCGTGCTGCCGCATCAGGGCTCGGCCAGTTATGATATCGGCGTCGATGCGGACCTAAAGAAAGTGAGCAGTCACTTACCACCACCGCTGGATAAACCGGCCGGTGAAGCGCTGCCGCTGAGCGTCAAGGTCAAAGGCGGCCTGAACGGTTTCATGCTGACCGGCAACGCAGGCAAGCAAAATCATTTCAACAGTGAATGGCTGTTTGCCAAAAAGCAGGTGACGCTGGCGCGCGCCGCATGGCAAACCGCCGGCAACGGCACGCCGCCGCTGCCGGCCAGCCAGTCGCTGACCCTCAATCTGCCGCCGCTGGACGGCGAGAAGTGGCTGGCGCTGCTGGCGCCGGCGTTGAAGCAGGGCGGCGGTTCCGGCCAGGTGGGCGGCTTCAGCTTCCCGACCACCGTGGCGCTGAACACGCCGCAGCTGCTGTTGGGCGGCCAGGCCTGGCATAATCTGAAGCTGTCGGCCGAAAAGCAGCTCGGCGGCACGCGGGTGAGCGCCAAGGGCGATGAAGTGGACGGCAGCCTGCGGGTGGCGGACCGCGGCCCGTGGCGCGCCGATATCAACTATCTCTATTACAATCCGCAGTTCGCCGACGGCAAGAGCGCGCCGGCGGCGGCCAGCCCGCAGGGGCCGGCGGACAAGGTCTCTTTCCGCGACTGGCCTTCGCTGATGCTGCGCTGCCGGTCATGCTGGGTGCTGGGGCAAAACCTCGGCAAGGTCGAGGCCGATCTGGCCAACAAGGGCGATACCCTGACGCTGGAACATGGCCTGATCGACACCGGCAAGGGGCGCATGACCGCCAGCGGCCTGTGGAAGCAGAACGCGCAGGAGGAGCGCAGCTCGCTGAAAGGCAAGCTGCTGGGCGGCAAGATTGACGAAACCGCCGCCTTCTTCGGCATCACCACGCCGCTGAAGGGCGCGCCTTATGATGTGGACTTCGATCTGTACTGGCGCGGCGCGCCGTGGCAGCCGCAGATCAACAGCCTCAGCGGCGCGCTGCAGGTGAAAATGGGCAAAGGCGAGATCGACAGCATCGGCGGCGGCCGCGCCGGGCAGTTGCTGCGGCTGGTGAGTTTCGACGCCTTGCTGCGCAAGCTGCAGTTTGATTTCAGCGATACCTTCGGCAAAGGCTTTTACTTTGACTCCATCCGCAGCACCGCATGGCTGAAAGATGGCATAATGCATACCGATAACCTGTTGGTTGACGGATTGGCGGCGGATATCGCCATGAGCGGCCAGATCGATCTGGCGCGCCGGCGGATCGACATGGAAGCGGTGGTGGCGCCGGAAATTTCGGCCACCGTCGGCGTGGCCACGGCGTTTGTCATCAACCCGATCGTCGGCGCGGCGGTGTTTGCCGCCTCGCAGGTGCTGGGGCCGCTGTGGAACAAGATTTCGCTGATTCGTTACCATATCAGCGGCGATCTGGACCAGCCGAAGATCAACGAGGTCCTGCGTAAGCCAAAGGAGGATAAGGCGTCATGAGAAATGCTAACGTTGCGTTGTTACAGCTGTGCAGCGGCGATCGGGTGCGCGATAACCTGGCCCAGATTGAACAGCAGATCAAGCAGCTCAATGCCGGGGTAAAACTGGTCATGACGCCGGAGAACGCGCTGCTGTTCGCCAACTCCGCCGCTTACCGCGAACACGCGGAAACTCAGGGCGACGGCCCGCTGCAGAACGCGGTGCGCGAGATGGCGCGCCGCTATGGCGTGTGGCTGCTGGTCGGTTCGATGCCGTTGGTCAGCCGGGAAAATCCGGCGCTGATCACCACCAGCAGCCTGCTGTTCGACGATCGGGGCGAGATCCGCGCGCGCTACGACAAGCTGCATATGTTCGATGTGGACATTCGCGACAGCCACGGCCATTACCGCGAGTCGGACACTTATCAGCACGGGCAACACCTGACGGTGGTGGACACGCCGGTCGGGCGGTTGGGCATGACGATATGCTACGATCTGCGTTTCCCGGCGCTGTTCCAGGCGCTGCGGGCGCAGGGCGCCGAGCTGATATCGGTGCCGGCGGCCTTTACCCGGGTCACCGGCGAGGCGCACTGGGAGATCTTGCTGCGCGCCAGAGCGATTGAAAACCAGTGCATGATCCTGGCGCCGGCGCAGGTGGGCCGCCATGGGCCGACGCGCCGCACCTGGGGCCATACGCTGGCCGTCGACGGCTGGGGCAAGGTGCTGGCCGAAAACGCCGACGCGGTGGCGGCGCTGAAGGTGCGCGTGGACAGCGCCGGCCTGCAGACCGTCCGCGAGCAGATGCCGGTGCTGCGGCACAACAGATTCCAGACGTCGCTGATTGCGCCGTCTGACCCGATATCCTCCAATGAAGAGTGAAAAAATTATGAGCCTGACGTTTGTCAGTGAGCAGTTACTCGCTGCGAATAAGCTGAGTCATCAAGACCTGCACAGGGTGTTGGGTCAACTGGCAGAACGCCGCCTCGATTATGCCGACCTCTATTTTCAGTCCAGCTATCACGAAGCCTGGGTGATTGAGGACGGCATCATCAAGGATGGTTCCTACAATATCGATCAGGGGGTTGGGGTGCGCGCGGTCAGCGGCGAGAAGACCGGTTTCGCCTATGCCGATCAGATCACCCTGAACGCGCTGCAGCAAAGCGCCCAGGCGGCGCGCAGCATCGTGCGCGACAGCGGTAACGGCCGGGCGCATACCCTGGGCGAAATCAGCCATCAGGCGCTGTACCCGCTGCTCGACCCGCTGCAGAGCCTGCCGCGCGAAGAGAAAATCGCCCTGCTGCACCGTGTTGACAAGGTTGCCCGTGAGGCCGATAAACGGGTGCAGGAAGTCAGCGCCAGCATCACCGGCGTCTACGAACAGATACTGGTCGCGGCCACCGACGGCACGCTGGCGGCGGACGTGCGCCCGCTGGTGCGCCTGTCCGTCAGCGTGCTGGTGGAGCAGGACGGCAAGCGCGAACGCGGCGCCAGCGGCGGCGGCGGCCGTTTCGGCTATGACTATTTTCTGGAAAGCGTCGACGGCGAAGTGCGCGCCGACGCCTACGCCAAAGAAGCGGTGCGCATGGCGTTGGTCAACCTGAGCGCCGTGGCGGCGCCGGCCGGCAACATGCCGGTGGTGCTGGGCGCGGGCTGGCCGGGCGTGCTGCTGCATGAGGCGGTGGGGCACGGTCTGGAAGGCGACTTCAACCGGCGCGGCACCTCGGTGTTCAGCGGGCAGATGGGTCAGCTGGTGGCCTCCGAGCTGTGCACGGTGGTGGACGACGGCACCCTGCAGGGGCGCCGCGGTTCGCTGGCCATCGACGACGAAGGCGTGCCGGGCCAATACAACGTGCTGATCGAAAACGGCATTTTGAAAGGCTACATGCAGGATAAGCTCAACGCGCGCCTGATGGGCGTGCCGCCGACCGGCAACGGCCGCCGCGAGTCTTACGCGCATCTGCCGATGCCGCGCATGACCAATACCTACCTGCTGGCGGGCAAATCGACGCCGGAAGAGATCATCGCCAGCGTGGAGTACGGCCTGTATGCGCCGAACTTTGGCGGCGGGCAGGTGGACATCACCTCCGGCAAGTTCGTGTTCTCCACCACCGAAGCCTATCTGATCGAGAACGGCCGCATCACCAAACCGGTGAAGGGCGCCACCCTGATCGGCTCCGGCATCGAGGCGATGCAGCAGATTTCCATGGTCGGCAACGATCTGGCGCTGGACAAGGGCGTGGGCGTCTGCGGCAAAGAAGGGCAGAGTCTGCCGGTGGGCGTCGGCCAGCCGACCCTGAAGCTGGACACCCTGACCGTCGGCGGCACGGCGTAAGCCTCACGGGGGCCGTGCTTCGGCCCCTGATATTTCCCCGTTTTGGCCGCGCTTACACCCGCACCTCACCGATCCTCGCCAGCGCATCCACCACCAGATCCCAAAATTTATCCTGATCCAGCTTCACCGCGACCTGGGTATGGCAGCCCGGCGGCGGCGGCGCGCGGAAATCCGCTACCGTCATGCCCAGCGTCAGGGTGCCGGTCAGTTCGATATCCACCGGCGCTTTGCGCACCGTCATCACCTCAGGGTTGATGACGTAGGCCACCGCGCAGGGATCGTGCACCGGCGGGGAGCTGAAGCCCTGCGCCCGCCGATACATCTTGCCGAAGAACGCCAGCAGCTCGCCGACGAAGTCGGCCGGCCCGGTGCCGATGGCGGCGATGCGTTCGCACACCGCCGGCGTGGCCAGCGCCTGATGGGTGAGATCCAGCCCCACCATGGTCAGCGGCCATCTCTCGTTGAACACGATATGCGCCGCTTCGGGGTCGATCTTGATATTGAATTCCGCCACCGCGCTCCAGTTGCCCACGTGGTAACCGCCGCCCATCAGCACCACTTCCTTGACCCGTTCGGCAATGCGCGGTTCTTTGCGCACCGCCATGGCGATGTTGGTCAGGCCGCCGGTCGGCACCAGCGTCACGCTGCCCGGCGGGTGCGCCATCAGGGTATCGATGATCAGATCCACCGCGTGGCGCGTGTCCAGCCGCAGCGTTGGCTCCGGCAGCGCCGGGCCGTCCAGGCCGGATTCGCCGTGGATATCGGGCGCCACCTCAATGTTGCGCACCAGCGGGCGCGGGCAGCCGGCGGCGAAGGGCACGCCGGTGATATTGGCGATGCGCGCCACCGCCAGCGCGTTGCGGGTCACCTTGTCCAGCGTCTGGTTGCCCACCACCGTGGTGACCGCCAACAGTTCGATATCCGGGTTGCCCCAGGCCAGCAGCAGCGCGATGGCGTCGTCATGCCCCGGGTCGCAGTCCAGTATGATTTTTTTCATTTTTATTCCTGATGCAGGGAGAGGTTCGCGCAGCATAACGCAGCCCTGCGCGCCAGGGTAATGCCGATGATGCTTTTGCCATCCGCATCAAAACCTTGCCAATTTTTCGGTGTAATTAAACGTAAATCCGCTGGGTCACGCTTTACCCTGGAGCTTGCTCCATGGTTTACATTGAGACTGACGCAAAACAAGGGGGTGGAGTATGACGAAAAACGGTTGGGCAATGATGACAGTGCTGGCGGCGATGGCCTTGTGGACCCTGTTGGCCTGGGGCGCGGCCGGGCTGTTGGGCTGGTTGCCGGTGCTGGTGGACTTCGCCGGCGGCAGCGTCGAATCGCTGCCGGTGAACGGCATGTTGAGCCTGGTGCCCCAGACCATGCTGGATGCCTGGTTGCCGTGGCTGAAACAGCTGGGTGGCGCGCTGGCGGGCAGCTTCCCGACGCTGCTGGCCTGGGCGGGCTATGCGGTCTGGCTGCTGTGGGGGCTGGGCATGCTGGCGCTGGCGCTGGTGGCAGCACTGGCGCGCCGCTGTCTGGCCGGCGCTCAGCGGTAGCCCTGGTACACCGCCGCGACGCGCTCGAAATACTCGGTCAGGTAGTTGATGCACACCTGCACCTTCAGCGGCAGCTTGTCTTTTTCGGTATAGAGCGCGTAGATCGGTCGCGGATCCGAATGGTAGCTTTTGAACAGGATCTCGATCTCGCCGCGCTTGATCTCTTCGATCACCCACATCAGCGGGGCGTAGGCGATGCCGGCGCCGTTCTTCAGCCAGCGGATCATGGTCTGGGAGTCGTTGGTGACGAAGCGCCCCTGCGGTGAAATACGCGTGGTGATGCCCTCCGGCGCGATCAGCTCGAACTCGCTGTCGGGGCGCACGCTGTATTCCAGCCAGGAGAAGTTGACCATGTCGCTCGGCTTTTGCGGCGTGCCGTGCTGGCTGAGGTAACTTTTGGCGGCGCACACCACCATCGGCATCGAGCCTAAGCGGCGCGAGAACAGGCTGGAATCCCGCAGCTCGCCGGTGCGGATCACCAGATCCAGCCCGTCGGCGATCAGATCCGGCGCCGGGATGCCGGTCACCAGGTTCACCGTCAGGCCGGGGTATTCTTTCAGCATTTCGGCGGTCATGTTCGCCAGCACGTTCTGCGCCATGGTGGACGAACTGCCGATGCGCAGCGTGCCGGTGGGCGTATTGTTGAACGCGAACAGCTGCTCGTGCACTTCGCTCACTTCCTGCAGCATGCGGCGGCAGCCCTGGTAGTAAATTTTGCCGGCTTCGGTCAGGCCGATGCTGCGCGTGCTGCGGTTGAGCAGCTTGACCTGCAGTTCATTTTCCAGTTTCGACACCGTTTGGCTGATCGATGAAACGCTCATGTCCAGCTGGCGCGCGGCCGCGG
The DNA here is from genome assembly GCF_900187015.1 of Serratia ficaria. Lineage (NCBI taxonomy): Bacteria > Pseudomonadati > Pseudomonadota > Gammaproteobacteria > Enterobacterales > Yersiniaceae > Serratia > Serratia ficaria. The sequence continues at coordinate 4,647,383 of NZ_LT906479.1, read as the reverse complement.
TAAACGACCCGAACTCAACCACTTTGGCGAATACCGACATCCGTTTTAATCTTTCCATTGTTCACTCTGGCTTAAAAGTGATTTAGATCACAGATTGTTGATGAGTTGATAGTAAGCACGCTAATATAACGTGGTCGGGTGGAAAGACCTTACCAACGCGCGCGATCGATCGGCAACGCCATTCTGGCCGATCCCTCCGGCGCCCTCGCAGTCCCTGTCGCGGATATATGCCCCAGAGTTTAACCTTTTTTCAGGTTCCTGGCCTGTCTGGTCAAGATTTGTGGTGCGCGTCCGCTAAAATGTAAAGAGAATGTGAATGGGAAGAAAGGTTGTCGCCCGGTGCAGTGAATAATAAGGAAAAAGTGATGAGTTTGCTTCCGGTTATGGTCATCTTCGGACTGTCGTTTCCGCCGGTGTTTTTCGAGCTGCTGGTTTCGCTGGCGTTGTTCTTTTTGCTGCGACGCCTGCTGCAGCCCACCGGGATATACGATTTTGTCTGGCATCCGGCGCTGTTCAATACCGCGCTGTATTGCTGCTTGTTTTATCTGATTTCACGTCTTTTTGTTTGAGGTCGCTGTGAAAAATTTTTCAATAAAAATAACCCGAATCGCGATCACTTTGATTCTCGTGCTGCTGGCGATCGTCGCCATCTTCAAGGCCTGGGTGTTCTATACCGAATCGCCGTGGACGCGTGACGCCAAATTCACCGCCGACGTGGTGGCGATAGCGCCGGACGTCAGCGGCCTGCTGACCGACGTGCCGGTGGTGGATAACCAGCTGGTGACGAAAGGGCAGATACTGTTCGTGGTCGACCGGCCGCGCTATGAGCAGGCGCTGGCGGAAGCCACCGCCGACGTGGCCTATTACCGGACCCTGGCGGCGGAGAAGAAGCGCGAGGCGGGCCGCCGCGTGCGGCTGGGCGTGCAGGCGATGTCGCAGGAGGAGATAGACCAGGCCAACAACGTGTTGCAGACCGTGCAGCACCAGCTGGCGAAAGCCGTGGCGGCGCGTGAACTGGCGCAGCTGGACCTGCAGCGCACCACGGTGCGCGCGCCGGCCGACGGTTGGGTCACCAACCTGAACGTCCACGCCGGTGAATACATCACCCGCGGCTCCGTTGCCGTGGCGCTGGTGAAGAAAAACACCTTCTACGTGCTGGCCTACCTGGAAGAAACCAAGCTGAACGGTCTGAACAAGGGCGACCGTGCGGAGATCACCCCGCTGGGCAGCAACCGCATCATGCACGGCACCGTCGACAGCGTGGCGGCGGCGGTGAACAACAGCAGCAGCACCGTCAACAGCAAGGGGCTGGCGTCGATCGACAGCAACCTGGAGTGGGTGCGTCTGGCGCAGCGCGTGCCGGTTAAAATTATGCTGGACGACAAGGATCAGCAGCACCCGTACCCGGCCGGCACCACCGCCACCGTGGTGATCACCGGTAAAAACGACCGCAGCGCCGACAGCGGCTCGCCCTTTGTGCGTTTGATGCATCGGCTGCGTGAGTTCGGCTAATGAATAGCCCAACCTTTATCCGGCTGAGGTTCGCCTTCAAACTCAGCTTCGCGATTGTGTTTGCGCTGTTTGTCGGTTTCCACCTGAACCTGGAAACGCCGCGCTGGTCGGCGATGACCGCCGCCATCGTCGCCGCCGGCCCGGCCTTCGCCGCCGGCGGCGAACCTTTCTCCGGCGCGATCCGCCACCGCGGCTGGCTGCGCATCATCGGCACCTTTATCGGCTGCTTCGTCGGCCTGGTGATTATCGTCACCACCGCCCGCGCGCCGGTGGTGATGCTGTTGCTGTGCTGCATCTGGGCCGGTTTCTGCACCTGGCTGTCTTCGCTGATCAAGGTGGAGAACTCCTACGCCTGGGGGTTGGCCGGCTATACCGCGCTGATCATCATCGTCACCGTCGCCACCAGCGAATCCCACCTGCTGGAAGCGCCGCAGTTCGCCATCGAACGCTGCAGCGAAATCGTGCTGGGGATCGTCAGCGCGGTGCTGGCGGACCTGCTGTTCTCGCCGCGGTCGATCAAACAGGATATCGATCGGGCGGTGGACCGGCTGTTGGTGGATCAATACCGGCTGATGCAGATGTGCGTCAGCAACGCCGATAAAGAAGACATCGACCGCGCCTGGAGCAACCTGGTGAAGAGCACCACCGCGCTCAACGGCATGCGCAGCAACCTGATGATGGAGTCCTCGCGCTGGCAGAAGGTCAACCGTCGGGTGCGGGCGCTGCACACCCTGTCGCTGACGCTGATTACCCAGGCCTGCGAAACCTATCTGATCTTGCTGAATCATCCGGATGCATTGAAGGAAAACATCCGCGAGCTGCTGCTGGTGCCGGCGGAAACGCCGCCGGAGATCCACAAGCGCATGAAGCTGCTGCGGCAGGTGCTGACCACCAACCGCACCGACGAAACCTTGCCGACGGTGACCTCCTGGGTCGGCGCAGCGACGCGCTACCTGCTGCTGTCGAAAGGCGTGCGCACCAACGGCAGCATCAGCGCGGTGGAAGAAGACGTGCTGAGCGGCGAAGCGGTGGTCAAGCCGACCTCGGCGGAAGGGCATCACGCGATGATCAACGGTCTGCGCACCTTCGTGGCGACGTCGGTCGGCTGCCTGCTGTGGCTGTGGACCGGCTGGACCTCCGGCAGCGGTTTTATGGTGATCATCGCGGTGATCACCTCGCTGGCGATGCGCACCCCGGCGCCGCGCATGGTGGCGATGGACTTCGTGCTGGGGATGTTGGCGGCGATCCCGGTCGGTTCGCTGTTCTTTATGGTGATCCTGCCGGCGACCCAGCAGAGCATCCTGCTGCTGTGTCTCAGCCTCGGCCTGCTGGCGTTCTTCATCGGCATCGAGGTGCAGAAGCGGCGGCTGGGCTCGCTGGGGCTGCTGGCGGGGACCATCAATATCCTGGTGCTGAGCAACCCGATGGAATTCAACGTCACCCAGTTCCTCGACGGGGCGCTTGGCCAGTTCCTCGGCAGCTGCGTCGGGCTGATGGTGCTGCTGTTGATCCGCGACAACTCGCGCGAACGCACCGGCCGCACCTTGCTCAACCAGTTCGTCAGCAGCGCGGTCTCGGCGCTGACCACCAAGGCGGCGCGCCGTCGGCAGAACCATTTGCCGGCGCTGTATCAGCAGCTTAATCAGTTGCTGATGATGTTCCCCAACGACATCGCCAAATACCGGCTGGCGCTGAACCTGATCATTGCCCACCAGCGCATGCAGCGCGCGGAGATCCCGGCCAGCGAAGAGCTGTCGGCGTTTCACCGGCAGATCCGCAACACCGCCGACCACGTGGTGTCGGCGAAGAACGACGTCAAGCGCGCCTACTATTACGATCGGCTGCTGGGCGAAATGAACGAATATCAGCAGAAGCTGGTGGACAACCAGGCGCCGCTCGCCGTCACCGGGCCGGTCAAACGCCTGGCCGACATGCTGCACCGCTATCGCCACGCCTTGATCGATTGATGCGCTAACCTCCCGTCAGGCGCCGTTCGGCGCCGTCCGCGACTATACTGAGATCGGTATCCGGCGCTGAAAGCCGGCCGCAAGCATTGGGCCGCTTTCAGGGATACTCTGAGTGTCAGAACCGCGGGAAAATGGCATGATTAGCATGAACGGGGGGCAAAGATGCCGGCAGCCGACGACCCTGCAGCGAAAACGTTACGCGCCAGTCATCTTTGTTTCATCCTTTTCATCTATACACCTAACTAGCGCTGGGGGCTGCTGCGCCTCTGGCGGCAATAATTCAGGGAAAGCAATGAACAAGCGGATTCTCGTGGCGATCGTCATCGCCGTTGTGATAGCCGGATTCAGCGCGCTGCGCGGCACCGATCGGGCGATCGGCGTCAACGCGCCGGCGGCGACGCAGGGGCAGCAACAGCAGCAGGGCATCGATCGCCTGACGCAGCAGCAGAGGGTGGTCAGCTACCTGCAGCAACATCAGCGGCTGCCGGATTATTACCTCACCAAAAAGCAGGCGCGTGAGCAGGGCTGGGATCCGCGCGACGGCAATCTGTGCTCGGTGCTGCCGGGCAGGGCGATTGGCGGCGATCGGTTCTCCAACCGTGAAGGGCGATTGCCCGGCGCCCGTAATCGGGTATGGCGCGAGGCGGACATCAATTATCAGTGCGGCCGGCGCGGCGCCGATCGCCTGCTGTATTCCAGCGACGGTCTGATTTTTGTCACGCGTGACCATTATAAAAACTTCATTCGGGTGGAGTGATCTTGATGGCAAAAGTAGAGTTCGATTTTGAGCAGATCCAGGATGTGCCGACCTTCTACCGCGACTTTGCGCGCAAGTTCGCGCTGGGCGAGGAGTTTGGCGCCAATCTGGACGCGCTGTGGGACGTGGTGACCGGCGACATCGGCCTGCCGGTGGAAATAGAATTCACCCACCTCAACGCCCGCAGCAAACGTCGTTTTGGCGCGATTATCCTGCTGTTTGAAGAGGCGGAGGAAGAGCTGGAAGGCAGCCTGCGTTTCAACATTCACGAAAGCAGCGGCGAACCGGCGCATCACCGGGGATGAAGCGGCTTCATCCCCGGGTGACGGCGGCGATCATTCGGCCGTCTCGGCCAGATCGCGCAGGTACTGGAAGATTTGGCGGTAGGCTTTAGGCGGCTTGTTGGCGGCCTTCTCTTTCTGCGCGTTACGCACCAGCGCGCGCAGCTGCTGGCGATCGGCTTCCGGATACAGATCCAGGACAGACGGGATCGCATCATCACCTTCTTCCACCAGGCGGTCGCGCAGCGCTTCCAGCTTGTGGAACAGCGAAACCTGTTGGTTGTGGCGGTTTTTCAGCTTGTCGAGCGCGGTTTGGATCGGCTCTACGTCGCGGGCGCGCAGCATTTTGCCAATCAGCTGCAGCTGACGGCGGCGGCCTTCTTTCTTGATCTTCTGCGCCAGCTCGATGGCGGTGCGCAGATCTTCGTCCAGCGGAATGCGTTCCAACGCGTTTTTGCCCAGATCGACCAGCTCGGCCCCCAGGTCTTTCAGCGCTTCGGCATCACGTTTAATCTCACTTTTACTGACCCAGATAATCTCGTCATCGTCCTCGTTTTCATGCTCCGGGACATCGTCGAGCCAATCTTCAGGCTGTTTGTTCATGGTAGGCTCCGTCAAAAAGAGGCTAATCCTAACAGGTTGCCGGCTTTATGCGAAATTCAACGCGGTTCCTGTTAGACTCAAAGGCATAAATCTCATGATTTTTGCGCGTGACTCCGCGCGCAACCACGCCGCCACGGCACTTTTCTCAACGATTTTCTGATTAATTATGGCAGATTGATGAAAGTAGTCACTCAAGTTGCAGAACAGCGCAAGGCGCTGGAACAGGCCGTTTCACAGGCTTTGGAACTGGCGCGCGCCGGCTCCGATGCGGCAGAAGTCGCCGTCACCAAATCCACCGGCATCAGCGTCAGCACCCGCTTCGGCGAAGTGGAAAACGTCGAATTCAACAGCGACGGCGCGTTGGGCATTACCGTCTATCACCAGCAGCGCAAGGGCAGCGCGTCGTCCACCGATCTCAGCCCGGACGCCATCGCCCGCACCGTGCAGGCGGCGCTGGATATCGCCCGCTATACCTCACCGGATCCCCACGCCGGCCCGGCGGAAAAGGACCTGCTGGCGTTCGAGGCGCCGGATCTGGACCTGTTCCACCCGACCGAGCTGGACGCCGAGCGCGGCATCGAGCTGGCGGCGCGCGCCGAGCAGGCTTCCCTGGCGGCGGATAAACGCATCACCAACACCGAAGGCGGCAGCTTTAACAACCACTACGGCATCAAGGTGTTCGGCAACAGCCACGGCATGCTGCAAAGCTATTGCTCCAGCCGCCACTCGCTGTCCAGCTGCGTGATCGCCGAGCATGACGGCGACATGGAGCGTGATTACGCCTACACCATCGGCCGCGCGATGGGCGACCTGCAGAGCCCGGAATGGGTAGGTCAGGAGTGCGCCCGCCGCACGCTGGCGCGCCTGGCGCCGCGCAAACTGTCGACCATGAAGGCGCCGGTGCTGTTCGCTTCGGAAGTGGCTACCGGGCTGTTCGGCCATCTGGTGGGCGCCATCAGCGGCAGCAGCGTATACCGCAAGTCGACCTTCCTGCTGGATTCACTCGGCCGGCAGATCCTGCCGGATTGGCTGACCGTCGAAGAGCACCCGCACCTGTTGAAAGGGCTGGCGTCGACGCCGTTCGACAGCGAAGGCGTGCGCACCCAAAGGCGCGACATCGTCAAAGACGGCGTGCTGCAAACCTGGCTGATGACCAGCTATTCGGCGCGCAAGTTGGGCATGCACAGCACCGGCCACGCCGGCGGCATCCATAACTGGCGGATCGCCGGGCAGGGCGCCGACTTCGCCGGCATGCTGAAACAGCTTGGTACCGGCCTGGTGGTGACCGAACTGATGGGCCAGGGCGTCAGCGGCGTGACCGGCGACTACTCGCGCGGCGCCGCCGGTTTTTGGGTAGAGAACGGCGAGATCCAGTATCCGGTCAGCGAGATCACCATCGCCGGCAACCTGAAAGACATGCTGCGCAATATCGTCAGCATCGGCAGCGATATCGAGACCCGCAGCAATATCCAATGCGGCTCGGTGCTGTTGCCGGAAATGAAAATCGCCGGCCAGTAATCGCCAATCCTCCTGTGCGGCCGGCGTTCGCCCGGCCGCTTCTTAACCTTGCTTACAAATCTCCGGTTTCGGTTTTTGCCGCGCTTGCCTATGTTAACCATGAGTTAAATAAAACAATAACTGGAAGGTGAGCGAATATGCAGAACAAACTGAAGGCGCTGGTGGCGTTGGCGTTGCTGGCCGCCAGCTCGTTGGCGGCCGCCGCCGATCTGGCCGACGATATGGACACCATCGCCGCCAATTACAAAACGGCGCTGGGCACCGATTCAACCGATACTCTCAAGCAAAGCCTGCAAAACATGCGCGCCGCTGCGCTGGACGCCAAACGGGGTACCCCGCCGAAGCTGGAAGACAAGGCCGCCGACAGCCCGGAAATGAAAGACTTCCGCCATGGGCTGGATCAGCTGATCGGCCAGATCGACCAGTCGCTGGCTCTAGCCAATCAGGGCAAGCTGGCCGAGGCCAAGCAGGTGGCGCAAGGCTTCAAGCAAACCCGCGACGCCAACCACAAGAAATTCCGCTAAGCCGGACCCGGCCCTCATCCGTCGCGCCGTTCCTCCGCCAGATAGGAGGACGGCGCCCGCCCCAGCACGCGGCGAAACATGGTAGAAAACGCCGCGCTGCTTTCGTAGCCCATTTCCATCGCCACTTGGGTAACGCTTCTGCCCGCCGCCAGCTGCGCCAGCGCCAGCACGACGCGGGCGCGTTGCCGCCATTGCGAGAATGACATGCCGGTTTCGCTGCGGAACAGACGGCTGAAGCTGCGCAGGCTCATGTACAGACGATCCGCCCAGGCCTGCGGGCTGGCCTGGGCTTCCGGCTGTTGCAAAAACTGCTGGCACAGCGCGCTCAGCCGCCGATCGGCGGGCAGGGGGATATGCAACGGCAGCGGTTGCAGCCCTGCCAGTTCGTGCAGCAGCAGCGCGGCCAGGGCGCCGTCTCTGCCCTGCCGCTGATATTCCAGCGGCATCTCCACCGCGGCGATCAGCAGCTGGCGCATCAGCGGGCTGATGCCGACCACCTGGCACAGCGGCGAGGCGGCGGCGGGCAGCGCGTCCGGTTCGATATACAGGCTGCGGGTGCTTACCCCCACCATCTTCACCGCATGCGGCATCTGCGGCGGCAGCCACACCGCATGCTGTGGCGGCACCAGCCAGTTGCCCTGGCGGGTAAACACCTGCATGACGCCGGTAGCGCCGTACAGCAGCTGAGCGCGCCGGTGGCTGTGCAGCGGCAGCTGAAAGCCCGGAGGGTAGTCGGTGCCGATGGCGATCAGCGGGCGTTGAATGTGATCGACGTTATCAATGTGGGCGTTGCGCATGCCGTGGTCCGATCGGATTGGCCGAAACGCAATGATAGTTGGCCTGTCATCGCATGCAAGCCAGCTGCGGTCGTTTTATCCTGCCGTTCGACCTTTCGCTCGGGAGTTTCAACGCTATGACGGATATCTTACTCGTGCTGTTTGCCGGGTTTTTCACCGGCGTTACCACCATTATGTTCGGTTTTGGCGGCGGTTTCGTGGTGGTGCCCTTCGTTTACCATCTGATTTCAGCCTCGGGCGAACAGCCCGGTCAGGCTATGCATATTGCGGTGGCCACCTCGGCGGCGGTGATGATCCTCAATGCGGGATACGCCACGCTCACCCATTGGCGCAGCGGCAACCTGCAGCCGGAGACCGTCACGCCGCTGATCTTTTATATCGGCATCGGCGCGGCGTTTGGCGCCCTAGTTTCCAGCCTGCTGGCGGATGAGGCGATCCGCCTGCTGTTCGTGATCTATATGGCGGCGAGCATCGCCGATTGCCTGCTGCGCCGGGGTTTTCTGGTCAAGCCGGCGCGGGCCGAACTTTCCGCGGCGACGCGCTGGGTCGGCGGGCCGCTGATCGGGATGGTCGCCACCCTGCTGGGCGTGGGCGGCAGCGTGATGACCGTGCCGCTGCTGCGCCGGCATGGCTATGACATGAAGCACTGCGTCAGCGCGGCCAATCCGCTGTCGCTGCCGGTCGCGGTGATCGGCGCGCTGATGTACGTGGCGCTGGGCTGGCGCGAGATGGCGGGGCCGCAGTATCTCGGCTACGTCAACCTGGGCATTCTTGGGCTGCTGGTGGCGGCGGGCATGGCGGGGATTGTCTTTGCCAGGCGCTGGTTGCCCAGGGTCGATGATGCGTTGCACGCCAAAATTTACGTGCTGCTGCTGATTGCGGTCACCCTCGCCATCAGCCTGTAGAAACAGAAAGGGCGGCCAGACGCCGCCCCGATCGCCGCTTAGCGGTGGTATTCACCGGCCGCTTCCGGCTGGTACAGCAATTCCAGCACTTCAATCTGCGCTTCCTCGCCGTTCGGCAGCTGCCAGGTGATTTGCTTGCCGACGTGCATGCCCAGCAGCGCGGCGCCCAGCGGCGCCATCACCGACAGCTGATCGTGGCTGTCCTTCAGCGAGGCCGGGTAAACCAGGGTGCGCACGTGTTCTTCCGCGGTGTGCAGATCGCGAAAGCGCACGCGGCTGTTCATGGTCACCACGTTGGCCGGGATCTTTTCCGGCGGCAAGATTTCGGCGCGATCCAGTTCGTCGTTCAGCGCGGCGGCGACGTCGGTGTTGGCAAAGGCCGGTTGTTCCAATAGCGCATCCAGGCGTTCCGCATCCAGCTCATTAACAGTAATGGTTGGTTTGGTCATTCCACTCTCCAGTCAAATCAAAGGGCGCCAGCCTGCGCGCCCATAAATTCGGAAAAACAACACAAAAGCAACACCCCCGCGCCAGAGGAGCGGGGGTGTGGGTAATGTCGGTTTGTCTGACTGATAGTAGGCGGTTAGGGCGTGAAAAGAAAGAGATCCCGATCACGAAGCTTTTCACCGCCGCAGGCCCAACTGGAAACAGTTCGTCAGGCTATCTTTTTGTAATCTAATTAACTTATCTGCCGACCCGGCGTTTTGCGAAATGGATCCCTGCGCGTCATTCGATTTCCACTTCGAACTGGAAAAAAACGGAGTACACAGAAAATCTTCCCGGGGTTAGGGTAAAGACATCAAAGAAAGCGGGTTATTCAGGTGATGCGCTTTGCGGCTTACAGATTAATGTTGGATCTAGGGGTACTGAAAAGTGAATGATGGATCTGCTTCGTTAAAACAAACTGAAGGATCGGATATCGGCGCAGCCGGGGCGATCACCGCTCAGGTGTTGGCGGATATTACTGCGATGTTGAACGCGGAAAATATTTATACCAATGAGGTGCAGCAGCAGATGCTGGAGTCGCATATTCGCGCCATGGTGTTGCGTTCAATCACCGGCGAGCCGCTGCCGGAAGTGGATAAATCCCTGTTTGACGAGATCTCTGCCGAGTCGATGCAAATGGCGCAGCGGGTAGTGAATCAGTTTACCACCTTGCCAATCGAAGAAGCCTATTTGCTGTCGGTGCATTTCGAAGTGGCGAAAGATAATAACCAAAGCGTTTAACGAATTAACTTTAATCAGGAGAAAATACCATGGGTCAAATTACCGTAGTGATCGGCGATCGTCTGGGCAAAGGTCAGAAAGTTGGCCAGGGCATTGAAAACGCAGGCGGAAAGGCGATTGTCATCCCCGGCGTCGCGGCGGACATGAAGCTGGGCGACGTGATGAAAGCGGAAAACGCGCAGCTGGGCATCTCCTTCTGCGGCAGCGGTGGCGCCGGTGCAATTACCGCGCAAACCAAACATGGCTACAAGGCGAAATACGGCATGCGTTCTGTTGAAGAGGGCGTAACGGCTATTAACGAAGGCTGTAATGTGCTGGGTTTCGGCTTTATGGATAAAGAAGAGCTGGGCCAGAAACTGGTGGAAGCCTACATCAAAAAACACGGCAATCCGTAATGAAAGAGCAATATACCACATCGGTAAAGGTGGAGGGCAAGGGCGACAGCAAAGCGAAAGCTTTTGCTTCCGCCTTGGCGAATGTGCAGGGCGCGGTATTAAAGTCCACCAACAATATTCTGCTGCGCATAGAACCGCAGGACGTCAGCGTATTGAAAGCCGAAGAGAAAATAACTAAAGAGAAATTTCTTTTCTTCTTTTTGCCGCGTGAAAGAAAAAGCTATGCCGTTTCTCTGGAAATAACCGTGAGCGTGACAATCATCAATACTGAAAAGGTTGTCTTCGTCACGAAATAAAAACGTTAGCATAAATGAAAGGGTATACTGATGTTTTTAATCATCTTATTTAAGTCGCTTATTATCGGCGGCCTGGTGGGGGTCGGCGTAGGGGCCGGCGCCGCGCGCATGTTCCATGCCCCGACCACCCAGGGCATGGGGGCGTTCCGCACCCTGGGCGAGCTGAACTCCTGCGAAGGCGATCCGGCTTCCCACTTCTCGTTCGGTCTGGGCTTCTTCTTCAACGCCTGGGCGTCTTCCGTGGCGGCAGGCTCCTTCACGCAGGACGTTGACCACCGCATCATCCCGCACTGGGGCGCGGCGGCGCTGATGGTCAAAAACCGCAATCTGGCGCAGACGCTGCACGATCCGAAAAAAATGGCTATCGCCTGCGGCATCATCGGCATGCTGGTGGTGGCCTTCCTCAACACCACCGCCTCGGCGGTACCCGCTGCGCTGCAGGTAACGGCGATCAAGGTGCTGGTGCCGGCGGCCAACCTGCTGGTCAATACCGTGATGCCGGTGATCTTCTGGCTGGCGGCGATCGACGCCGGGCGCCGCTCCGGTTTCTGGGGCACCATCTTCGGCGGCCTGGCGCAGCTGATCATGGGCAACGCCGTACCGGGCCTGGTGCTGGGCATCCTGATCGGTAAAGGCGTGGAAGAGAGCGGCTGGAACAAGATCACCAAGATCATGATGGCGGTGATCGTGCTGCTGTTCGTGCTGAGCGGCTTCTTCCGCGGCTTCGACATGAAAGTCCTCGAGTCCTTCAGCCTCGGCGTGCCGGGCTGGCTGGACGCCATTCACAATACCCTGAGCGGTAAATAAGGAGCGGGATGATGGAAGAACAAACCCAAAAAGGCTTCTGGTACGCCGACTGGTCATTCCCGATTTTCGTCGGCCTGCTCTCGTCCGGCGTGTTCGCCGGGACGCACATGTATTACCTGTACGGCATCGGCGCCTTTAACGAAGTGGCCTTCGTTTCCATGCTGCGGGCCGGGATGGACACCGGCGTGTACGGCGCGGTGGCGGCGTTCGGCGCCAGCTTCCTGTTCGCGCGCATCATCGAAGGCTCGCTGGTGGGCATCCTGGACATCGGCGGCGCGATCCAGACCGGCGTCGGGCTGGGCGTGCCGGCGCTGTTGCTGGGCGCGGGGATCATCTTCCCGGTGGCCAACTTCGCCGCTTCGCTGGTGACCGGGCTGGTTATCGGCGTGGCGATCGGTTACGTGATCATCCTGGCGCGCAAGTTCACCATCAATCAAAGCAACTCCACCTACGGGGCGGACGTGATGATGGGTGCCGGCAACTCGTCCGGCCGCTTCCTCGGCCCGTTGATCATCCTGTCGGCGATGACCGCCTCCATTCCGATCGGCATCGGTTCACTGCTCGGCGCGCTGCTGTTCTATATCTGGGGCAAGCCTATCACCGGCGGCGCCATCCTCGGCGCGATGCTGCTGGGCGCGATTTTCCCGGTCGCCATTTCGTAACAACCGGCCCCCTCGGGCGGGTAAACGGCAGAGGGGGCCGGCGTGTAGCAGAAGGAGTAGGCAGTATGTATGACTTAGTAATCAGAGGCGCCAGGCTGGCGGACGATACGCTGATCGATCTGGCGGTCAAGGACGGCAAGATTGCTTCCGTCGGCCGGCTGGCGGCGGACGTCAGCGCCCGGCGCCAGCTGGATCTGGCGGGCAATTGCCGCCTGAGCGCCGGTTGGATCGACTCCCACGTGCACTGTTATCCCTCTTCGCCGATTTACCATGACGAACCGGATTGGGTCGGCGTCGCCGGCGGCGTCACCAGCGTGGTCGATGCCGGCAGCACCGGCGCCGACGATGTCGATGAATTCTATGCCCTGACGCGCAGCGCCAAAACCAACGTCTTCGCCTTCCTGAACATCTCGCGCATCGGCCTGCTGCGGCAGAACGAACTGGCCGACCTGGCGGACATCGATAAGCAGGCGGTGAGCCAGGCCATTAACGGCCACCCCGGCTTTATTATCGGCATCAAGGCGCGCATGAGCAGCAGCGTGGTCGGCCAGAACGGCACCCGGCCGCTGGTGTTGGCCAAGGAGATCCAGCAGGAGAACAACCGGCTGCCGCTGATGGTGCATATCGGCAACAACCCGCCGGATCTGGACGAGATCGCCGATTTGCTGACGCGCGGCGACATCATCACCCATTGCTACAACGGCAAGCCGAACCGCATCCTGACCCCGGCGGGCACGCTGCGCGAGTCCATCCAGCGCGCGCTGCAGCGCGGCGTGCTGCTCGACGTGGGCCATGGCACCGCCAGCTTCAGCTTCGAAGTGGCCCGCCAGGCCATCAGGCTGGGCATTTTGCCGCACACCATCAGCTCCGACATTTACTGCCGCAACCGCATGGCCGGGCCGGTGCACAGCCTGGCGACGGTGATGTCCAAGTTCTTCGGCGTCGGCCTGTCGCTGCCGCAGGTGATCGCCTGCGTGACGGAAAACGCCGCGTCGGCGCTGCGTCTGGCCACCAAGGGCCGCCTCGAGCCGGGTTACGACGCCGATTTCACCCTGTTTGAGCTCCGCGATACGCCGCAGGTGTTCGCCGATTCGGAAGGGCAAACGGCCGACGGCGAACAGTTGCTGGTTCCGCTGGCCGCGGTGGTGGCCGGGGACATCTTATTAACCGAACAAGGGAAAGCCGCTCATGTCTTCAGTCTATGAAAAATATAATTTAAAGCAGGTCATCAACACCTCCGGCCGCATGACCATGCTCGGCGTTTCCACGCCGCGCCAGGAGGTGATCGACGCCGTGGACTACGGCCTGAACCACTACTTTGAAATCAAGGATCTGGTCAACAAGACCGGCGCCTACATCGCCAATCTGCTGAACGTGGAGGATGCGGTGATCGTTTCCTGCGCCTCGGCGGGCATCGCGCAGTCGGTGGCGGCGCTGATCGTCAAAGACGACGCCAACCTGCTGGTAAACCTGCATTCGGCGCCGATCGCCGTGCCGCGTGAGGTCGTGCTGCCGCGCGGCCACAACGTCAACTTCGGCGCGCCGGTCGACACCATGGTGGCGCTGGGCGGCGGCAAGGTGGTAGAGGCGGGCTACGCCAACGAATGTTCGGCGGAACAGATTGAAGCCTGCATCACGCCGCAGACCGCCGCGATCCTGTACATCAAATCTCACCACTGCGTGCAGAAAAGCATTCTCTCGGTCGAACAGGCGGTCGTGGTGGCGCGCAAACACAACCTGCCGCTGATCGTCGACGCCGCGGCGGAAGAAGATTTGCTGTGCTACTACCAGATGGGCGCCGATTTGGTGATCTACAGCGGCGCCAAGGCCATCGAGGGCCCGACCAGCGGCCTGGTTATCGGCAAGAAAGAGTACGTGGAGTGGGTGAAGCTGCAGTCCGGCGGCATCGGCCGGGCGATGAAGGTGGGCAAAGAGGGCATTCTCGGCCTGACGCAGGCGATTGAAAGCTATCTGACGCTTGAAAAAACCACCGGCGAGCAGATGGTGGCGCGCATGCAGGCGTTTATCGACAACCTGAACACCCTGACCGGCGTCAGCGCCAAAACCGTCTGGGACAGCGCCGGCCGCGACATCGCCCGTGCGGAAATCAGCTTTGACGAAGCGGTGCTGGGGCGCTCGACCTACGATATCGTGCAGGCGCTGAAAACCGGCGATATCGCCATTTACTTCCGCGGCTACAAGGCCAACGAAGGCAAGATCGAAGTCGACGTGCGCAGCGTCGACGAACAACAGCTGATGACCGTCTTTAGCTGTATTAAAAACCTGTTCACGGAGAAACAAGCATGAAGCTGCAGCCTAATTACTATCGCGACCGCGTTTGCCTGAACGTGCTGGCCGGCTCCAAAGCCAATGCGCAGGATATCTACGCCGCGGCGGAAGGGCATGTGCTGGTGGGCGTGCTCTCCAAAAATTACCCGGACGTCGACAGCGCGGTGACGGACATGCTGCGCTACGCGCGACTGATTGAAAACGCGCTGTCGGTCGGCCTGGGCGCCGGCGATCCGCGCCAGTCGGCGATGGTCAGCCTGATTTCCCAACAGGTTCAGCCGCAGCACGTGAATCAGGTGTTCACCGGCGTCGGCGCCAGCCGCGCGCTGCTGGGCCAGAACGACAGCGTGGTCAACGGCCTGGTGTCGCCTACCGGCCGCGTCGGTTGGGTGAAGATCTCCACCGGCCCGCTGAGCGCCGCGGCGCCGGACGGCGTGGTGCCGGTGGAAACCGCCATCGCGCTGCTGAAAGACATGGGCGGCAGCTCAATCAAGTATTTCCCGATGGGCGGGCTGAAGTGCAAAGACGAGTATCAGTATGTGGCCAGGGCCTGCGCCGAACACGACTTTATGCTGGAACCGACCGGCGGCATCGATCTGGAGAATTTCGAACCGATCCTCGAGATCGCGCTGGAGGCCGGCGTGAAGCGGGTGATCCCGCACATCTACAGTTCGATCATCGACGCCGCCAGCGGCGACACCCGCCCGCAGGACGTGAAAACCCTGTTGGCGATGACCAAAAAACTGGTCGGCTAACGTGCGCCAATGGATGGCGTAAGGCAGGGAGGCTAACGGTTTTGTTCCCACGGGCGCGGCTTGCCGCGCCGCTATCTATGATAAGGATAACTATGCGAAACTGGCAGTCTCCTACCTTAAGCACCGCGTTGTCCCTGGCGCTGTCGGCCATGTTCAGCTCGGCGCTGCACGCTGAGGATGCAATGCGCTCCACGTCATCTCATTTTGCCTATATCGGCACCTACAATCCCAACGGCGAAGGCGTTTACCGGGTACGGGTCGACCCGGCCAGCGGCGCGCTGAGCGCGCCTGTGCTGGTCAGCAAAGCGCCGAACCCGGCGCAGCTGACGCTGGACGCCGGCGGCAAAACGCTGTACGTCGCCAGCGAAGTGGCCGATTTCAACGGCGGCAAACACGGCGGCATCACCGCCTATCGCGTCAACCCGAGCGACGGCGGCCTGACGCAGCTCAACCAGGTAGACTCGCAGGGCGCCGGGCCGGTGTATCTGTCGCTGACGCCGGACGGCGGCCATTTGCTGGTGGCTAACTACGTCAGCGGCAGCGTGGCGGCGTTTCCGGTGGAACAAGACGGCAGCCTGGGCGGCGCCAGTTCGGTGCAGCAGCAGCAGGGGCCGGCGGGCGCGGGCAAACCGGCTGCGGCGGTGGAGGGCAGCTTCGCCATCAGCGATCACAACGGCCCGCACGCGCATATGATCGCCAGCGATCCGAGCGGCAAGTTTGTCTTCTCTACCGATCTGGGATTGGATCGCATCTACCAGTGGCGGTTTGACGCCGCCAGCGGCAAGTTGACGCCGAACGATCCGCCTTGGATCGCCGCGTCTTCCGCCGGGGCCGGGCCGCGGCATTTCGTGTTCCACCCGGACGGCAAAACCTTGCTGCTGGTGAATGAAGAGGCTTCGACGCTGACCAGCTACCGTTTTGACGGCCAAAAAGGTACTCTGAAACAGCTGCGCGCCGTTTCTACGCTGCCCGCCGATTATAAGGGTACCAGCTTCGCTGCGGGGCTGGCGCTGAGCCAGGACGGCGGCAATCTGTATGTCGCCAATCGGCTGCATAACAGCATTGCTCAGTTCGGCGTCGGCGCGGAAGGCGAACTGACGCCGGTGGCGGAAACCTGGACGCGCGGCGACTACCCGCGTTCACTGACCCTGAGCCCGGACGGGCGTTATCTGTATGCGCTGAATCAGCGCAGCGATAACGTCACCCGTTTCAGCGTAGATCCGGCCAGCGGCAAGCTCAGCTTTGCGGCTGGCTATACGCCGATCGGCAGCCCTTCACAAATGGCGTTCTTGCCGGTGGCGAAGTAACCCGTTGCCCCCCTGACTTTTCGGGCGGGCACCCTGATTAACGGAAACAGAATGGTACGATTCCCTTACCCGCGTTTGGCCTCTTTGTTTGATGCTCTGCAGTCCGAAACCTTGCCGCAGGACGAGCTGGCCAAGCGTTTCGCCGTCTCCACCCGCACGGTGCGGGCGGACATCACCGCGCTGAACGATATTCTGGAAAAATATGGCGCGCGCTTCGTGCACAGCCGCGGAGCCGGTTATCGCCTGCAGGTGGACGACGCCGCGCTGTTCAGCGCCCTGCAGCATCAGGAACGCCGCAAGCACGCCACCCCGCGCAGCGCGCAGGAACGGGTGCATTATCTGTTGGTACGCTTTTTGACCTCAGCCTTTTCCCTGAAGCTGGAAGATCTGGCCGATGAATGGTTTGTCAGCCGCGGGACGCTGCAAAACGACATGGCTGAGGTGAGGGAGCGTTTGGCGCATTATCAGCTGACCATCGAAACCAAACCGCGTTACGGCATGAAGTTGTTCGGTTCTGAGATGGCGATCCGCGCCTGCCTGACCGATCTGCTGTTCCAGCTGCATCTGGCCGACGCCGAAAATCCGCTGCTCAATAACGACATCCTGCTGCAGCCGCAGGTAGCCGCCTTCGCCGGGCTGCTGCACCCGCTGCTGTCGCAGTACGCCATTCGTCTGACCGATGAGGGCGAGCAATATCTGATCTTCTACTGCGCGGTGGCGCTGCGGCGCATCGGCGACGGCTATCCGCTGCCGGACTTCGACGTGGAGGACGGCGACGACGCGGTGCGCAAGGTCTCCACCTGGCTGGCCGGCGAGTTGCGCAAGGCCTCCGGCAAGGAAATTTCGATGGCCGAAGAGGCCTATCTGCGGGTGAATATTGCCGCGCGGCGGGTGCAGGAGGTGCAGCCCACCGAGATCAACGCCGATGACGAAGAGGCGCTGGTGGACTACATCCTGTCTTACATCAACGCGCACTATAACTACAACCTGCAGGGCGACAAACAGCTGCGGGCCGACCTGCTCACCCACATCAAAACCATGATTACCCGGGTGAAATACCAAATCAACATACCCAACCCGCTGCTGGCCAACATCAAACAGCATTATCCGATGGCCTACGACGTCACGCTGGCGGCGGTCTCCAGCTGGGGGAAATACACCCCTTATACCCTGAGCGAAAACGAGATCGGCTACCTGGTGCTGCATATCGGCGTGGGCCTGGAGCGGCATTACAATATCGGCTACGAGCGTCATCCGCAGGTGATGCTGGTGTGCGACACCGGCAACTCCACGGTGCGGATGATCCAGGCGCAGATCGCCCGCAAATACCCGCAGCTGGTGATGACGCGCATCGTTTCGCTGCGCGATTACGAGATGCTGAACCACATCGACGAAGACTTCGTCATTTCCAACGCCCGCATCGGCGAAAAGAACAAGCCGGTGGTGGTGATGTCGCCGTTCCCGACCGAGTACCAGCTGGAGCAACTGGGCAAGCTGGTGCTGGTGGATCGCACCAAGCCCTACATGCTGGAAAAGTTTTTCGACGCCGGCCACTTTATGGTGATCAACCAGCCGCTGACCCAGGCGGAGCTGTTCAGCACGGTGTGCGGCCAGCTGGAGCGGGAAGGCTATGTCGGCGAGGATTTCTATCCTTCGGTGGTCGAACGCGAGGCGATAGTTTCAACCCTGCTGGGCGAGGGCATCGCGCTGCCGCATTCGCTGGGATTGCTGGCGAAGAAGACCGTGGTGGTGACGCTGCTGGCGCCGCAGGGCGTAGCGTGGGGGGAGGGCGAAATCGCCCACGTGATCTTCCTGCTGGCGATCAGCAAAAGCGACTATGAAGAGGCGATGGCGATCTACGAGCTGTTCGTCACCTTCGTGCGCGAACGCTCGATGAGCCGGCTGCTGGGCAGCGACAGCTTCGACAGCTTCAAGGCGGTGGCGCTGGACTGCCTGAGCAGGATTTAGCGGCGATGGTTTGTGGTTCGATGCTGTTTGCAGTAACTTGATGGGCGCATTGACGGACAATAATGGATTTTTATTTTTTAATGACAGGAGTCATTCAGATGATATTCCCCTCTCGCCAACGTATTGAACCTGGGTATTGCGTTGTTGATACTCCGGGTTCTCTGGCTTCCCAAGGAAACATGTTGTTTCGCAATCCACGTAGCGAAGCCGCCCGTTATTTTATGCAGATTAATGCCGATACTCCGTGGGTTAAACCGGGACAAATACTGCTTGTCGCCGATCCCAATAACTCTCAGCAGGAGGCATCGTTACAGCAATTGCGCCTGGCCAAGGGAAAGGTCAATCACGCAATGGACGCTGTCAGCACCGATCAGGCAGATTTTCTTCAGCGTCATTATGCCACCATTGCAACCATACTGAATGGCAGTAGCACTGGGTTGGGCATTGCGAGTGATGCTGGTAAGCAATACTTCACTCGTATCGATGAGATTCTTAAAAAGATCGAAATGAGCTACCAGAACCAGTTCCGTACCCAAGGTACGCTAATCGGCCAACAATTTTTTGTTGAAAGACAGCGGCTGTTTAATGAATTGAAGGTTCTGTTGGATAAACCGATACTTAGCCGGCTGGCGCGTAAGATTCTGAATTTGCATCCGTATGAGAGCATCAAAAGTGCGTTGAATTTGTCGAGTCGCTCAATCGTTCATGAGTGGTCAACGGTGGGGGTAGGGGCTATAAAAGGCTACTCGACTTATCTTGACGGTGCCGGTAAGGCGGTAAGGTTTATGAAAGGAGCAGGATGGATAGGATTGGCAGCGGCCGGAGTTAGCACGTCTAACGATATTTATCACGCCTGTACTAGCGGACGCGAAAATGAATGTACTCGAGTCGCATTGAAAGGGTATGGCGGCTTCTTTGGTGGAGCTGGGTTAGGTATTGCCGGTGGGGTTGCCGGGACGGCGGCGGCAGGTGGTCTCTGTGTCGCGTTGGGTATTATTAGTGCTCCGATGGCCGGTAGTGCGGGATTAGCATGTGCTATTGTTGGTTCGACGATTGGCGGCGTTTCTGGCGGTTTGCTAGGTAGCTCTGGAGGGGAGAAATTTGGTGACTCCATGGCTGACTTATTGCTCAAGTAACTGGATTATGAGATTTTTTCTATGCTGATGACCGTAGGCGCAGTGATGTTTTTTATATCGACGTTTATTATTATTTTCAGCGTGATTTATTTTGGCCTAAATAAAAGAAAATACGAAAGCGTTGTTAAGCAGTATCAGTCACAAGGCTGGCCACTGAATCCCTCGTATCAGTTTTTTAGCAATCTTGGGTATTTTGGCAGTTTTTTTATAACCGCTCATTTTAAAAAATTGCTTGCGGGGACACCGATAAAAACTGGCAAACGCGTTTGGCTACCCAAAGCCCATTATGAATTTCTACAATCGTTGCCTGGCGTAGAAACGAGATGGCTAATCCACTACTACTACATCAATTTCGTCTGGATGTTGTTGATAGTCATTTCAATGTTGGTTGGGGGCGTGGCTGAGATCACGGCATAAACCAAGATTGAAATTTTAAACAAAATAACCTCGATAGCGCCTTATGGCTCTGCCTGAGCAGGATTTAGCGGCGATGGTTCGGTCAGCGGGCTTCCGGCAGGAAAATGGCCGGAGGCAGATTAAAGCGCTTGGCCAGCGCCATGATATGGGGAATGGTGAGAGACCGCTTTCCGTTCAGGATTTGGCTGACCAGCGATTTTTTGCCTATCTCGTTTTCAAAATCGCGCTGACTCAGTTGGTGTTGCTCCATCAGCACGCTCAACGCGGCGACGCCCTGCGGCAGCTGCCGCTGCCGCAGATTAAATTCGGCAAAGTCGGGGCCGCTCTCTTCAAACTCGGCAATTTTTGCCGCCAACAGGTCAATCAGCGGATTATGTTCGTCGGTTTCAAGCAGGTGCTCAACCAATTCAAGCGCCTGCCGATAGTCCTGTTGCGAGGTGCTGCCCCGCAGCAACGGGACGGCGCGCAGCAGCTCCTGAGTGGCCTTGATGGCATCTGAAATCATTCCTGGTTCCTTCGTACAGCTGCATCAGCTTGTGGTACTCAGCGTGGCAGACAATGTGTTTAACAAAGATTTTCTGGGTATCGAAACTGGCAAAAAACAGCATCCTCAGATTGTTGCCCCCGATATCAATGACCCACCATTTAGCTCTATATTTCATGCGGTCCAGACTGGGAAAAAGGGCTTTTAAATCGTCCGGCGTGTTGAAGCTGCCTCGCCGCAGCGTTTCTCATTATTTTCTGCGCTGCGGCTGGCGAGATGTCAGATTATTTGTACGGTCTGCTGGGGACTATAACCGGGCGAGTTTTCTGGGGAACAAAACGAGTGAATTTGCACCAGGTTGTTGCAAAATTTGGAAGAGGATGCGCAATTGTGCCGATGAAGCTTTTGAAAGCTGAACGCGCCAGGGCGGCGCGCTCAGGTTTTTTCGGATCAGTCTTCGTCAAAGCCGGAGTTGAACAGCTCGACCACCGCGGCCAGCGCTTTCACTTCGTCGGGGCCGTTGGCTTCGACTTCGATTTGCCGCCCCTGAGCGGAGTCGAGCATCAGCAACGCAATCACGCTGCTGGCTTCGGCCTCGGTGCCGCTGTCGTTGCGCAGCATCACCTCGGCGTCAAAGCTCTGCACCAGTTCAAACAGCTTCATCGCCGGGCGGGCGTGCATGCCCAGCTTGTTTTTGATTTCAACCGTTTGTTTGACCGTCATTGTTTGCGTTTTTCCAGCGTGCGGTGGCGCGATTGCACGTTCTTGCCGCGTGAGCGGAAGTAATCGGCCAGCTGCTCCGCCACGTAGACCGAGCGGTGCTTGCCGCCGGTACAGCCGATCGCCACCGTCAGGTAGCTGCGGTTGTTGGTCTCGAGCATCGGCAGCCACTGTTCCAGGTAGCTGCGCGTCTGGTAGATGAAGTTGTGCACTTCGGTATGGCGATCGAGGAACGAGGCTACCGGCTTGTCCAGGCCGGTCATCGGGCGCAGCTTGGGATCCCAGTGCGGGTTCGGCAGGAAGCGCACGTCAAACACGTAGTCGGCGTCGATCGGGATGCCGTGCTTGAAGCCGAAGGACTCGAACACCATGGTCAGCTCGCGCTCGCGTTTGCCCAGCAGGCGGGTACGCAGCATTTCGGCCAGTTCATGCACCGACATTTCCGAGGTGTCGATGATCAGATCGGCCCGTGAACGCAGCGGTTCGAGCAGATCGCTTTCTTCATCGATCGCGCTTTCCAGCGACAGGTTCTTGCTGGAGAGCGGATGCAGGCGGCGGGTATCACTGTAGCGGCGGATCAGCGTATTGCGGTCGGCGTCGAGGAACAGCAGCTGCGGCGAAAAACTCTCGGGCAGCTGGGTCATCGCGTACTCGAACACTTCCGGCGATTCCGGCATGTTGCGCACGTCGATGCTCACCGCGGCGGAGCTGTTGCGTTCCGCCAGCGTATTGGCAAGCTGCGGCAGCAGCACCACGGGCAGGTTATCAACGCAGTAAAAACCCATGTCTTCCAGCGCCCGCAAGGCGACGGATTTCCCTGAACCGGAACGGCCGCTGACAATCATCAGCACCATGTGGCAACTCCCCCTGGCAACTCGGCGGCGTTGGTCGCCGCCGTTAGACTCTTTATTATCCCGGCCTAAGCCGGGATCCATCATGGTGAAACAGTATCGCTATCCTGGCTGGAAGTCACGTCAGCCGGGCGTTACTCGGTGATGATTTGGTAAAGCTCTTCGTCACTCTGCGCCGCGCGCAGGCGGCGGCATACGGTTTTGTCGGCCAGGCGCTTGGCGACCAGCGACAGGGTATGCAAATGGGTCTTGCACTGATCGGCCGGCACCAGCAGGGCGAACAGCAGATCGACCGGCTGGTTGTCGATGGCGTCGAAGGCGATAGGTTGGTCGAGACGGATAAACACGCCAACGGCCCGCAGTGTGTCCTCTTCCAGTTTTCCATGGGGAATGGCGATACCGTTGCCGATACCGGTGCTGCCCATGCGCTCCCGGGTGAGAACCGCGTCAAACACCACCTGCGAAGGCAGGTTGAGCTGAGTGGCCGCCAGTTCGCTGATAATTTCCAAAGCCCGTTTCTTGCTGGTGCAGTGTACCGAGCTTCTGGTGCACTCGATGTTTAACACCGAGCTGAGTTGCATATATTCGTTGTTCATCTCATCTTCACTTAAAGCCATGCTTATCAGGCTATTTTACTGGCCATTCCGGCTCCGGGCGGTGCGCGAACCCCTCAGGGACTTGCGGGCACGTTCCGGGCTGCAACCAAACTGTCTACGCCAATGGCGCCTGAAAAGAGGGCTTTCGCCTGTTTTAACCCTGATTACCGTTCGGCGCGTTACCCATGCAGGTAACGCGCCGATAGCTGAGGCCGCGGTTAAGCAGCGCCCCTGACGGAAAGAGGGTCAGAGTGTCAGTGTTGCTTCAATTTGTCTTTATGTTTGTTCAATTGGCGCGCCAGTTTGTCGATCAGCGTGTCAATTGCGGCATACATATTCTCGTCTTCCGAGGTGGCGTGCAACTCGCCTCCATTCACGTGCACCGTTGCTTCCGCAATTTGCTGCACTTTTTCCACACTTAAAACAACATACACCTGATTGATGCGATCAAAATACTGTTCGAGTTTGGCGAACTTGTTATTCACGAACTCGCGCAACGGATCGGTGATTTCGATGTGGTGTCCGGTAATGTTGAGCTGCATAGTGTCTTCCTTCTCAATAGAGGTCAAACCAACTGTTTACGCTGGTTCGACGGCGGGATGGACAAAGACTCTCGGTACTTGGCGACGGTGCGCCGCGCCACGATGATCCCCTGATCGGAAAGCAGGGTGGCCAGCTTGCTGTCGCTGAGCGGTTTGGCGGGGTTTTCCGCCGCAATCAATTTCTTCACCAACGCCCGGATCGCCGTCGAGGAGGCTTCGCCGCCGCTGTCGGTGTTCACATGGCTGGAGAAGAAATATTTTAATTCGAAAATACCGCGCGGACTGTGCAGAAACTTCTGCGTGGTGACGCGCGAAATTGTCGATTCATGCATCTCCACGGCCTGGGCGATATCCGCCAGCACCATGGGTTTCATAAATTCTTCGCCCTGTTCAAAGAAAGCCTGCTGCTGGCTGACGATGCAGCGGGTGACCTTCAACAGGGTCTCGTTGCGGCTTTCCAGGCTTTTAATCAGCCATTTGGCTTCCTGCAGGTTGCTGCGGATAAACTGGCCGTCGGCTTCGCTGCGCGCGCTGTTGCCCAACGCGGCGTACTGCTGATTGATCTTCAGACGGGGAATGCTGTCGGCGTTGAGCTCAACCGTCCATTTATCCTGCGCTTTGCGCACCAGCACGTCCGGAATGACGTATTCCGACTCGCCGGTGTTGATCGACTGCCCCGGGCGCGGGTCGAGCGACTGAATCAGCAGCATCGCTTCTTTCAGTGTATCTTCTTTTAGCCGGGTTGATCGCATCAGGCTGCGAAAGTCGTGATTGGCCAGCAGATCCAGATGCTCGCTGATGATCAGCCGCGCCTCGGCCAGATACGGCGTGTCTTTGGCGTATTGGGAAAGCTGCACCAGCAGGCAGTCGCGCAGATCGCGCGCGGCGACGCCGACCGGATCAAAACGCTGCACGCGCTTCAGTACCGCCTCGACCTCGTCCATGGTCACATTCTCGTCACCCATGCTCTCGAGAATGTCTTCCAGCGGCACGGTGAGGTAGCCGGTGTCGTCGACCGCATCGACGATCGAAGTGGCGATGGCGGCGTCGGTATCGGAGAACGGCGTCAGGTCCACCTGCCACATCAGATAATCCTGCAGCGTCTGGGTGGTTTCGCCCTGATACACCGGCAGTTCGTCATCGCTGTAATCGGTGCCGGTGCCCGACGGCGTGCCGGCGGTGTAGATTTCGTCCCAGGTGGCGTCCAGCGGCAGCTCTTCGGGCATGTCCTTCTGTTCCAGCGCCTCGCGGGTATCCAGGCCTTCGGTGTCGGTGGCCTCTTTGGCGTCGATTTCGTCGTGCAGATCGGTTTGCTCAAGCAGGGGGTTGCTCTCTAACGCCAGCTGTATCTCTTGCTGAAGCTCAAGCGTGGACAACTGCAGCAGGCGAATGGCCTGCTGGAGCTGCGGGGTCATGGCCAGCTGTTGGCTGAGCCTGAGTTGCAAACCTTGCTTCATAATCTTCTGTCTACTTCCGTTAACCGTCGTCCTTCAGGACGCGCTGGCACTCAGAGGCGGAATTCTTCGCCCAGATAAACGCGTTTCACCTGCTCATCGGCCAGAATAGCATCCGGCGTGCCGTGGGCAATCAGTTTGCCCTGGCTGACGATGTAGGCGCGTTCACACACGTCCAGCGTTTCGCGCACGTTGTGGTCGGTGATCAGCACGCCCAGGCCGCTGTCACGCAGGTGCTCGATGATTTTCTTGATGTCGATAACGGAAATCGGGTCAACCCCGGCGAAGGGTTCATCCAGCAGGATGAATTTCGGGTTGGCCGCCAGCGCGCGGGCGATCTCGACGCGGCGGCGTTCACCGCCGGACAGCGCCTGGCCCAGGCTGTCGCGCAGGTGGGTGATGTGAAACTCTTCCATCAGCTCTTTGGCGCGGTCTTCGCGCTGTTCGCTGGACAGATCGTCGCGGATCTCCAGCACCGCCATCAGGTTGTCATACACGCTCAGGCGGCGGAAGATCGACGCTTCCTGCGGCAGATAGCCGATACCGCGGCGCGCACGAGCGTGCAGCGGCAACAGGCTAATGTCTTCTTCGTCGATCACGATGCGCCCGGCGTCGCGCTGAACGATGCCGACCACCATGTAAAAGGTGGTGGTTTTGCCGGCGCCGTTCGGCCCCAGCAGGCCGACGATCTCGCCGGATTTCACTTTCAGGCTGACGTCTTCAACGACTTTGCGGCCCTTGTAGGCTTTCGCCAGGTTTTCTGCGATGAGTGTAGCCATAAGTGATTAGTTACTCTTCTTTTGCCCGTTTTTGTCTTGCAACTGCGACGGTACCAGAACCGTAGTCACGCGTTTGCCTTTATCGCTGAACGCCTGCATTTGCTGCTGTTGCACCAGATAGGTGATGCGGTCGCCTTTCACGTTGCTGTCGAGCTGTTCCAGATAGGCGTTGCCCGTCAGGGTCACCAGCTGCGTCGCCACGTCGTAGCGCACTTTCTGCGCGTGGCCTTTCACCGGCTTGCCGCTGTCCTGCATCTGGTAGAAGGTTACCGGGTTGCCGAAGGCTTCAATATAGGTTTTATTCTGATCCCCGCCCGGCCGGGTGACCACCACCTTGTCCGCGCGAATGTCGATGGTGCCCTGCTTGATCACCACGTTGTCGGTAAAGGTGCTGACGTTGCTTTGCATGTCCAGCGATTGCTTCAGCGAGTCGATGCTAACCGGTTGGTTAGAGTCGGATTTCAGCGCCAGTGCCGGGGCGCTGGCGGCCAAAACTAAGCTGCCGATCAACAGATTACGGAGTGGTTTTTTGGTTCTGAATTTCATAGTTGGTCTTAACCTTATCAATCAGCTCGGCGGTCTTGGCCCGCAGGTTCCCACGCATTTTCATGCCGTTAGAGGTGAAGTTCGTCCCGTAGAGCGTGACTTCGTCATCGGAGGACACGTCCTGGGTCACCAGGTTCACCTGAGCATTGTCCGTTTTAATTTTTTCCAGCTGCGAGGTGGTGGTCAGGCTGTTCACCTCGACGTGGCCGTAAAGATACAGCATGCGGTCTTTAGTCAGTTTGGCGCGATCGGCGCGCACTGACCAGGTCGCCACCGCATTTTCATCAAACAGCGTCATCACCGGTTGGGTAAACCAGCTCAGCTCGTCTGCGGTGTAATAGTTCACGTCTTCCGCCACCAGCTTGTAGCTCAGCTTGCCGGCCGGATTGTACACCACGGTGACCGTATGCTGGCTCTGATACGTCGGCGACCGATCGTTGATCGGCGCCGGAACGCTGTCATCGCTGAAATCCGTCATGTTCCAACCGATCAACGCCAGCGCGATCACCGCCAGCAGGATGGTGATCCAAAGTTTGGTTTTGCTCATATCGACAGCCCTTTGGCGTCCTCCAGCTTATTCTGAGCCAAAAGAATAATGTCGCACAGTTCGCGCACCGCGCCGCGGCCGCCGGCAATGCGGGTAACGTAATGGGCCCGCGGCGTCAGCAATGGATGCGCGTCCGCCACCGCGACCGCCAGACCCACCTGCGCCATCACCGGCCAGTCGATCAGATCGTCGCCGATGTAGGCCACCTGATCCGCCGTCAGCGACAGTGTATCCAACAGTTCGCGGAAGGCCAAAAGCTTATCGGACTGCCCCTGATACAGATGGGTGATGCCGAGGGTCTTCGCCCGGTCTTCCAGCAGCCTGGCTGAGCGGCCGGTGATGATCGCCACCTCGATGTCCGAGGTCTTCAGGCAGCGGATGCCGTAGCCGTCGCGCACGTTGAAGGCTTTTAACTCTTCGCCGTTGTTGCCCATGAAAATCAGGCCGTCGGACAGCACGCCGTCGACGTCGCAAATCAGCAGGCGGATTTTACCGGCACGCGCCATCACGTCTTGCTCTACCGGCCCGTAGCAGGTTTCTACCGTACTCATTCCGTTCTATTCCTTAATTAAACGACGCCGGCGCGCAGCATGTCATGCATATGTACCACACCCAGCAACTGGTCGCCATCGGCAACCAGCAGCGCGGTGATGTGGCGTTGCTGCATCAGGTTCAGCGCGTCGACCGCCAGCATGCTCGGGCGCACCCGCACGCCGCCGAGCGTCATGACGTCGGCGATCTTGGCGTCGTTGAGATTGATGCCCATATCGAACACCCGGCGCAGGTCGCCGTCGGTGAAGATGCCGGCGATTTTCATCAGATCGTTGCAGATGACCGTCATGCCCAGATTTTTGCGGGTGATTTCCAGCAGCGCGTCGCGCAGCGAAGCGTCGGCGCTGACGTGCGGGATTTCATCGCCGCCGTGCATGATGTCGCTCACCCGCAGCAGCAGCCGGCGGCCGAGCGCGCCGCCCGGATGCGACAGCGCGAAATCTTCCGGGGTGAAGCCGCGCGCTTTCAGCAACGCCACGGCCAGCGCATCGCCCATCACCAGCGTGGC
Organism: Serratia ficaria; assembly: GCF_900187015.1. NCBI lineage: Bacteria > Pseudomonadati > Pseudomonadota > Gammaproteobacteria > Enterobacterales > Yersiniaceae > Serratia > Serratia ficaria. Next base: position 4,619,681 of record NZ_LT906479.1, on the reverse strand, counting down.
GGTGGTGCTGGTGGTCGGCGCCAGACCCAGCGGGCAGGCCTCCTGCGGCACCTTGATGCACAGGTGGATATCCGCCGCCTTGCCCAGCGAGCTTTCCGGGTTGTTGGTCATGCAGATAAGCGGGATCTGCTGGCGTTTCAGCACCGGGATCAGCGCCTGGATCTCATTGGACTCGCCGGAGTTGGAAATGGCGAGCACGATGTCCTGCGCGGTGACCATGCCGAGATCGCCGTGGCTGGCTTCCGCCGGGTGAACGAAGAATGAGGGGGTACCGGTGCTGGCGAAGGTGGCGGCGATCTTGCAGCCGATGTGGCCGGACTTGCCCATGCCCATCACCACCACTTTGCCGCCGCAGGCGGCGATGGCTTCGCAGGCGCGGGTAAAGTTCGCATCGATATGGCCGTCGAGCTGAGCCAGCCCTTCGCGCTCGATCTGGAGCACTTCTTTGCCGGCCTGTTGAAAATCGAAGCCAGGTTGCAACTGTATGTTCGACATGCTCATTCCCGTCGGTTTAGCCGAAAGTATTGAAAGGGTTAAAGAACAGCACCGCAAGATACGCAATAAAGCCACATAATAACAGAGCGCCCGCCAGATGGCCGATGCGATGCTTGCGGCCGATGCACAGGGCGCTGAGCAGAATGCTGACCGCCAGCATCACCCAGTAATCGCGCTGGAACGCGGCGGCGTCAACGCTGCCCGGCGACAGCAGGGCGGGGACGCCCAGCACGATCACCGTGTTGAAAATATTGGAGCCGATGATATTACCAATCGCCATATCATCCTCGCCCTTTAGTGCGCCGGCGATGGTGGTGGCCAGTTCGGGCAGGCTGGTGCCGATGGCGATGACGGTCAGCCCGACCACCAGTTCGCTGATGCCGAAGTAGTGCGCGATCACCGTGGCGTTATCGACCACCATTTTGGACGACAGCGGCAGAATGATGAACGCCAGCACCAGCCACAGCACCGCCACGGTGTTGCTGCTGTCCTGCGGCAGTTCGGCTAGCTGCTCGACGGTCAGGCTGTCGCTGCCTTCGCGCTGCGCCAGCCGGGCGATTTTCAGCATCAGCAGAATGAACCCGGCGGCGGCGGCCAGCAGCAGCACGCCGTCCAGCCGGCTCAGGGTGCCGTCCATCAGCACGAAACCGCACAATACTGTGACCGCCAACATCAGCGGCAGTTCGCGGCGCAGCACTTCCGAACGCGCCGCCAGCGGATGGATCAGCGCGGCGACCCCGAGGATCAATAAAATATTGGCGATGTTGGAACCCAATACGTTCCCCACGGCCATGTCTATTTGCCCGTTCAGCGCGGCGGTGGTCGAGACGATCAGCTCCGGCAGCGAGGTGCCGATGCCGACGATGGTCATGCCGATAATCAGCGGCGGCACGCCGAGCGAGCGGGAAATCACCGCAGCACCGTAAACTAAACGGTCGGCGCCATATACCAGTAAAAATAAACCAACGATTAATAATGCTATAGCGAGAAACATGCAGGGTCCTTTGTGGGTATCATCCCGGTTCGTTGGTTAAAAGCCGCTCTTCGGCTATCTTGCTTTGCCCTCCGTTGCGCAGACTGAAGCCGCAGCAACGGGTTTTCCCGGCTAATATATGAACACTTTCGCTTTTTTTCGTTATGGCGCTAATTTTGAACGGGTGGCGCATAAAAGTAAAACCAATGGCATCATTGGTAGCGAAATGGCGGTAAGTTTTTGTAAAGATGAGACGCATTGCGCCCGTTGCTTTAACATCGCGGGTAAATTTGTACCCAAACGAAGCTGGCGTTGCCGCTTCAAGCAAGCAGGGCCTGGCAAAAAATGAGCCGTAAAGGATCTAGATAACATGCACCAGAAGGCAGAGAATCTGGTCGAAGTGCGCGATATGAGCTTCTCACGCGGCGATCGACTGATATTCGAAGACATCAACCTGACGGTTCCCCGCGGCAAGGTAACGGCGATCATGGGGCCGTCCGGCATCGGCAAGACCACGCTGCTGCGCCTGATCGGCGGCCAGCTGGCGCCGGACCGCGGCGAGATCTGGTTTGATGGCGACAATATTCCCGCGTTGTCCCGCCATCAGCTGTATGACGCGCGCAAGAAAATGAGCATGCTGTTTCAGTCGGGCGCGTTGTTCACCGATTTGACGGTGTTCGAAAACGTGGCGTATCCGCTGCGCGAACACAGCAAGCTGCCGGAACCGATCCTGCGCAGCACGGTGCTGATGAAGCTGGAAGCGGTGGGGTTGCGCGGCGCGGCCGAGCTGATGCCCAACGAACTGTCCGGCGGCATGGCGCGGCGTGCGGCGCTGGCGCGGGCGATCGCGCTGGATCCGGAATTGATCATGTTCGACGAACCCTTCGTCGGCCAGGATCCCATCACCATGGGCGTGCTGGTGAAGCTGATCGACGAGCTGAACCATGCGCTGGGCATTACCTGCATCGTGGTGTCGCATGACGTGCCGGAGGTGCTGAGCATCGCCGACTACGCGTATATCGTCGCCGACCACCGGGTGATCGCCGAGGGCACGGCGCAGCAATTACAGAACAATCCTGATGCGCGGGTGCGCCAGTTTCTGGATGGTATTGCCGATGGGCCGGTGCCGTTCCGTTATCCGGCCGGTGATTATCAGGCCGAACTGCTAGGCTTAGGGAGTAAATAAGCTCATGTTATTACGGGCGTTAGCGTCGATAGGACGCCGTGGCATCAACACCAGCGCCAGCTTCGGCCGGGCCGGGCTGATGCTGTTCAACGCGCTGGTCGGGCGGCCTGAACCGCGCAAGCAGTGGCCGCTGCTGCTGAAACAGCTGCACAGCGTCGGCGTGCAGTCGCTGCTGATTATCATGGTGTCCGGCCTGTTTATCGGCATGGTGCTGGGGCTGCAGGGGTATCTGGTGCTCACCACCTACAGCGCCGAGGCCAGCCTGGGCATGATGGTGGCGCTGTCGCTGCTGCGTGAGCTGGGGCCGGTGGTGACCGCGCTGCTGTTCGCCGGCCGGGCCGGTTCCGCACTCACCGCCGAAATCGGCCTGATGAAGGCGACCGAACAAATCTCCAGCCTGGAAATGATGGCGGTCGATCCGCTGCGGCGCATCGTGGCGCCGCGCTTCTGGGCCGGTTTGATCAGCATGCCGCTGTTGACGATCATCTTCGTCGCGGTCGGCATTTGGGGCGGTTCGGTGGTCGGCGTGGACTGGAAGGGCATCGACAGCGGCTTCTTCTGGTCGGCGATGCAGGGCGCCGTGGAGTGGAAAAAAGATCTGCTCAACTGCCTGATCAAGAGCGTGGTATTCGCCATTACCGTGACCTGGATTGCTATCTTCAACGGGTATGACGCCGTACCGACCTCCGAGGGGATTAGCCGGGCAACGACCCGTACCGTGGTACATTCGTCACTGGCGGTGTTGGGATTGGATTTCGTGCTGACAGCACTGATGTTTGGGAATTGATTCGATGCAAACGAAGAAGAGTGAAATCTGGGTGGGGGCATTTATGCTGATTGCGCTGTGCGCCATCGTGTTTATCTGCCTGCAAGTGGCGAACATTAAGTCGATCGGCAACGAACCGACCTACCGCATCTATGCGACTTTCGATAACATCGGCGGCCTGAAGGCGCGCTCGCCGGTGAAAATCGGCGGCGTGGTGATTGGCCGCGTGGCCGACATTTCGCTCGATCCGAAAACCTATACGCCGCGCGTGGCGCTGGACATCCAGGATAAATACAACCAGATCCCGGACACCAGCTCGCTGGCGATCCGCACCTCCGGCCTGCTGGGGGAGCAGTATCTGGCGCTCAACGTGGGCTTTGAAGATCCGGATATGGGCACCACCATTCTGAAAGACGGCGGCACCATTCAGGACACCAAGTCTGCCATGGTTCTGGAAGATCTGATCGGCCAGTTCCTGTATAAAAGCGGCGGCCAGGACAACGCCAAACCGGGAGACGCGGCCGCCGAGCCGGCTGCCGGCGCCGCTGCACCGCAACCCGCCGTACCCAGTCATTAAAAGAGGAAACCTGCATGTTTAAACGTTTATTGATGGTGGCCCTGCTGGTGGTCGCGCCGCTGGCGAATGCGGCCGATCAAACTAACCCGTACAGCCTGATGCAAGACGCGGCTCAGAAGACCTTTACCCGTCTGAAAACCGAACAGCCGAAAATCAAGCAGGATCCCAACTACCTGCGCACCATCGTCCATCAGGAGCTGATGCCGTTCGTACAGGTCAAATACGCCGGTGCGCTGGTGCTGGGCCGCTATTACAAAGAGGCGACCCCGGCGCAGCGCGAAGCCTATTTCACCGCCTTCCAGTCTTACCTGGAGCAGGCCTACGGCCAGGCGCTGGCGATGTACCACGGCCAGACCTACCAGATTGCGCCTGAGCAGCCGCTGGGCGACGCCAACATCGTGGCGATCCGCGTGACCATCATCGACAACGGCGGGCGCCCGCCGGTGCGTCTGGACTTCCAGTGGCGCAAAAACAGCAAAACCGGCTACTGGCAGGCGTATGACATGATCGCCGAAGGCGTCAGCATGATCACCACCAAGCAGAACGAGTGGGCTTCCACCCTGCGTACCCAGGGCATCGACGGCCTGACCAAGCAGCTGCAGTCCGCTGCGGCGCAGCCAATCACCCTGGATCAAAAAAACTGATGTCGGCGGCGCTCAGCTTTGAATCGCAGCAGCAAACGCTGATTTTACGCGGTGAGCTGGATCGGGAAACGCTGCTGCCGCTGTGGCGGCAGCGGGACGCGTTGCTGGCGGATAAAACTGCGATCGACGTGGCGCAGCTGCAGCGCGTCGACTCTTCCGGGCTGGCGCTGCTGCTGCATCTGCGTGAACAACAGCGCCAGCGCGGCGTGGAGCTAAAAATTTCCGGCGCCACCGATCGGCTGAAAACGCTGGTCGCGCTCTATAATCTGCAAGCCATAATGCCTGTCGATACCGCTGGTTAGCCCTGTTTTCCGCTGCCGCAACGCGAAGCCTCGATACAAAGCCCCTGTTGAACAGGGGCTTTTTCTTTAGTTTAAGAAAACGTCGTATTCCACTAAGATACTAGGCTGTTTATGATCCTTTAGCTGCAGAACTGGATACTATGGAAACCAACGAGATTAAAGACGTGCTGATGCAGGCATTGGCACTGGACGAAGCGCACGTGACGGGCGACGGCAGCCACTTCCAGGTGATCGTGGTCGGCGAACTGTTTGCCGCCATGAGCCGCGTCAAAAAGCAACAGACGGTCTATGCGCCGCTGATGGAATACATTGCCGACAACCGCATTCACGCCTTGTCGATCAAAGCGTACACCCCTGAAGAGTGGCAGCGAGACCGCAAACTCAACGGATTTTAAGGCTGTTTGCCCCCTGGGGCGGGCAGCTTCAGATTAGATAACAGAGAGTAGTCAAATGGATAAATTTCGTGTGCAGGGTCGGACCCGCCTGAGCGGTGAAGTGTCTATTTCCGGGGCTAAAAACGCCGCCCTGCCGATCCTGTTCGCCGCGCTGTTGGCGGAAGAGCCGGTCGAGCTGCAGAATGTCCCCAAGCTGAAGGACATCGATACCACCATTAAGCTACTCAGCCAGTTGGGCGCCAAGATCGAACGCAACGGCTCGGTGTTTGTCGACGCCAGCGGCGTGAACGAGTTCTGCGCGCCGTACGACCTGGTGAAAACCATGCGCGCCTCCATCTGGGCGCTGGGGCCGCTGGTGGCGCGTTTCGGCCGCGGCCAGGTTTCTCTGCCGGGCGGCTGCGCGATCGGCGCGCGCCCGGTCGATCTGCACATTACCGGTCTGGAGCAGCTGGGCGCCGAAATCAAACTGGAAGAAGGCTACGTCAAGGCTTCCGTCGAAGGCCGCCTGAAGGGCGCGCATATCGTGATGGACAAGGTGAGCGTCGGCGCTACCGTGACCATCATGAGCGCCGCCACCCTGGCGACCGGCGTGACCGTGATCGAGAACGCCGCGCGTGAGCCGGAGATTGTCGATACCGCCAACTTCCTCAACACGCTGGGCGCTAAAATCACCGGCGCCGGCAGCGACAAAATCACCATCGAAGGCGTCGAACGTCTGGGCGGCGGCGTGTACCGCGTGCTGCCTGACCGTATCGAAACCGGCACCTTCCTGATCGCCGCCGCGGTTTCCGGCGGCAAAGTGCTGTGCCGCGATACCCGTCCGGACACGCTGGATGCGGTGCTGGCCAAGCTGCGCGAGGCCGGGGCGGATATCGAAGTGGGCGAAGACTGGATCAGCCTGGACATGCACGGCAAACGTCCGAAGGCGGTCACCGTGCGCACTGCGCCGCACCCGGGCTTCCCGACCGATATGCAGGCCCAGTTCAGCCTGTTGAACCTGGTGGCGGAAGGCACCGGCGTGATCACCGAAACCATTTTCGAAAACCGCTTTATGCACGTGCCGGAGCTGATCCGCATGGGCGCGCACGCGGAGATCGAGAGCAACACTGTGATTTGCCACGGCGTTGAGCAGCTCTCCGGCGCTCAGGTGATGGCGACCGATCTGCGCGCTTCCGCCAGCCTGGTGATCGCCGGCTGTATCGCCGACGGCGTGACCGTGGTTGATCGCATCTATCATATCGATCGCGGTTATGATCGTATCGAAGACAAGCTGCGCGCCATGGGGGCGAACATCGAGCGAGTGAAGGGCGAGTAAGCGTTGACCGCCGGCGCATCAGCGCCGGCGGTAGATGGAACCGGCTTCCGGAACGGGAAGCCGTTTTAACGCTGATTACTCGATAGCGCCGTCGAAATTCAGCCCCGCCTTCGGCAGGCTCGCCGAGACGCCGGAAACGCTGTTGTTCCGCAGATAACCCATCGCGTTTATCCCGACCAGGCTGCCCACCCACTGCCCGTCAAACTGCTTCGGCATCACCGAACCGCTGAACGAAGAGTCGTAGATTTTGCCGGTGTTGAAACCGACTAATCCGCCGCGCATCGAGGCTTCCGCGCTGCTGATTTTGCCCGAGGCGGACGCGTGCCTGATGAGGCCGTCATTTTTGCCTGCGATGCCGCCGACGTTGCTGCCGGCTTTACCGGTGACGTTACCGGAGGCGCTCGCCTGTAGGATATCGCCGGAGGCGCCGTAGGCGTGTATGCCCACCAGGCCGCCAACGCGGCTGACATCCCCGCCTTCAACGTCGCCGGAGGCCTGCACCTGCGAGAGTGCGCCCTGGTTATAGCCCACCAGGCCGCCGACGTCACTGTTGTAGCCGCCTTTGACACGGGCACTGGACTGCGAGTTGCTGATATTGCCGTACTCGTTGTTGCCCACCAGGCCGCCTACCCGGCTGTTGGCCGCGGCGCTGACGCTGCCGGCGGTTTTGGCGTTGCTGATGCGCCCCCCCCGGTGGTTGCCGACCAGGCCGCCGGCCATGGCGTCGTCGCCGGCGGCGACGCGGGTATCCGCGCTGACCCGATCGAGCGTTCCGCCGTTATTTTCACCGATCAACCCGCCCAACGCCTGGCTGAAGGCGCCGACCACGCTGCCGCGCACGTCGGCGTTGCTGACGACGACGGCGCCGTTGCGGCCAATCAGTCCGCCGGCGCGGCTGGCTTTACCGGCACGCACCTCGGTGTCTGCGCTGACGTTGCTCAGGCTGCCGTAGTTATCGCCGATCAGCCCTCCGACCAGGCTGTTGTCTCCCCCGCTGACTTTGCCGCCGGCGGAGGCGTTAGCGATTTTGCCCGCCTTGTTCAGGCCGACCAACCCGCCGACGTTGGCATTGTCGCCGCCGGTGACCGCGTTTTTCGCCTGAACGTTTTTAAGCTCCGAGGCCGTCTCATTGATGCCGATTAAGCCGCCGACGTTGCGGCTGCCGGTGTCCAGCACGTCGCCGTTAGCCTGGACGTCGCGCAGCGCGCCTTCGTTGCGCCCAACCAATCCGCCGATGGCCTTGCTGCCGTTGCCGGTGACGTAACCCACGGCGGCCGAATTGCTGATGTCGCCCTGGTTAAGGCCGACCAGGCCGCCCGTCAGGCTGCCGCGGTTGCCGGCCACGGCGGCGTTCGACAGCGCATGGGTGATGCGGCCGGTATTCAGCCCCGCCAGCCCGCCGATATTCACCGCGTTGCCTGATGCGCCGACCGTGCCCTGGCTGGTTGAGTTGGCGATAACCGCGGCATTTCTGCCGACCAGGCCACCAACGCCGCCGTTGCCGTCGGTGTCGAGCACGTTGCTGAATACGTTGACGTTCGCCTGGCTGTTGTCTATCCGGCCGGCGTTGCCAAAGTTGACGCCCACCAGGCCGCCGACAAAGCGGGAATTGCTGCCGTTGACTCTGCCGCTGACCAGCACGTTGGACAAGGTGCCCATATTGGCCCCGACCAGCCCGCCGAGATCGCCGCTGCCGCTAACGTTGACGTTGGTTGCTTTGACGTTCTGGATGGTCCCCGCGTTGTATCCCGCCAGGGAGCCGGAAAACTGCGAGCGCCCGTTGGTGATGACCGTTATCGAGTCCAGATTCAGGTTGCTGATTTTACCGGTCGAAGCGCCGAACAGGCCAACATAAGGCCCGTTGCCGCCGATGGTCAGCCCTTGCAGCGTATTGCCCAACCCCTCGAAGGTGCCGGAAAACGCGCCATTGCCGCCAATCGCATTGATTCTGCTTCTGTCGTTAATGTTGTTGCCTAATACATAGCGGGCGTTTAAATCCTTGTTGATATCGAGCAACTGGGCCAGATTCTGCACCACTTTGTAACTTTCGCCATTGAGGCTGAACGAGGCTCCGTTGCCGGATAGCTGGACTGACGCGGCGTTATTCAGCGTATAGCCGGTCTTATGATTCAGCGCCAGGCCGGCGCCTGCGCCGGTGGCCTTCAGCGGAGCATTGATGTTGATCCCGGCGCGTTCGGCCGTCAGCGACAGCTTGTTGGCGCTCTGCCAGGCGACCGGCGCGGAAATGGCGACGTCACCCTGGGTGCTGACCAGCTCAACGTTGCTGTTGGTCAGCGCGGTCGACAGGGTGTCGGCCTTGAGGGTGGCGCCATCGCCGACGTTAACGTCGGTGGCGGTCAGTTTCCAATTGCCGGTCTTGCCGGCGGTCGCCCGGGTGGTTATCTGCGTCGCCGTCTGCACCGCCACGCGTGCGCCGCGGGTTTCAATCACGCCGCCATCGCCGGCATTGGCGCTGGCGTCCAGTCGCCCGGCGACGTTCACCACGCCGCGTTCGCCGCCATCCAGCACGATGCGGCCCGCCTGATTGTTCAGCGTGGTCGCTTCGATGGCGCCCCGGTTGTTCACCACGGTTTGCAGCATGTCGCCGGCCGTTCTGGCGGTCATCAGCACCTGGCCGCCATCGGCTTTCAGCAGGCCACCGTTTTGCACCAGCGCCTTGGCGGCGGCGCCGTCAATTTTCAGGTTTAATAAATTATCGCCGTCGAAGTTCAGGGTAATGTCATCACCCGCGCCCAGCGCGATGCTGCCCATCTGCGCCAGGATCACCCCCTGGTTATTGACCTGGGCGCCGAGGAGGGCAATGCTGCCTGCCTGGGCGGCATTCAGAACGCCCTCGTTGCGAACTTCCGCCTGCGATGTGCCGACGAAGCGGTTTTTGCCGGCCAGGAAGTCGGCGTTGCTGATGTCGCGCGTCGAAGCCACCAGCCCGCCGACGTTCACCTGGGCGGTCTTGCCGAAAATAACGCCGTTAGGGTTGACGATGAAAACTTTACCGTTGGCGTCTATTTTCCCCTGAATATCGCTGCCGTTAACGCCCATCACGCGGTTCAGCGCCACCGAGCCGCGGCCCGGCTGTTTGAAGGTCAGGCTTTCATCCCGGCCGACATTGAAAGCGTCCCATTGGGTAATCAGCTTGTCGCTCTGCTGATTGACCGTCATGCTCTGGCCGTTGGTGGTGATGCTGCCCTGGCCGGCGACGATATTTTGCCCGGTCGGCAAGGCGTGGGCCGGTTCCAGCGCCGTCAGACCCAGCAGCGACAGCGCCACCGCTAGGCGGCGTTTGGCGCTGCCCTTGCCGCGGCGGCTGCAGTGTTCGCTGACGACGTTCCAGCATTCCTGAGCCGGGTTCCATACCAGTGCGTAAATTTTATTCATGAAATGATTTCCTTTTTATCATGCGTGCTGCTTTCCAGGCAGCGGGTCTTTATCATCAGACGCTCAGAAATATCTGGCAGCCTGAAGCCAAATGCGGGGGGACTTTTCCGTGTTGCCGCCGGGGCCCGATTGGGCCAGCGGCCATGCCGCCGTCAGGGAGAGTTGGTGGCTGGCGCCGCCCCAGGCCAGCGCCGAACCGGCGGCCGACATATGCAGAGTGTTTTTTTCTGGCGTCCAGGGCTGCCGGTTGAGGCGCGCCTGGCCCTGATCGACAAAAGCGCTCAGCTGCCACCCGGGATGCAGGGCATAGCGCAGTTCCAGGCTGGCTTGCCAACCCAGATCGCCGTTGCCGCTGCCTGGCGCATAGGCGCGCACGCCGTAAGGGCCGCCAACGTTGAATTTTTCCGAGGCGTCGAGGTTGCCCGGCGACCACTGCGCGTTCAGCTGACCATAGAGCTGGACGCGGTCGTTTAGAGTTTGCAGGCGCAGCGCGCTGAGCATCAGCTTGCTGAACTGGCCCGCGGTCTCTGCGGTGAGCCTGTCCCATCGGCGAGCGTAGGGGTCGTCAATCCGCAGGTGCCCGAAGGCGTAAGCCAGCGAGGCCGCGCTTTGCCCCCCGCCATGCCAGCGGTCCTGCGCATTGAGGCTGATTTCCGCCGTCCAGAGCGCGATGCGCTTCCGGCTGCGGCTATCGAACAGATCGATGTCGTCCTGCAGCGTTTTATCTTCGAACTGCAGCTGCGCATTGAGATTCAGCGCGCGGCTGCGCAGCAGCGGTTGGGCAACGAAAATGCTGTTGATGGCGGCGTTGCCGTGCGCCTGCAGCTCGCTAAAGTCTTTCCCCAGCCGATAGCGCATCGATGAATGGGCAACGCCCGGCCGGGTGGACCAAGGGCCGACGGGAAGTTGGTACGAAACGCGGTAATAGCGCTGGCGCTTATCGCTGCTCAGCAGGCGCAGATCCAGCCTGTCGCCCAGCCGCAGTGGGCTATTGACGCTGAGCGCGCCGCCGCCGCGATACTCGCCGGTATAGCTGTCGCCGTAGTTGTCGGCCTGCAACGAGCCGTTGACCCACGGCCCGGGCGTCGCGTCTATTTGCCAGTCGGTGGTGCCGGGCCGCTCGCCCGGCAGCAGGGTGCTATTCACTTTCACGCCGGGAGTATCGCTTAATAACAGCAGGCTGCGTTCAAGCCGAGCGCCGGTTACCGGCATGCCGCTTTTCAGTGCGGACAGGGGCTGCAGCAATACGCCGTCGCCCGCGTGCGAACGGTTATTCAGCCGGATTTGCCCATAACGGCCTTCGAGCACGTCAATATGCACCCGGCCATCGACGATTTCCTGCTTGGGCAAATAAGCGGTCGTCAACACGTACCCCCGTTGACGATAATAAGAAGTGACGCGCTGGGCCGCTTGTTTTAGCTGGGGCAGGGTTAATTCCCGGCCATTCAAGTCGCGCAGCAGCGGCAATATCTTTTCGGAAGGAATACTGTGGTTGCCGCTGATAATAAACTTCGTCACGCGAACTCGCGGCGAGCCGTCGTCTAATGGCGCGATCGGCGCCGCATTGGCCGAGGGGGCCGAGAGTTGCACCGGCGGCGGCAGGCTGGGGCGCTCGTTTTCAAGATCCCTGATAGCCTGGCCGGCGCCGGGCAGCGCTGCCTGGCTCAGCGGCGAGAACAGTAAAAGCAGCGCTAGGCCGCGGTAGGTAGAAAGCGGCCGATATCGCCGGGATGAAATGGCAGGCGTGCGGGGAGGGCGATTAATCCATAATATATGGTCGTTGTTATATTTAATTGTATTCACGAAAAGAATTCCATTCTTAGATTAAAGCGTTAATTAATCTATGTCCCTGGACGCACCATTAGCCTGGCGCGCTCAATCATTATTGAGGTTATGGCGATGCGAGTTGATGTCGTGCAGTATACAGAGAAAATAAAAGGAGTGTGTTTTTTTGCTGTTAAATAACGCGTTCTTTTAAATAAAATATCACATCATTGTCGTAATTAATTCGTTTTTAATATTCTTGGTTTTTTATTTATATATTTTTATTATTCAATCGTAATGAAATTATGAAATAGAAAAGTATTATTATTTTTTTATATTGATGGCGATCAGGGGCTGCGTCAGCGGGATGGGCGGGGACGAGGGCGGCAGGCACCGCCCAAGCGTGGTCAGCGGCGCCTGAGGCCGCCGCTAATTATTGTCTTCCGGGAACTCACCCACCGTCATCTTCAGCGTGATGCGTTTGCCTTCGCGCAGCACCACCACCGGAATTTCCGTTCCTGGCCGGATTTCCGCCACCTGGTCCATGGTTTCCAGCACCGAGACAGCAGGCTTGTTGTCCACGTTGATGATGATGTCGTTGATCTGGAAGCCGGCGTTGCCCGCCGGGCCATTTGGCGTGATCTCGGTGACGATGATGCCCTGCAGGCGATCGATACCGGAATTGGAGGAGCGCAGCGGGATGATTTCCTTGCCCTGGATGCCGAAGTAACCGCGAATGACGCGGCCGTCGCGGATCAGCTTGTCCATGATCTTGGTGGCCAGCTCGATCGGGATGGCGAAACCGAGGCCTTCCGGCGTTTCGCCGTCGGTGATTTTGTCGTAGGTCAGGGTATTGATGCCGATCAGTTCGCCCAGCGAGTTGACCAGCGCGCCGCCGGAGTTGCCGCGGTTGATCGAGGCGTCGGTCTGCAGGAAGGTCTGGCGGCCGGTGGTGCTCATACTGATGCGGCCGGTGGCGCTGAGAATGCCCTGGGTGACGGTCTGCCCCAGGTTGTAGGGGTTGCCGATCGCCAGCACGACGTCGCCCACGTGGGCGATGCGGGCGTTGTTGATAGGGATAACCGGCAGGTTGCCGGGATCGATCTTCAGCACCGCCAGATCGGTGAGGCCGTCGGAGCCGACCAGCAGCGCTTCGTAACGGCGGCCATCCTGCAGCACCACGGTGATTTGTTGCGCGTCCTTGATCACGTGGCGGTTGGTGATGATATAGCCGCGTTCGTTCATGATCACGCCGGAACCGAGCGACAGCACGTTGGTGGCGCCGTTCAGGTTGCGATTATAGATGTTCACCACCGCCGGCGCGGCGCGGCGCACCGCTTTGTTGTAGCTCACCGGGGTCTCGTCGCGGGTATTCTCAAGCTTTTCTGTAAACAGACTATTGGAAGAACGCAGCACGGGCAGCACGGCCAGCAGCAGACCGGCAACGATGAGACCAATAATGACAGAACGCAAGAGCTTAGCAAACATGGAGTTTTAGTGGGTGAGGTTAACGATGTTCGGAGGATAGCATGAGTTAACCGGGCGCAGTATGTTACCGGGCCCGGTTTTTAAACAAATTAACGCAACAGCAGATAAATGGTTTCGGAGCCGCGTACCACATTCAGCGCCATGACCGGCGGTTTGGCTTCCAGCACCTTGCGCAGCGCGGTGATGCTGTCGACGCGTTGGCGGTTGACGCCGATGATCACATCGCCTTTCTGCAGGCCGATCTGCGCCGCCGTCGAGCCTTTGTCGACGTTATCCACCTTCACGCCCTTATCGCCGCTCGGCAACGCGCCGTTGCTGAGCGAAACCCCCTGCAGCGCGGGCGACAGCGTTTCCGCGTTGGTTGAGCCGCTGTCGCTGTTGTCCAGCGTCACCGAGACCTCCTGCGGTTTGCCGTCGCGCAGCAGGCCGACCTTGACGGTTTTGCCCGGCGCGGTGGTGCCGATCTTGGCGCGCAGTTCGGCGAAGCTGCTGACCGGCTTGCCGTCGACGGAAACCAGGATGTCGCCGGCCTTGATGCCGGCCTTGGCGGCGGCGGATTTCGGCAGCACTTCGCTGACGAAGGCGCCGCGTTGGGCGTCGGTATTGAAGGCTTTGGCCATGTCAGGCGTCATTTCGCTGCCTTTGATGCCCAACAGGCCGCGCTTCACCTGGCCGAATTCGATCAGTTGCTGGCTGAGGTTTTTCGCCATGTTGCTCGGAATGGCGAAGCCGATGCCGACGTTGCCGCCGCTCGGCGCCAGAATGGCGGTGTTGATGCCGATCAGCTCGCCGTTGAGGTTGACCAGCGCGCCGCCGGAGTTGCCGCGGTTGATCGAGGCGTCGGTCTGGATGAAGTTCTCCAGCCCTTCGAGGTTCAGGCCGCTGCGCCCCAGCGCCGAGACGATGCCGGAGGTGGCGGTCTGGCCGAGGCCGAACGGGTTGCCGACGGCCACCGCGAAGTCGCCGACGCGCAGTTGATCGGAGTCGGCCATTTTGATGGCGGTCAGGTTTTTGACGTCGCTGAGCTGCAGCAGTGCGATGTCGGATTGCTCATCGCGGCCGACCAGCTTGGCGTCCAGCTCGCGGCCGTCGTTCAGCAGCACGCGGATCTTGTCGGCGTTGTTGATGACGTGGTTGTTGGTCAGCACATAGCCCTTGGCGGCGTCGATGATCACGCCGGATCCCAGGCCTTCAAACGGCCGAGACCCCTGTTGCTGCCCGGGGAAATCGGGGCCGAAGAAGCGCTTTAGCTCCTCTGGCAGCTGCTGGCGCTGTACCTGGGTCCCTTCAACGTGCACGCTGACCACGGCGGGCAAGACTTTTTCCAGCATCGGCGCCAGGCTCGGCAGCGGCTGCCCCTGAACGGCGACGGGCAGGGCCGCGCTGGCGACCGGTACGGAGCTGAGCGTCAGACCAATGCTCATTGCCAATGCACTAAGAATTAACGACTTTTTCTTCATTGATAATAACTCTCTCGATACCTGCCGATGAAAATTGGATGATAAGGCAACATCCCTATCATAGTGAAGGGTAAGACCGTGAATTTGCGTGAAAAGTTCAGTAAAGGCCGTGCGGGAGAGGAAAGGGGCCGGGCAAGCCGGGGTACCCGTGGGCGAGCCCACGGGTGGGGGGATATCAGTCGCGGCGCGCCGTCTGGCCGCGCAGCAGGCCGGATGCACCTTCCGAGTAGTCGCGCGGCATTTCCACCGGCGCCTGATCGTTGTCCGCTTCCGCTTCGGTCAGGCGATAGCGGAACGGGTTGTCCTGGATAGGCAGGTCCGGCAGCAGGTTATTGGAGCTCTTCGCCATGTGCTGATACAGCTGGCGATAATCGCGCGCCATGTTGTCCAGCAGCTCGGCGCTGCGGGCAAAGTGACCGACCAGTTCCTGACGGTACTCTTCCAGCTCGGTTTTGCTTTTGTCCAACTCGTTCTGCAAAACTTGTTGTTGACGTAATTTACGGTTACCAAATCGCATCGCTACCGCACCAATGACGATACCGACCACCAAACCAATCAGCGCATACTCCCAGGTCATGATGACTCCTATTTTGACTTCGTTGTTCCGCAGGGATTTTTCACTTAATAATATCCACTATAACCGTTAACCTTGTCCGAGTGGAATCCTGATGCGCTTTTACCTAGTGTTTGCAGGGTTTTTCAGCGTTGCCCGGAGCGGGCATTTGTGGCGATAACGGTGCGAAGCAGCATCAACTTGCCGCCAAAATTGGCTAAATAATTTCTTATGCCCAATAGATTTCGAGCTGTAACAAGGCGGCGACCGAGCGGCTTGAAAGATGCAGGGGATAGCGTTCTTAGGGAACATCGAACAGATGCAGGCACAATCACCGTTATCACGTTACCAGCGGCTGCTTGCTGCGGGGGAATATCAGGCCGATGAGGTTCAATGCCAGGCCGTCACTCAGCTGGACCGCATTTATCAGGCGCTGCAGCAGGCGCCGGCCGCGAGCGCGCCAACCGGCGGGCTGCGCGGCAAGCTCGGCCGTTTGCTGGGCAAAGGCGCCGAGCCGGCCCGGCAGCGCCCGGTGCAGGGGCTGTACATGTGGGGCGGCGTCGGGCGCGGCAAAACCTGGCTGATGGACATGTTTTTCCACAGCCTGCCGGGCGATCGCAAGCTGCGGTTGCATTTCCACCGCTTCATGCTGCGGGTGCACGAAGAGCTGACCGCTCTGCAGGGCCAGGAAAATCCGCTGGAAACCATTGCCGACGGCTTCAAGGCGCAAACCGACGTACTGTGCTTCGACGAGTTCTTCGTCTCCGACATCACCGACGCCATGCTGCTGGCCACGCTGCTGCAGGCGCTGTTCGCTCGCGGCATTACGCTGGTGGCCACCTCCAATATTCCGCCGGACGATCTGTACCGCAACGGCCTGCAGCGCGCGCGCTTCCTGCCGGCTATCGAGCTGATCAACCAATACTGCGACGTGATGAACGTCGACGCCGGCATCGACTACCGCCTGCGTACCCTGACGCAGGCGCATCTGTACCTGACGCCGCTCAATGAGCAAACGCGGGAAACCCTGGACCGGATGTTCGTCAAGCTGGCGGGCAAGCCGGGCGAAGAGGCGCCGGTGCTGCAGGTCAACCACCGGCCGCTGCAGGCGATCCGCGCGGTGGACGGCGTGCTGGCGGTGGATTTCCACACCCTGTGCGAAGAGGCGCGCAGCCAGCTGGACTATATTGCGCTGTCGCGCCTGTATCACAGCGTGATGCTGTATGATGTGCAGGTGATGGGGCCGCTGAAAGAGAACACCGCGCGCCGCTTCCTGGCGCTGGTGGATGAATTCTACGAACGCCACGTCAAGCTGGTGATAGCCGCCGAGGCGCCGATGTTCGAGATCTACCAGGGCGAGCGGCTGAAGTTTGAGTATCAGCGCTGCCTGTCGCGCCTGCAGGAGATGCAGAGCGAAGAGTACCTCAGGCTGCCGCACTTGCCCTGAGGGGCGCGGCGCGATCGCCGGTGACGCGCTGCCGGCGATAAATTGCTTTTCCATTCAAAAACCGTTCGATCTTTGCGAGCGACTTCTCTATAATCTTGCGACCCCACGTTACAACAAAGTTTTTTTTCCCAAAAACTTTATAGTGCCGGCAATGGCTATTCGAAGGGGTAGGTTTGCTGGACTTGTATGGTCGTGTGAGCCTCAACTGTTTTCGAGCGTTTGGGTGTTCACCAACGTGTAACTAATTATTGGGTAAGCTTTCTAATGAAAACTTTTACAGCTAAACCAGAAACCGTAAAACGCGACTGGTACGTTGTTGATGCAGATGGTAAAACTTTAGGCCGTCTCGCTACTGAACTGGCTCGTCGCCTGCGCGGCAAGCATAAAGCGGAATACACCCCGCACGTGGATACCGGTGATTACATCATCGTTCTGAACGCAGAAAAAGTTGCTGTAACCGGCAACAAGCGTACAGACAAAGTGTACTACCACCACACCGGCCACATCGGTGGTATCAAGCAAGCGACCTTTGAAGAGATGATTGCCCGCCGTCCTGAGCGCGTGATTGAAATCGCGGTTAAAGGCATGCTGCCAAAGGGCCCGCTGGGTCGTGCTATGTTCCGTAAACTGAAAGTTTACGCGGGCACCGAGCACAATCACGCGGCACAGCAACCGCAAGTTCTGGACATTTAATCGGGATTAATGGCAATGGCTGAAAATCAATACTACGGCACTGGTCGCCGCAAAAGCTCCGCCGCTCGCGTCTTCATCAAGCCGGGCAACGGTAACATCGTTATCAACCAGCGCAGCCTGGAACAGTACTTCGGTCGCGAAACTGCCCGCATGGTAGTTCGTCAGCCGCTGGAACTGGTCGACATGGTTGGCAAACTGGATCTGTACATCACCGTTAAAGGTGGTGGTATCTCCGGTCAAGCTGGCGCTATCCGTCACGGTATTACCCGTGCACTGATGGAATACGACGAGACTCTGCGTTCTGAACTGCGTAAAGCCGGCTTCGTCACTCGTGACGCTCGTCAGGTTGAACGTAAGAAAGTCGGCCTGCGTAAAGCACGTCGCCGTCCGCAGTTCTCCAAGCGTTAATTTCTACTGCTTCGGCAGTGCGATTTACGCAAAAAACCCGGTGCTTCACCGGGTTTTTTTATGCCTCAAAATCCGCGCGTCTCCACTAAAATCTGTGGCATATCAGACAATTCAACATGAAATCGCCGCAGGATCCCCACAAAACAAGCAAAATCTGGTAAACTATCATCCACTTTTGCGCCTGTTCGCCGTGCAGTTGTCGTCAGTTTACCTTCCAGGCCGGTTTTTATGACCCAGGTTGATTGCGAGCTGCCGGCCGCGGCAAGATCATTCAGGATAGCAGCCTGTCAGTTGGCTATTCGCAGTATTTTCTAGATAACTTGGAGGTTTTCATGGCTGTCGCTGCCAACAAACGTTCGGTAATGACGCTGTTTTCTGGCCCGACCGACATTTTTAGCCATCAAGTACGCATCGTACTGGCGGAGAAAGGTGTCAGCGTCGAGATTGAGCAGGTCGAGCTGGATAACCTGCCGCAGGATCTGATTGACCTCAATCCTTACCAAACGGTGCCTACGCTGGTCGATCGCGAGCTGACCCTGTATGAATCCCGCATCATCATGGAATACCTTGATGAGCGTTTCCCGCATCCGCCGCTGATGCCGGTTTACCCGGTCGCGCGCGGTGAAAGCCGCCTGATGATGCTGCGTATCGAGAAAAACTGGTACTCGCTGATGTACAAAATCGAGCAGAGCAGCGGCCAGGAAGCGGAATCCGCCCGCCGTCAGCTGCGTGAAGAGCTGTTGGCGATCGCGCCGATCTTCGGCCAGACGCCGTACTTCATGAGCGAAGAGTTCAGCCTGGTGGATTGCTACCTGGCGCCGCTGCTGTGGCGTTTGCCGCAGCTGGGCATCGAGCTGAGCGGCGCGGGCTCCAAGGAGCTGAAAGGCTACATGACCCGCGTATTCGAACGCGACGCGTTCCTGGCCTCCCTGACCGAAGCCGAGCGCGAAATGCGCCTGCAGACCCGGGGCTAAGCGTTATGGACATGTCTCAGATGACTCCGCGCCGTCCGTACCTGCTGCGGGCCTTCTATGACTGGCTGCTTGATAACCAGCTGACGCCGCATCTGGTGGTGGACGTCACGCGTCCCGACGTGCAGGTGCCGATGGAGTTCGCCCGCGACGGCCAGATCGTGCTGAACATCGCGCCGCGCGCGGTCGGCAATCTGGAGCTGGGCAACGAAGACGTGCATTTCAACGCGCGCTTCGGCGGCGTGCCGCGTCAGGTTTCGGTGCCGATGGCCGCCGTGCTGGCGATTTACGCGCGCGAGAACGGCGCAGGCACCATGTTCGAACCGGAAGCCGCCTATGAGGCCGAGGGCACCTTCGAGGGGTTGGACAGCGAAACCATCCCTTCCGAAAGCCTGATGTCGGTGATTGACGGCGACCGCCCGGACGTCAGCGACGACCAGGATCCGGATGACGAGCCGCCACAGCCGCCGCGCGGGGGGCGCCCGGCGTTGCGCGTCGTGAAATAACGCTGCCGCAGCAAACGAAAAAGGTACCGCATGCGGTACCTTTTTTATTGCCTGCCATTTGCTAATCAGCCCTTCAACGCCGCCATGCAGGCATCGCGCGGGGCGCCGAGATCGCCGACGCGCACGGTCGAGAGCGCATGCGTGGCGCGTTGCCTGAAGCTGGTGATGGCGGTATCGCCCTGGACTTCGGGCGGCGCGGTGCAAATGTCATTGATTGGCAGGTTGTTGCCCTGGTTGAGCGCGTGCAGCACCGCCGCCGGGTTGTAGACCAGCGCCGAAGACAGGGCCGATTTGATGCCGCTGGTGAAGCCGGCGTTGCCGCCGTTGGCCAGCTTGGGCGCCAGCGCAATCCAGCCGTCGTCGCCCAGCCTGATGCTGTCTTCCACCGCGTGCAGCTGGCCCGCCTTGGCCAATTGCGCCACCACCGGCGCGGCGCCGCGCGCCTCGATGTTGTAGCCGACCTCCTGCGCATCCGGCGCCATGGCCGAGGAACTGAAGCTGACGGCCAGCAAGGTGCCGGCCAGCAAGGAAACGGAGCATTTCATGTTAGCTATCCTTATCAAGATGTCAGGCGCCGCCGCGCCGCCGAATGATGCTAACTGAATACTATAGCGCGTCGAGTGGGTTATGGCGGGAGAGGTTGTTACCAGGCGTGGCGGGGCGGAAAAGGCAGAGGCCCGGCGAACCGGGCCTCTGAGGCAGGAGAGCGGCGATTACACTTCCAGGTAGTTCATGATGCCGTCGGCGGCCTTGCGGCCCTCGGCAATCGCCGTCACCACCAGATCCGAACCGCGCACCGCATCGCCGCCGGCGAAGATTTTCGGGTTGCTGGTCTGGAAGGCGTTGTCGGTGCTTTCCGGGGCCAGAATGCGCCCCTGCTTGTCGAGCTGCACGTCGTGCGCCGCCAGCCAGTCCATCCGGTGCGGACGGAAACCGAAGGCCATCACCACCGCGTCGGCGTCGATCACGTGCTCGGAGCCCGGCACCTGTTCCGCCGCCTGGCGGCCGTTGGCGTCCGGGGCGCCCAGCTGGGTGCGCACCATTCTGACGCCGGCTACGCGGCCGGCGCTGTTCAGCTCGATGCTCAACGGCTGCAGGT
This sequence comes from Serratia ficaria, assembly GCF_900187015.1. Classification (NCBI taxonomy): domain Bacteria; kingdom Pseudomonadati; phylum Pseudomonadota; class Gammaproteobacteria; order Enterobacterales; family Yersiniaceae; genus Serratia; species Serratia ficaria. Next base: position 4,599,243 of record NZ_LT906479.1, on the reverse strand, counting down.
TGAACTTGAACTCCACGCCTTCCTCGCGGGCGTTTTTCACCTCGCGTTTGGAACCCGGCATGTTGGCTTCGTCGCGGCGATAGGCGCAGGTAACCTGCGTCGCGCCCTGACGGATCGAAGTGCGCACGCAGTCCATCGCGGTATCGCCGCCGCCCAGCACCACCACGCGTTTGCCTTCCATGCTGACGTACGGCTCGTGCTGCTCGGCTTCATAGCCCATCAGTTGCTTGGTGTTGGCGATCAGGAACGGCAGCGCGTCGTAAACGCCCGGCGCGTCTTCGTTCTCCAGCCCGCCGCGCATCGACTGATAGGTGCCGACGCCCAGGAACACCGCATCGAACTCGTCCAGCAGCGTTTCCATCGCCACGTCCTTGCCCACTTCGGTATTCAGCCGGAACTCGATGCCCATCTCGCTGAAGATGCCGCGGCGCTTGATCATCACCTCTTTTTCCAGCTTGAAGGCCGGAATGCCGAAGGTCAGCAGGCCGCCGATCTCCGGATGACGATCGTACACCACCGCCTTGACGCCGTTGCGGGTCAGCACGTCGGCGCAGGCCAGCCCGGCCGGGCCGGCGCCGACGATCGCCACGCGCTTGCCGGTCGGCTGTACGTGCGACATATCCGGCTTCCAGCCCATTTCGATGGCCTTATCGCTGATATAACGCTCGATGTTGCCGATGGTCACCGCACCGAACTCATCGTTCAGGGTGCAGGAACCCTCGCACAGGCGATCCTGCGGGCAGACGCGGCCGCACACTTCCGGCAGGCTGTTGGTCTGGTGCGCCAGATCCGCCGCCTCCATGATGCGGCCTTCGTTCGCCAGCTTCAGCCAGTTCGGGATGTAGTTGTGAACCGGGCATTTCCATTCGCAATAAGGGTTGCCGCAGGACAGACAGCGGTCTGCCTGCGCTTTCGCCTGGGTTTCCGAAAACGGCTCGTAAATCTCTACAAACTCAATTTTACGGATCTTCAGCGGTTTCTTTGGCGGATCAACACGCTGCAGGTCGATAAATTGATAAACATTCTGACTCATTAATGACCTACCTCTTACTGCGCCTGAACCCGCAGCTCGGCTGCGGAACGACTACGGTGACCCAACAATGCTTTGACATCGCTGGACTTCGGCTTGACCAGAGCGAACTTCGGCGCCCATTCCGGCCAGTTGGCCAGGATCTCTTCCGCGCGGGAAGAACCGGTCGCCTGCACGTGCTCGGTAATCAGGCCGCGCAGGTGCTCTTCGTGAATGGCCAGTTGGTCAACGTCCAGCACTTCCACCAGTTCCGGGTTGACGCGCTTGCGGAACTCGCCGTCTTCGTCCAGCACGTAGGCGAAGCCGCCGGTCATGCCCGCACCGAAGTTGATGCCGGTTTTACCCAACACGCAGACGATGCCGCCGGTCATGTATTCACAGCCGTTGTCGCCAATGCCTTCCACCACGGTGATGGCGCCGGAGTTGCGCACCGCGAAGCGTTCGCCCGCGCGGCCAGCGGCGAACAGCTTGCCGCCGGTGGCGCCGTACAGGCAGGTGTTGCCGATGATGCTGGCTTCGTGGCTGCGGAACGCGGAACCGATCGGCGGACGCACCGCGATGCTGCCGCCGGCCATGCCTTTGCCGACGTAGTCGTTGGCGTCGCCGGTCAGGGTCAGCTCAACGCCGCCGGCGTTCCACACGCCGAAGCTTTGCCCGGCGGTGCCGGAGAAGTGCGCCTTGATCGGATCGGCCGCCATGCCCTGATCGCCATGTGCGGTAGCGATGGCGCCAGACAGCATTGCGCCCACCGAACGATCGGTGTTGCGGATATCGAAGTAGAAGGTTTTGCTGTGCTTCGCTTCGATATGCGGTTCCGCCTGCGCCAGCAGCTCTTTGTTCAGCAGGCCCTTGTCGAACGGCGGGTTGCTGCTTTCGGTGCAGTACAGCGCCTTGCCCGGATGCGGGGTGGCGGTTTTCAGCATCGGCGACAGATCCAGCTTGTTCTGCTTGGCCGAGATGCCGTCCAGTTCGGTCAGGAACTCGGTGCGGCCAATCAAGTCGACCAGTTGACTGACGCCCAGCTGCGCCATGATCTCGCGGGTTTCGCGCGCGATGAACTGGAAGTAGTGGGTCACGCGCTCCGGCAGGCCGTGGTAGTGATCGCGGCGCAGCTTGTCGTCCTGGGTCGCCACGCCGGTCGCGCAGTTGTTCAGGTGGCAGATGCGCAGGTATTTGCA